>NZ_JACAQY010000036.1:0-143921 GCF_013386835.1 Pseudomonas sp. IPO3774
GTGTGTTCACCGGCCCCTTACACCGAAACATCAGTTAGCCCATAAAAAACGCATTTGTACTCTACGCTTCTCAGAGCAAGGGCACGTTCAGTTTCCCAGAAGTAAGAGGACCTTCACGGCCCCCTTGTCTCTCGTTTACTCCGCCATTAGACGTACGGCCCTCTCAATCCGTTGACGTCCAGCATGAGCAAGCTTGCTTACACCAGCTTCCTTCGCGACCGCATATATTAGGGCCTCTCCTTCGTGCCCCCGCTGCGCCATCTCGTCAACCAAAGCACGTAGTTCTGGCAGGCAGATTTCAGATAGCCCTCTCGTGGTGTCTTCATCGCCGGGCTTACGAAAGACGACACTGGCATCCGACTCGATATGAGTCGGCCAAAAAAAGACTCCTGTCTGTTCCTCTTCATGTGAGCGGAATCGCGCCCGGGCAATTTGGTCAACGCGATCACGTATCCGTGAGCCGGTTCGTACCCAGCCATGAGCGCGGGCAATGCGCCTTGCAAGCGCCGTGTCCAGAACCGGTCCCTCTTCCGCCACGACATGAGCAATCATCTGCTCCAGCGTTTCCGTGTAGCTCGCCTCAAAGAACTGATCTGGATCGACCAACCTTACCGCCTGACGAGGGTCGGATTCTTTGTAAATCAAATATTCAAGGGGACGAGCAAAAGCCAGGACATCCTCATCTGGTTTGACAGATGCCGACTTGGCATACTTCAAATCAGGAAACGCACCTGAGGGGTCATTGGATTCGCCCACACTATCGACTGTGGCGACCACAGTAACCTGACTTACTACCTCAATGACCTCAGCCATAGCTGCGTCGATTTTCAGTCGCTCTGCCTCTTGAGCGGCGTCGATGACAGCCTGCTTGGCTCGGGAATCCGCTAGAATCTCGTTCAGCCGTTGATGTACCTTTTCGGCAGTTCCAATTGCATCAACCCACCAGTCCGTCGACCATATCCTAACGATCTCCCAGCCAAGTCCACGCAGTACAAATTCACGGAGCTTGTCACGATCACGAGCGGTCGCACTGCGGTGATAGGTAGCACCGTCGCATTCAATCCCGGCAAGGTACCGTCCAGGTGCATCAGGGTGAACAACCCCAAGGTCTATTCGAAAGGAGGAAACGCCAATCTGGGTAAATATCTGCCATCCCTTTTTAGCCAAGGCCGCTGCAACCGCCTCTTCGAATGGGCTGTCGAAACTACCCACGCTACCAAAGTCAGCCTCTGCGAGAGCCCGTGGGCCACGCTCTGCAAACTCCAAGAAGTGCTTAAGATCTCGAACCCCGATCGCTTGCGTACGAGCTAGATCAATATGCTCTGGGCGCAAGGTCGAAAACACCACTAGCTCCTGGCGAGCACGGGTTATTGCCACGTTTAGTCGACGCTCACCACCAGGGCGGTTCATCGGACCGAAGTTCATGGACAGCACACCGGCAGCGTCTTTTCCGTAGGTGGTCGAGAAATAGATGATGTCTCGCTCATCGCCTTGAACGCTCTCAAGGTTCTTGACGAACACAGGCTCCAGCTCGGACTCAGCGAAATACGAATCGAGTGATGGGTCTTTCCGGCAAGCCTCATCCAGCATGTCCATGATGAGCTTCTGTTGCTCGCCGTTAAAGGTTACGACCCCCACGGTCCGCCTGCTTTCGCGGAACGCCGGAGACTGTAGGCGAGCAACCAAATCAGCAACTAAATATCTTGCTTCAATTAAGTTTGTTCGCGACCCGCCCTTGTCATATACACCCGGGACTGGGCATAACCGTACTGCTTTGTCGGCCGTAAACGGTGATGGGAAGGTCACCAGCTTCGACTGGTAGTATCGCTGGTTCGAGAAAGCGATCAGACTTTCGTGGCGGCTACGGTAGTGCCAGTTAAGATTACGCATTGGCAGATTGGCACTGATGCACTCGTCCAGAATACTCTCGAGATCAGCCTCTACATCCTCATCTTCAGCGGTCGACTCAGCGCGGTTAAAGAACGAAGTTGGAGGGAGCTGTTTGGGGTCGCCCACCATCACCACTTGCTTCCCTCGGGCCATGGCGCCGATGGCATCCCAGACAGGTATTTGAGATGCCTCATCGAAGATAACGAGATCGAATGGCGTTGAGGCAGGAGGCAGATACTGAGCAATGGATAGAGGACTCATGAGCAAGCATGGAGTCAGCTTGGTTAGCGCTTCTGGCGCACGACTCATCAGCTCCCGCAATGGAATGTGCTTAGTCTTCTTGCCCATCTCATGTCGCAGGACTCCCCACTCTGAAGAGCGACTTACACTGTCTTGGCTTGGTAGGTCGGAACATAGCCGAGCCCGGAGCCAGTCCTTGGTCAACTCGGTGAACTTGTCATCCAAAGCCCGGAAATCACGAATGCGCTGCTCATGCTCCACGCTGACGAACGTCCGGATCACCTCTTCGTTGTCGACCGTCGTGTTCAGCCACCAGCGAGCATAATTTACTTCTAATACACGACGGACCTTTCCAAAGGCGATGCCTCCTGTTTCCATAGCTTGAACAATCGGCGCCAGGCCGGCAGCGTAAGCTTCATCGCGAACCTTCCGCCAAGCACACCATGCCTTAAGGCGCGATTCAGACGAAACAACAGTTTCGCAGTTTGTCTTGATATCACGTAGCGCCAGGTGAGCGGTTTCGATGACGCCCATTTCGGTGAAATGACCGACAGCCGTCAGGTGCGCCGCTCGTGCCTGTAGCAACTCAAGCTTTTCTCGAAGAGCAACACCGGCATTGGCTATAGCAGCCTCCGGTTCAAGTAGTGCGTTACCATCCCCCAACAGAGTTTGAAGCGGTATTTTGTAGGCCGCGACCTGCTCAGGATTGAGTGCCAGCTTCGCCACCGCGGTAGCTATCTCCCCCTGAAACGCTGACGCACTGCGCACGACGTCAACTTTCGTCTTCAGGTCATTCCAGGCAGGAACGATTTCTCGCAAATCGGCCAGATCTACCAACTCTCGCTCAACTGCTGCTCTGTTCTTAAGCAACTCAAAATCTGCTTTTAACGACGAGCCACAACGCCCCTCCTCTACATAAGGATGGTCGTCGACAAGTCGGCCACATTCTTCTATGTCACGTCGTTCAGCCTGGAAGCGCAGAGCTGCAGTCAGCACGTCAATATCCGTGGTCAACCCGTTCCAAAGAGAGCTAGTTGCTGAGCTGAGATCAACCAGCTCATCTAACCCCGCATCGAGACGAGTCAGCGCACGCAGCCGGTGAAGTTCCTCTCTCAGCTCATCACCTAGCTGGCCCTGCTCAACCATCTGCAAGCCGTCATCGATCCAAGCAGCGTTACTTTTCTGAAGCCGAATAGCCTCTTGCAGCTTGATCGCTGTCGCGAGATGCGTTGCTTCGGATTTGGCACCTTGCCAAACAGCAACACACTCATGACCTGGCTCCAGCTCATCGATTGCTCTGCGCACCGACCGAATCTCTGACCAAGTAGCGAGATCCTTGCCATTGTCGACTTCACCTGTTGACGTCTGCGTCGGCGCCAATAGCCCAGCGATGCGGCGTTTTCCGAACCAGGACTTAGGCCAGAAAGACTCCTCCGCTTCTTTCCATTCGCGCAGTAGGAGTTCGGTATCAAGTACTTCAATCGCATCCCCGTAGGACGCCGTTAGCTGGTGCTTGAGGTCGTCTATCTGACGCAGCAATGTGACAGCTTGCCCGAGAACGTCAGTGACATTTTCTGGCCAGGCCGGGCCTAGATCAACGAATGTAGCGCGGCGTTGCTGCAGCAGATCAATGCCTTGTTTAGCTTCAGCAGTAATACGAGAGGACCAGAAGGATGAGAGTCTGGAGTTAATGTTCCGGTGTTCGTCGACCCAAGTGCAGCCGTCACTCAGGCGTTTAGAAATCGAGCGAGCATCGGGGCGCAGTGCGAAACGCCAATCATGCCCAGCGGCAGCAGGAAGTGCTCGAGAAAGGATCGATAGCCCCTCAAGCGCTGTTGGGGTGTACTCCGTAACAGGAAGCCCAGACAGCTCAACAAAGCGATCGGCAGCTCTCTGGACTTCAAGCACAGCGGGAAGCACGTCACGAGCCGCCTGCACGAATTGTTGCTGCCAATGAGGCGACCACTCTGCTTGGCCTACCCCGGACAAAGCGTTGCCTGCCAGCTGACTGTAACCCACAGCCTGTGCGTTCACTTCAAGGCGGTCGCCCAACTCTCGAAGTTCAAGCATGGCCTTCTGATCATGCGTTTCCGGAGATGGCCAACCAAGTGGAGCTACTGCCTCATCAACACCCGATGTCACCGTCCCGATGGCATCGTAGATGGTGTAGCCGTTGCGGTGCCGGCGATGCAGACGCTCGACATAAATATTGAGGCTGTCACGCAGGGACGCGAGCCGCTGCGCTTCCACCTCCCATGCGGCAGCATCTACCTGCCCTTTCGCTTCCCAAGCCGACTGTAACTGAGCAAGGACATCCGTTTTCCGAGCTTTGCTGGAGTGAAGTTCAAGGCAGAACTCACCCAGACCGATTTCACGCAAGCGCCGGTACACGACATCCAGGGCAGCAATTTTCTCAGACACGAACAGCACCCGGCGCCCTTGAGCGATCGACTGGGCGATCATGTTGGAAATCGTTTGGCTTTTACCCGTGCCAGGTGGGCCGATGAGAACGAAGTCTTTACCCTTGGCTGCGGCCATCACAGCCGCAAGCTGAGATGAATCAGATGGCAGTGGGCAGAACACATCAGTCGGGCCGTAATCACGGTCCAGAGACTCAGCCTCCGGAAACGGGGTATCGGAGATGAACGAATCCCGTGGCGTATCCAGAAGATGCTGGACTACTGGACTCTGTCGAAGGTGCTCTGCATTCTCGGCAAGATCCTTCCACATGAGATACTTGGCAAATGAGAACATCGAGAGCACAACGTCCTCGTTCAGCTCCCAGCCAGCGATGTCCTTAATCGCATGACCAACTTTGTTCCAAATGCCTACGATATCCAGACCGGAGTCGTCCCGAGGCAGCTCCTGCTCCAGCGAACCTAAGCCCAGCTCAAAGTCTTGACGCAGCATCTCGATCAGAGTCGGGTTAAAACGAGGCTCATCATCGTGCAGCACCATGGTGAATCCGGAGCGTGCGCTCTTACGCTCCAAAGTGACAGGAACCAAGACCAGTGGCGCTTTGTACTTCTGCCCAGCTCTATCCTCACGCGTCCAACTAAGGAAACCGATGGCCAGGAAAAGCGTGTTGGAGCCACCCTCCTGCAAAGCAGTACGAGCGCTTCGATATAACTCAGTTAACCGGACATCCATTTCGGCGGACGTCAGCGCAACGAATACTTCCCTACGCTTGAGAGCATCTTCAGCATGACGACGGCGAACATCTTCTCGCTCACGCTGTTCATAGAGTGTGCGCTCACGCGGATCTGCGCCATCCATCAGGTCAGGCCTGGTAAGCAGCTTCAGAGACTGTCCACTTGCAAGAATGTCCTCAAGAGCACCGGGATCAGGAGATTCAAGCTTCAGCGCTCGCTTACCCATTTTGAAATTGAGCAAGTTATTTCGAAGCGACAGATCCAGAAGCTTTCGCTGCCACCGGCCGAGGCGATCTGCTGGGTCGAGCTTAGACAGATCCTCAACCTGCACCTTAATATTGTCATCGGCGATGCCAATCCCTTCCTCCACAAGAAGCGATGGGGCTTCATCAGACTCAGCAACGGCGACACGTGCAATCTGAGCCTCTGAGCTGGCGAGCGGTTTGATACGTTGCAAACGGGCGCGACGGATATCTAGCAGCATCTCGAAAACACTTTCAGCGTCTTCGGCTACCTGTTTCGTGCCCATCTCTACCGCATAAGAGAATGGCGGTATCGAGGCGTGGGTAATAAGAGTGGTCTCAAACAGCACGAGCTCCTGAAGCTTCACCCGCTTACGTACTGCAGTGACATCATCCACCACGGCAGTTGTAAACTCTTCTGGCTTAAGCCACAAACCAGCAAAAGCATGACCATGGGTGAATACGATCACGGGGTTAAGACCAATCTGCTCCAATGCTGCGCAGAAAAGCAGAGTCAGGTCGAGACAAGTAGCCAACCCGGAGTCAGCAAGCTGACTGGGGCTACGAATCTTCTGTCCTGATTGTTCAAAGCTGGCCGGCGGCAACGCATAGTCGAGCTTCATGCGCGCCACCGCGCCCCACACTGCCGACGCCAACTGCCAAGCTCTTTTGGGGCCACCCTCATATCCGTCAAGTGCGGACGGCTTATCGCTAAGACGAAGCAACTCGGCTGCCTGTTTGAGCAACCGCTCAACCGCTGCATCATTCGGCTGAACAAAAGCCGCAGTCATATCTGGTAAATGCCGCAATCCGCCCCACTGGTTTCTGGGCAAAAGGTCTACGACCTGTTCAAGCCGAGCAACTTCCTTGCGACCGCTCTTCGCCTCCTTGTCATCGGCTTCGAGGACAAACGTAAAGGTCGACATTTCTGACTCTGTCAGGCGACTCAACAACGGGCCGTCCAAGACAAGATCAAGCCCAGGTATGACCCGGAAGCTATCTGCAGCGATCTCGTCGATCCGCCAGATCTTAGACTTAAACACCTCGGGGGCCGAGCTAAGCGTAAGAGTCGCATTGACGAAACGATCACTCGTTTCGTTCGATATGCGAAGCTCGCGTATCACAGGAATGGCGTTCTGAAAATCCGCAAGGTTCAGCTTTGCCACCAGAGTGGCAAGGATTTTTACGTCTTTAGGCTGGATTTCTTCTGGGAGCGTGAGGGGCTGAACAATGTCGTCCATGCGCAACAATCCTTGTCGTGATGCTCGAGGGAGTGCCGGATTTGTCCGGCCAGGAGGCCCCTCTTGAGCTGATGGCGGGATGATATCTCTTCTAGGGAGAGCCGTAATGTGCCTTTGGTCGTCACTAACTTCTCATGCCGTCATCGGATCCCCATCTATTGATCTCTGATATCAGGCCGAGGCTGATGTTCGCAGAACAGATTCGATGGTAAATCCACATCCGAAAGCTATTCATAGCCGGCTGTTTTATGGGGAGGGGGTAAAAATGCAGGCAAATAAAAAGGCCGCGAGATAAATCTCGCGGCCTTTTTAAATTATATGGTCGGGACGGAGTGATTCGAACACTCGACCCCTAGCACCCCATGCTGGGGACTGTGGACACCCAACCTACTGTTTTATATGGATAAAAGTCATTTTTTTACATGACAAATCATCCGATTTTTTGTGCTTACGCAAACGAAAACACGCGGCCTACAGGGAAGGTTTTGCGCCCCGTTCTCAGTTGACCTTTACAGCTTCAACATCTTCATAGGAGCCGTCCTTGATCAGGCAATAGAAGCTTACGGGTTGAGTTTCCCGGCTATAGCTATGAAGCGCTGCTTTTATCCTTAACCGGTCGATGCCGCCAACCCGATCCTCGCTGTCCACAACCCAACCTCTGACCGTATCCGTCGACTGGGTGGAGCCCGCGCCGGACAATCTTCCCTGCACATCTTTTATACAGGCATTCACGAGTTCATTTCTTGCCTTGGGCCTGTAAGCATCGCTCAGCCGTATGACGCAAGCCTGAGTATTAGAGATAATCTCTGCACGCTCCTTTGAGCCTACTTCCTTGGATTCCAGCATGGTCGTAAGCTGGGTTTTCAAGGAGTCCTGCATAGATGCACTGAAATCTATACCTTTTGACTTATTCGCGTCTGCATATTGGAAGGCACCTTTGAATGCTGCACTGACTTCTGTCGAGTACCCGAGGCCGCATGCTTTAAGAGCCTCATCCACTGGCCCGACAGAACGATAGGGCGACAGGCCAGAACAGGCAGACAGGGAGAGAGCAGTGAACAACAAGACGTACATTCGCATATGCAATTTTTAAAACCTACAATGATGACTATACGCCATCATATCACCAGCTCCGCGTTTGCGGCTCTCTCAACACAGGCGTAGCCACCCGCGTACTCCCACCATGTCAAGGTCACCCTGGAACAAACGTAAGCCCTTGATAGATAGAGAGACATTCTGCCATCAGAAACTCACTAATTTGAATGCTGAGACAGAAAATCACCCAAAAGACAAATTACTGAAAGTCCAAATCAATAAAGTGAAAATCAGAATTGATAACAACCCAAAAGCTACTCCACTTAGTTCATACACGAACCTATTAACGCGACTCAGCAATGAGCGGCTAAAATACAGCTCATCACAGCCCACCTCGATCCTTTCAACTATCTGGGATGCTAGGGCTCTAGCTTTATAGCTGAGCTCTTCTCTGCCTGATACCTCGAAGAAATCTAACCCCCTTAACGCCCCGACCATAGCAACATCTACTATCGGTGTGTGAACATGACCATTAAACTGATTCACGCGCAACTCTAGCTCAAGCATAAGACCGGTATATGCTTCTTCCGCTCGACTTGCATCAAAACTTTCTTTCCCAACTTCATCCTCGACCCAAGATAACAAGCTATCCAGCCTATCGATAATTTTATCCTTCCGCTTAAGAGCCTCCGATCTTCGATTCGCGTTATACTGAAGATAAATAGTAAACATCCAACCGATCAATAAAACTATAAGCTGGCCGGGAAGGTTTTGAAAATTCATTTCCCCTTACCACCTGCCGCATCAATTCGATCTTTAATCAGAGCCTCAATACTTTTAACTAGTTCGTGAGAATAAGTCAGCTTGTCTTGCAGCTCATCCCAAGTAAACCCTTCTTCGCGGATCAATCCACCAAAAGCTTCATCCAAAAAAGAACGACCATATCGATTGTAACCATCAAGCTCTACGTGAACCTTGTCGTACTCTCGCAACTTCGGCGCCAGGAGCTTTTCTCGAAAGTACTGACCACAGCCGTCCCCGTCATCAGGATATCTACCGTATGGACGCTTACTAAAATCTTTCACGACACTAATTGTATATTGGCTCATAACTCTATATTCCATTGGACCAACGTACCAGGAAACTTATTCCTCAGCCTAGACGCACCTGGTTGCTGTCCGTCCTCATTGAATGTATACAGACCATTGTTACTAAAAACCCACAATACGCCACCATCGGTATCATTCACTAGTGCTTTGATACTTTTACTGCCTTGGCCATGTTTTTCTTGACGGGTTCCAGTAACATCATTCTGCATCGAAAAATAAATCAATCTTTCATCAGAAACTTTGGTGGGAATTGCACCGAAAATCTTAACACCCGAGCTTTCGAAATCTGGTATATCTTTAGTCATGTCTTCGTAAAGCTTAGGATCAGTAAATTTCAGTAGCGGAAAGAACCAGGGTTGCTCCACTACAGTTTTAGGTATCCCTACCCCGCAATCATAAATCGCCAAGTATAGTTGCTTGCCAAAAGTACTGCACATAAGCCACCAACGTTTATTTTCGTTTGGCTCCCCGGGATACGCGTGCAACCTCACATTATTAATAGTTTCTGATACCGCATCGCCATAAACATGCTCTTGCGTCGGACTCATCTTGCCATCGTAGATTCTACGCTGAATAAAATCGACGACCTCATCCATTTGCTCTCTGCCAACACTAGATACAATCGGCATACTTCTGGAGCTCGTAAGAGCATATTTAATCTCAAAACCGTTGATAAGCTTATGCAAATTACTAGATTTTATTGCGCTATTAACCGCAGGAGACTTGAGAGACAGAGAAACACTGGCTTTACCTAATCGACCCATCCCAGCGAGTTCAATTGCGGCATATACAACAACCAATGCCGCTGCAGATATCTTCTCTGTTTGAGAAAAGTCAACTACGCAATCGCGACACCGGTATTTCTTCCTGATCTGGTGAAGAAACTCCATTGTTTCGTTATATGGGCTAACCCTGCTTTCAAACTCATAAATAGATATGTACCTTGGAGCAATAAAGATATCCCTATCAATCAAAGCTCGTATGGGCGCAACTTTTCCAGGGATATAAATTTTATTCTTTCGACGCAGTCGTGTGAGCCATCGGGCCTCCCCGGCAGCCTGCTTCATCTCCCTATGTTCTGCGCTGATTCGCTTCATCTTTATTCCGAATTGGTCAAAACTTCCTTGCTGCGGCACCTTTCGGCAACTGGCCAAGGCGATAGATTGTCTACCATCATCCTGTCCTCGGCGTGACAGCACCGCACATTATCAAAAGCCGGTCTGAAGGTCACTCATCGGCTCCCACAATAGCTCATGCCGTCAAGATCAGATTCCTTGCTATCACAAGCGCAACTGGACAGCGTAGCGCTCAATTTTGAAATTTTTCGCACCTTCAATCATGCCCAGAAACTCTCCGGGCTTACGCCTAGCAGGCCCGAAACACAATTCTGGCGTTATCCCCGTCGTCGGTGATGGCGACAATTCGTTGCGCATGCGCTGGGTCAAGTTTGGCTCGACGGGTTGCATGAACCAAGCCGATGGCGCCGGGAGTGGTAGGCACGTTACAGCCACCGGCTGGATACTCTGCAAGGAGGACTGACAGCCGGACATCAGCAGTGGCAAGGCGATCACGCAAAGCAGCCTGGGCACGTTTAGCATCAGACAGTTCCTTGGTGTGTTGTTGGTCCTAGGTGGCGAGCTGCTGCTCGGTGGCATGTACTTCGTCTATGACGGCAGCAGGTTCACCTAGGCCGAAGTCGAGCCCTTGATACAGGCTGTGGATTTGCGGAGCTCGTTATGACTCAAGCGCCCATAATGCAGCTGTATGGGCCGGAGACGTGCTTATGCCACGTAATCCGTGGCTTTCAGACCTTTGCTGTCTAAAACTCAATCATGATTTAGCTGCCGTTTAGGGCAATGAATACGCAATAGGTTGAGGTATTTTTAGACAGCAAATTTCTCTCCCATCACACCGATTTTCCGTCAATCCTCACACTGGCCGTGCAGCTGCCGGAGTTAGGTATCCAGACCTCTACCCGTTTGCCTGAGTCGGTGGTGACGGTAATGACCACGCTGGTGGGCGGCGGTCGCAGATCATCTCCGCATATCAGCTCCACTGCGTCCTCCCCTGACGCGTTTTCGTCGAGCGGGTCCCATAAGTCGCCATTCACAAGTGGTGCCGTAATCTTGATCGCCATTCCATCTTCCGTTTTTTCAGGTTGGTCCCTGGACGCTATCAAATAGCAGATGCCCCGTGTATTCGTTTGACCTGGCTTTTCGACACCCAGTCATCCATCGCAGGATGCTCGCCGCCTACGCCGCTGACAAAATTGTGTATGCATCTGCTTTACGTGTAGACAACAGCTACACATAAGGCTATGATTTTTTCACGGGCCCACTTTTGCCCGTGCCGTGGAAAAACGGCGTTCCGGTGGTATTCCCACCAACCGATCCAGTGGCACTCCCACTACTTAGAGGAAACAGTCATGAATCTCCAGACCAGCCGATTCACCATCAAATAAATTAGGAGGCGAATGTAACTACATCTCGATACTTGCAAGGACCCTGAATATGACTACCGAAACCGTGGCAACAACCGCTTGCAGCTCTGCAATAGACAAAACCAAACCCGTCCCTATCAACATGAGGGTCGACTTTAAAAAACGAGACTTGATCGATGTGGCCGCAGCCTTGTCGGGAAGTGATCGGACCAGCTTTATCCTGGATGCTGCCTGTAAAAAAGCAGAGGAAGTAATCTTGGACCAGCGTCTGTTCGTCCTTGCCGATAATGATTTCGACGCTTTTGAGCAAGCCTTACAGAACAATCCCGTAAGGAGCAACCAATGGCTACAGAAATTGTTGAACAGGCCGACCCGCTGGAGCTAAGCCAGCCGGAGAAGCTTAATGAGCACCACGATGTTGATCAGTTCGACTGTGGTGAGGACTCGATTAACGAGTTTTTGAAGAAAAAGGCAATCAAGGCCCAGCTCGCCAAGACTGCCACCGTTCTTGTCACCTGCCTGAAAGGCTCCAGCGTGGTCGTGGGTTATTACACGCTCTCGAGCGGGACCATAATGCGGGCAGACGTTGTTCCAAAAAAGGCGCAGCGCAACTCCCCAGATCAGCACCCCATTACCATTTTGGGCCGCATGGGAGTTTGTAAGACGCTACAAGGCCAAGGCTTGTCGCTGGACCTCATTCAAGATGCCGTGTTGCGATCTCTCGCCGCATCTGAAGCGGTCGCGTCAACCGCGCTCGTAGTGCACCCGCTCAATGAGCAGCTTGTAGGTCTCTACGAAAAAGCTGGGTTCCTTCGCAGTCCCCAGCTATCACCGATAGCGATGATGCTCCCTCTCGTCTGACTGTTCATTTTCAGACAGCACCCTGGCCGCAGGCATCTGCGGCCAGATATGCCACTGCTCTGATAGCGATCGCTACCAGTTCATGATCGCCAGCTCGCCTGTTTTTCGGCTACATCCTTCCGCGGATTGGCCCTGATAGGCCTGCAGAATCCCGGATCGAAATTTCGCGAAGGTTGATTAGGCTTTGGTCAGAGCCGAGGGCCGCCTGTGCCTGCTTCGGAAGTCACGAGATTCGCAGGTATCTGCATTTTCGGCGGATCAAAGTGCGGACCTACCCGATACGCCAAGGCTTTCTGCATCGTGTATTTCAACAATTTCAATAACGTAAGCGCGAAACTCCCACAACAGCTGGAAATAGTTCGATCCGTGCTCAGCGGAGGGCAAGCTTTCGAACTGCTCGGCGAATTGTTGTTTACGACATACGCGCCTATTGCCATGGATGTCCATGGCTTCGCTATAGACGCTCTCGCCTTCTAGGTTAATTAGTCGCAGAATCCACTTCATACACGCCTCATTCAGGTGATAGCGGCAACTCGCTAGGGTACATTCTTAGCCGCCGCGATACTAAATTGCCATCACCGCATACCTGAACGACAGAGCATCCGACAGAAGGTACCAGGGAACGAGGAAGCCTCCTCCTCTATGGGTAAGTCGACAGTTTGTCGGAATCTAGGAACTGAACGTGCTGCCCAGCAATGCAAGGATTCACTAACCTTGTAGCAGGCAGCCCCTGCTGGAGGCGCACACCATGAACAGCGAGTCTGGGACACTCGCCACCGAGCCTGTAACTATCTGATAAGTAAACCTATTTTCTTATGAGCGAATAGCATAAATTACTGCTACGCTCATATCAGTGCTCATTTTGGACTAGCACTTACTGAGCTATTTCGTCATAGGTGATCAGCGATCAGGGAGATAAAACTTATTGACTACTATAGCGGTTTCATCGGCTCACCTCTTGAGGCATCTTCCGAACTCCCCTCAACTCAATAATCGCGATTGATGAGGCCTAGAACTGGCAAACCTACGTGACCATAAACCCCAGGAAAGCTTGTTTTCTAATAAAAGCTACCTTTCGATAGAATTTTTTTATTAATGCTTTAGAGTTTATTGCCGATAAGGAAACAATATTAGCAGCACGTCTGCTTCTGCCAATGGAGGCATTATGAATTTTCGTTCCATCAATATCGCTCCGAGATCGGCCCTGTGTTTTGGTATGATCACCATGCTTGTTATTGCCTTAGGGTCCTTTTCATATGTGCAACTCGGCAAGTTAAGAGGAACTGAACAGGATATTGAAACCAATTGGCTTGCAAGCATACAGACTGCTGACGATATACAGATTGCACTGCTAGGCGCCCGACTAGAAAGTATTCGCTTGCTGGCCACCTCTAATCAAGAAGAAAAAATTACAGCCGCACAACAATTAATCGATGCGCAAAACTTACTAAACAAGCAAACAGAATACTACCGAAAAAATTTAATATCAGACAAAGAAGAACTTTCTACATTTAATGAAGCAGCTGCAACCATGGAGAAATATATTGAGGGGCTCAAAACTATAATCGAATTAGACAGAACGCAGCATGAGAAAGCTGTGGAATTTGCAAATACAGAACAGCGAGATCGCGCCAACAATTACCAGGTTAAGCTTACTGCACTAAGAGATCACAACGTCAAAGGTGCGGCGACGGCAGGTACTACTGCTACGGCGGTCTACTCACGGAGCCTTACCATTGTCGACTCAGTAATTGGCATCTCATTGATTCTAACAATCCTACTCGCAACCGCACTCACTCGAAGCATAGTTCGACCAATGAACTCTTCTTTGAAGATGGCAGAAGAAATAGCCGCAGGTGATCTGAGGCTGTCTCTTCAGGTTACAGGAAATGATGAGTCGGCGAGGTTAATGCGAGCGCTTAATACCATGCAAGCCACTTTGCGCGACACTATCGGCGAAATATCGGAAGCTGCCACCCAGCTTAGCACTGCCGCAGTTGAAATGAGTTCAATAACAGAGGGTGCAAGTGTGACCCTTCAGCAACAAAATAGTGAAATCGAGCAGGCTGCTACTGCAGTCACCCAAATGAGCGCTGCGGTGGATGAGGTAGCTCGTAACGCTATTTCCACATCAGAATCAGCTCGTGACTCAAATAAAGCGGCAACGGCCGGTAATGATAAAGTTGATGAGACACTCAAGGCAATGCGGAGTTTAACCGACAGGATTGAGCTCACGTCTGAACAGGTCCAATTATTAGCCGGACAAACGCAAGACATAAGTAAGGTTTTAAGTGTGATTCGAGCGATCGCGGAGCAAACTAATCTTTTAGCACTAAACGCTGCCATTGAAGCTGCTAGAGCTGGTGAACAAGGAAGAGGGTTTGCAGTTGTAGCAGATGAAGTTAGAGCGCTTGCCCATCGCACTCAAACTGCAACTCAAGAAATCGAACAAATGATCTCCAGCATTCAGTCAGGTAGCGCTCAAGCTGTGGAGTCTATGATAAGTAGCACCCATGAAGCCCATAGCACTCGGCAGACAGCTGAGGAAGCTGGCCAGTCGCTTAAAGCTATTACTTCGGCCGTTCAGCTGATTGACGATAGAAATCAACAGATAGCGACTGCATCCGAAGAGCAAGCCCATGTTGCGAGAGAGGTAGATAGGGCCCTAATAAGTATTCGAGAACTTAGCATTCAAAGTAGCGAGGGCACTCATCAGACTCTGCTAGCCAGTAATGAGCTTTCGAGGCTTGCAATATCTCTTAATCAAATGGTTGGTCGTTTCAAAATATAAACCACACCAGCTTTATGGCTCTTAAATTTTAGGTTAATAGAGAAAACCAGCAACATATCTCTAACAGGCACGCAGGGCGATCATCCCTTGGCACCAGTCTTCAGCGATGATGATAGTTCTTCGAGCAAGCGGAGAGTCAAGCTGGGGTCTATGGGTTGAATAAACCACGCTGATGAATGTGGAAGGCACTTTCAAGTCATTAGCGCCCCCCCCCCTGCGTTGAGAACGAACGACGGCCGCACATCATCATCGGCAATGACTATGGCCCAGCAAAGCACTGTTGCACTTGGCGCAAGATAATTTCTTAATGTGTCGTTAATACTTGCTGGGAAACTGCTGGTGAGGGGTCAGGCGCTAACCAGTTCCCTGCGATTCAGTAGCTTCCACCTATACCAGGCGATCTTCATCCTCAAGTCGAGCTTGAGCATGTTGTTGAACACGTCGCCAGCGCGAGATCTGCCGGTCGACCGCCTGGTCGTAGTCCAAGGCTGACATTTTGTGTTGCGGGAAATCCTGCACGGAATCCCACGTAGCCTGATCGAGGCGAAGCACATCGCGGTGCATGGTGTAGCGAAGCTGGTCGTGCAGAATGGACTGAATGACCCCTGGGTACACATCAGGCGCCGTATCCGCCGGCAGGCCGATCAGCTTCATTGAGGCGTCAAATGCAGCCGCCTTTGCGGTAAGCGGGGTTTGGACATCCTGAAGCGTTCGGCAATTCTGAACCGACTGGTCCACCATTGCGCGCAACGAAATGCAGTCGATTTGAGCCCCCTTTAGCCTTTCACTGTTGTCGTTCAGCAGCTTGGCCATGGTCTCGTAGACATGGGTAACCGCCTTGCTGGGCGCTTTAGCCGTGATTGAGCCGCACGCTGGGCACGCGCCGTCCTGTCGCTGTCCAGCGGGGCCGAACCAGCCGCAATTGCATGAACAAAGCGCCTGCCCGCTCAACGGCAGCGGATTCAGTGCGCGGATAGGCTCTCGCTCCCCAGGTTTCAAACGGTCCGGATCGGTGAAAAGTGACGAGTCTGGAGATTGTCCAGGCATCTGGAGTACCTATTGGGTGGGGCCTCACGGCCGGATTATGTGGGGTGCGGCCCCTATACAAGCAGGCCGCTTTCAATCAACTGGCGACCTGTTCCCGTTCCTGGGTCAGCTTGGCCAGCTCCTGCTGTTTGCGCTCAGCACTCATGCCGCCGAGGCGCACCGCTGCCATTTTGGCATTGATGGACTTCACGGTTGGCTTCGAAGCCGCGGCTGCCAGCGGTTTGGCGGTGTTGCCAGCCTTGAGCCAGGCCTTGAACTCTGGCATTTTCATCTCGGTGACGTCGCCCACGCTCCAGTCCTTATCGAAGTTTGACTTGTAGGCTTTGATCGCCGCCGCCTGGCTGGTGTAGCCCAGCATGACCTTGTGCTCATCAAACTTGCCTGAGCCTTGGTCTTTCTGGTTCACGACGAACACGCGCTGGCTGAAAGGCTCAGGACCGACGTACACGTCAACCTGGTCGCCATCAGCACCGGTGGTGCGCTTGATGTAGCCGTAGTGGTCGGACATGGAATGCGACCACTCCTTGCCGTTCGCATCGACGCCTTTCCGCTCAGAACCGCGTGGGTTCTCGATGGCGATGTTCAGCCCCTGCAGCTTGATATGCCCCTTGCGATAGTTGCCCGCTTCCTTCTGGGCAGTACTCGGTTCAGGCAGATCGTTATCCGGAGAGGTAGCGGCACTTCGGGCAGCGAGGTCCAGCGCTTTGGCAGGGGGCAAGGCGGCTTGATCGTCACCAGCCACCGGCAGAACGTCACCGGGCTTAGCGCCATCCTTGTCGCCATATTGCTCCGCCTGGTCCTCGTGCAGCCTTTCAGCGTACGCATTAGCGCTCTCGGGGTTCTTGAACATACCGAGGTGCTTGCCGGTGCGCTGATAAGTCTGGATCGCCTCGTCATCCGACATGATCCTGCCGTCATCGCTGACTGTGGGAATGAGCACTTCCTTGCCATCGATGCCGATCGACATTGATCGAACGGTGCTGATCGAGCCGTCTGCGTTCCTGACCGTGGGCCTGGCGTTCAAATCAATGTTGCCCGCAGTGATTTGCCCTGCCACAGGTGCTGGGGATGTGCGATCAGCCCCTTGAATACCAGCAGCGACTGACGCGCGCGCGGCCTCGGGCGGGGTTGGTTGTTGTTTCGACTCATCGCCGCCCAGGGCCGAAACTACAGCACCTGGTGCAGCTACCTGCGAGGGGGCCTCGATCGCGGGCATCGGCTGAACGTCTTGAGCCTTCGCCGCAACTTCGGGCTTGAGCAACCGGTCCGCCACAGCGTCATCCGAACGAGCGTGCAGTCGATCACGGGTGCCTTTGTAGCCAGCCGCGATAGTCTTACCGGTCAATGCCAAGAAGCGCCCACCCATAAGATCAGCAAGCGCTCCGCCCGCCCTTTCCACCGCCCCGCTCTCATCATCAACTTCGGCCATTCGCCGGGCGGTAGCGCTATTACCCGTTGCTCGTTGACGGAGAGCGGTCGACGCCACTTCCTGATCGAGCAAAGTGTTCCAGCCGTCCCGCGCAGCCTTATTCGGTAACATTGCACCGATCTTCTCGCGCATGTTCCGTGAATTGAGATCTCGGACGACGTCCGAATAAGTGCTGGTTTTGCTGCCCATTTTGCCGATCACAGACGAAACCGCACCAGTCGCGAAGCCTTCTCGGTCGGCAGGCGACATTCTACGGAAAGTGTCAGCGAACTCCTCTGGGCTCATTTTTTGATTGAAAATCAGATCGCGCCCTTTCTCAGTTGCGCCCATATAGCTGGAGTCGTCAGACCAGACTTTTCGCGCTTTGGAATAGGTGGGGCTGTGCTCATCCATGATGCCGAGCAGCTTGTTTTTGATGTTGATGATGTCGCCTGCCCGGCCCTTCTCCCCCGACCGCATGAACGCGCCAATCTGGTCATCGAGGTTTTTCTTCATGATGTCCAGGTCGCCGGTGCTGGGCACATCCTTGACGGTGAACGTTCCATCGTCGGCCAATTCCACAAACTTTCCGTAGAACGGGCGGCCTTGGTTTCCAGCGCGCGTCTTAGCATCACGGAATGCCGTCTGCATAGCCGGGCGGGCCATTAACTCCTCAAGCTCCTTGGTCCAGGGCACCGGCTCTTTGTAAGCCTGCTCGTATAAGGGCGCGGCCGCTTTGGCGCGCTCTTTCATCGTGTCTTCAAGGGCACGGTAGGCACTCCGGCGCTGTTCTGGTGTGCCGCCGGCGGCCATATCGTCGGCGACCTTCGACATCGCATCGCCCTCACGCGAGCCCGGTGCAGGCGGCTGCCAAATAGTCATCTCTTTGGAATCGGACATAGCCACCGGTTTGTCACGGCCACGACCTGCGCCGGTCAGCCTGTACAGTTGCTCAGCTACGCGATCAGGTTGAGCTGCCTGGCGTTCGTTCAGCGCTGGAATGATCTTGGTGCGCCCAGCACCTGGCGTGTTCGCTACACGCTCCAGAAGGCCTGCTACGTTCTCGCCCCCAGCGTCGACGGGCAGAGCGGCCGAGTTTTCTTCACGCATGGCCTGAACCCGACGCTGCCACTCCTCAAGGCTAATGCCGTCTCGCTCAAGCGCGCGCTGAAGTTGACGGTTTGCCGAGTTCTCTGATGAAGTAAGCGCACGCTTGACGGCGCCGACGGCTACTGCTGCCACAGGTAAAGCACCGCCTACAACACCCCCGAGTGCCGCCCCTTCCACTGCGCTAGGAATGCGGTCAGCGAGATCCCCCTGGCCTGATCCCAGGCCATACAACCCGCCGTAAGCCGAACCGGTGGCTGCCGACCGACCAATAACTTGCGCGGTCGTGGGAGCTGCCGCTGCCGAAGCGCGAGCCGCCAGGCCAGGCAAGGCAGTGGTACCGCCGCTGGCAAGCATTGGAACAACACCACCGACTAATCCGCCGCCGATATTTGCAACCGGATGCTGGTCACGAGAGGCCGCATCGAGGTTGCGCTCACCTGCGACATTCTGGTCATACCGCTCCCGCCAAGTCTTGCCTGGGTTGCCGGTACCGACCAGCGGCTCAAGCGTGGCTGCCAGGCCGCCGGAAATTTCGTCAGCAAACCCGAAGGTTAGGCCGTCATTCAGGCCTCGCAAGCCCGCCCGAAAAGCGCCGACCTCTGGTGCTGCAGGCTTTTTCGGTGCGTCCGCGGCGGGCGAGCTCATCTTGGCCATCTGGGAGAACACTTCTTGAGCCTGCTCCGGGGTGGCTCCATCGGGCATCTCGAAACGAGCAATACGGCCGTCCGGCATCTCAAACTTTGCGATTGGCATGGCTTGCTCCTTATTCGAAGCCGAGGAATTTGGCACCGTGCGGGAGTTCAGCAGGTGGTGCCTTCGAGGTTGTTGCTGGCTGACGAGGCTGTGATCCAGCCGAAGGCATACTGAGGCCGCGCTGCTGGTCGACTTGCGGAATGACGGTGCCGATATCCAGCGGCTCAGCACGTGCGTTATGCCGGCGCTGCTGGATCATGTTGGTCTTGAGCTCCATTGCCTTTTCGTTCAGGGCACGGATTTCAGTCAGGCGCTGCTGCACCAGCGCCGGATCGTTGATGTTGGTGATGAGCTCATTCCAGGCTCGCTGGGCGTCACCGTCCGTCTGCACACCGGCATTGAGGCGCAGACTGGCGTTACGTAATTGCTCGAGTGTCGAGTTGAGCGAGCCGTAGTTCCTCGACTCCTCGGTACTCATGCCCATCGCGTTGCGCGCCGCTGCGAGTTTGTTATTGACCGGGCCGAGGTTGAGCTTCCCGGATGTGATCTGCTCACCGATTTTCGACAACTGATCGTTCATGGTTGATGCCGCGGCGATCGCCTCCAGATCCTTGTCCTCGGCCTTTTGAACCGGCGCCGCAAGCGGCTTGCTCAGTTGATCTTTCGGGGCCAGCCCCATTTGCTGACCATACCGCAGCGCGGCCTGCCTGTTTTCAGGGGTGTTGAAAACTCCGCTCAGCAGTTTGTAGCCGGACACACGGTCAACCAACTTCTCAATGGGCACCTCGAGCACTTCGTCGTCAGCATCGTTCGCTGTGCCACGATTCTTGGTCATGGGCGCGGTGTATTTCTTCCCGTCATCACCGGTGACTTCCAGCTCAAACACCACCGTGCCCTCGGTCTGGCCGGGCATCACCTGAACAATGCGTTTTTTGCCCCCACCCCCCTTCTGGATGTCAGGACCGAACACCCGATTTACGGCATCCAAGGCTTCCGGTGCATTGGAGTTGAGCTCTCCGGTGAATACTTTGCCGGCGGTGGCCACGTCGCCTTGCATCGCGGGAGAAAGGACGTGCCGGGGGTCCATCCATGGGTTGCGCTTGAAGACTTCGAGGTCGTTGTCATCCAGGTCACCGCCGGCGGCGATTTTGGCATAAGCCGATTTCGCTGTGAACGCATCCTGCTGTTGCATCTCAGCTTTGTCCTGCCGGCCGATCTGGCGGGTCAGCTGCTGTTGCTGAAGGTCAAAGCGCTGATCCTCGCGCTGCATCCTCGCCGCCGCCTGCCGTTGACCGGTCACCTGAAGGCCGTAGGTTGCCTGGAATTGGCGATCCTGGCGCGCAGCGTTATCGGCATCGCGCTGGTGGAGGTATTGACGTTGGGCCTGAGTGTCAGTGTAGTTTCGCTGATCAGTTTCCCGGCGATACGCCAAGTCGTCTTTGCGCAGGCCCATCTCCTGCTGCTGGATCTCGCGACCGTATTGCCGGTCCTCTGCCTGTTGAGCGAGTTGAGCCTGCTGGAGTGCTCGCTGGTCCTTCTGCGCGAGGAGATTGCTTACCAGGCCAAAGCCCTGGGTGAAGCCATCCATTCCGCCACGGGTATCTAATCCGCCTGCCATTGTTGTCTCCCGACAATAGTATTTCCCGGACATCACTCGGCAGGATGACTGCTGTAGTCCAATGAAAAAGGTTGTTTATTTTCACCGCTCCAGTTCATGCGAGCGGTTTAAAGCGAGTGAATCGATGCTTCCGCGCACATCCTCTACCCGCTCCGTAACCTGATCTAATCGCTCTACATTCAAGTCTGAGGCAACCCTGATCAGCTTAGGTAGATCTTTCCTCAGCAGCTGCACCGCCTGACGGAGCAGCAAGTAAATGAGCAGAAGCAAGATGGCGATAACCCAAAGCGCAAGTTCCATGAGCGATTCTCAAAGAAATAAAAATTTGAGTGTAGCGCAGCCATCTACATAAACGACCCAGCGATGTAGCCAATCCCCGCTCCGATTGCCGTACCAACAGGGCCAAAAGCTGAGCCCACCATGGCGCCTGTTGTAGCCATGCCTACCTGGCTGGATTGAGTATTGGCCTTGGCCTGCTGATTCATTTGGTCCTCGGCAATCTTGGCTTGCTGTTGCTGTTGAGACACCTGCGAGAGGCCTTGCATAGCTTCTCCCTGCATTTCCTGCTTAAGACCAATCAGTCCATATCCCATAATTTAACTCCCCGGCTTCAATCCGCTGAGGCCCATCCCGCCGGCCATGATTTGCTCTTGCAGGTCGCGCGCCGAAACGCGGGCGTTGTTGCTCGCATCCACAGTTGCAGATGCTCGGCCAAGTTGCATCTTCCGGTCCTGGGCGGCCTGCTGTGCGGGTGACAGCATCAATCCCATTCCCTGCTGCTGCATTTGCAAACCCTGGGCCGCGCTATCAAAGCTTTTATTTACCGAATCGGTGGCGGTTGCAGCCTGCTCGCCTGCGAAAGATTCGCTGGTGGCGATGCTGGCCAGCTTGTCGACGTAGGGCTGAAAACGAGCTTTCCAATCGTCCCACTGGGAGCGACTCAGTTGGCCCAGCACCGTGGAAGCACCTTGTTTTCCAGCGAACGCTGCATTCGGATCGACGTAGTAAGGCATTAGGCATACCCCCCAAAATTGGCGGCGCCGTTGGCGCTGTCGTAAATATTCCCGCTCAGCCCTTTAGGATTGAGGACGGTTGAGTTGGCAACATTTGTTTTGGCTGGGGCCATGTTGTTAAGCCCGTAGGCTGCTCCGCCAGCAACAGCTCCCATAGCGGCACCTGCAAGTTGCAGGTTTGCAGACTTGCGATTGAAATTCGTAAACGCTGCGGACTGGGCGTCTTGAGCAGCTTGGTTGGCGACGGTGTTGAGGCCCGCCTGTGCTTGGGACGATTGCCCTTGGCCGATGGCTGCCACACTGCTGAGCCCGGCGATTTTCTGCCCTTTCTGTTCGAACTGTGCACGAGCCATGGTATCGCCGCCCGCCGCCCCCACGCTTGCGGCCAGATCGGCCTGGGCACCGACGGAGCGGCCGCTGTTTGGATTCAGGCCGTACTGCTGGGCCATGCCTTGGTCGACCTGCTTCAGGCCCGACGACAGTGCTTGTTGAGTTCCCGCGTTCGCCTTGCCGCGGACGTAGGCCATGCTGCCGGCCGAATCCATGTCATCCACGCGCTTCATGTACGCGTTTTCAACCGGCGCCAACCTTTCCTGGGCGTAGTTCCACTTTTCCGCAGCTACTTGAGCGGCATACTTCTGTTCGGGCGTGTCCTGTATCGAATTATCGGTTTTTCCACCACCGCCACTCATTGTGCAACTTCCTTGATCAATTCCTGGTTGTAGGCGGAAAAGGTCTCGTCGTGGAAAAACCGACGTATGCCGGCGGAAACCTCGGCCATCCAGGCGCTCCCGCCGATGAGGTAGGCGCATTGCACCACCAGACCGGTGAGCTGATCCCGCAAGACAAAGGCCAAGCTACGACCGTGGTGGTCCCCTTCTCTCTCCAGGGTGACGCTGTCGCGCCAGTCTTGCAGTGCCCCTGCCATCAGCGGGCGAACGAAGTGTTCGAAGTGGCGGTAGAACGGATTGATGGGCAGCTCAATCAGCGCGAGCCAGAACGCCTGGTAGACGTCGTTTGGGGTCAGAGGTTTATCACCGTCCACGATGTCATCCAGGGTCTGCGAGATAGAGAACAGCGTCTCGCAAAATGAGATTGCATCAGGGTTGCCCTTGAGTACCCGGGCGAGCAATTGCTCTTGTGTTTCGATCATTGATAAGCCCTCACGCGAAAAGTCGTGTCAGATCCGCCTGACGCAATTTTATCGTTGCGTCCTGGCCGGTGCCGGATTTGAAAATGATGGACAGCCGAAGCTTGAGGCTGGTGGGCACTTCCGACAGGGCAAGCGTCTGCGTGACAAGCGTGCCGGCAATGGTCCCGATTGGCATTGCGTGATTTAGCTCCTGGTTCTGCCCGATCTGGGCAACGGTGGTGCCGCTCGCTCCCACAGCCACGATTTGGAGGGCCACCTGCAGCACGCTGGTATTCACGCTGATGAACTCCCAACCAGCCACCGCACGCAGGCGTTGACCCACTGCGAGTTTCGAGACGTCCACCGACTGTTCTAAAGTCAGCGTCGGTGTGGTGCCGCTCGGCATACCGGTAATCCGCAGAACCTGTTTGAATCCAAAATCTGCCGCCTCCTTTGAAGCGGTCACGGCCAGGCCGTTGAGGTCCGACCCCAGCAACGTGCAGGATGAAGCCAACTGTCCGGTGGCATTGCTGCCGCCACCCAGCACACCATTGGTACCGGTTAGAAGCGAGTTGGGAATCAAGCTGCCGCCGGGAACCAGCGCCGCGTCGTAAGCAACGTTCGCGGTTGGGAGCACTGCCGGAAAGGTGAATAGGCGTTTCAATGCCTCAGCGACCTTGCGGCCAATGATTCGCGCGCCTGCCGCAGTGGGATGGAGACCATCACCTGTAAGTCCGCCCAAAGGCCAAAAATTCGAACCGGATGCTGGGTCAACCATTTCGTCCCAGGGGTTCACCACCACCACGCCCAGGCTAGGTGCAACGTTCAAATACCAGTTGTGGACTGCAAAATGGTTCGCGGTCTGCTGCGCAGGGAGCCCAACGTTGGCGCCCATTACTGGCGTTTCAGCAATGGCAATGACTATCTTGCCCCGCTTGATCAACGCCGAGTACATGTACTCCAGATTTCGAATCGTCTGTTCCAGCGTCATGCCTTTGATCCGGTCGTTTCCGGTACCAAAATGCACCATCACGTCAAAGGCATTGCTGTTTGCGATTACATCGGTTTGCAGCCGTGCCAGCATTTGCGAAGTGGTGTTGCCGTCGATCCCTTTGTTCAGGGACAGCGGAAACGCGGCAAGGCCGCCCGTTTCAGAGACAGCCCAGTCGGCAAAGCCTACGTTGCCCTTGGTGCACTGAAACGCGCGGCTGTCACCGAGCACCAGCACATCAGTGAGCAAGGGCTTGTAGAGGCGAGCCAGCGCCTTCTGCACGGCACCATCAGCCAAATTGCCCTGGTCCGCTGTCGCCGCCCCGATATCGCCGGGGGTAACTGTAAGTTTACCGTTCTCATCCGGTACAACGTCATTGAGCCTCTTGACCGTTCCGGCCCCGCCACCAACGCCGCCGCCGGAACCGGCGATAACTGCGAGCCTGGCCGGGCATGCGGCCATGGTGACCGTGCCATACCGGTCAGTAAGCGGATATTTGCCGTCTTTGTTCGGCCCGCCGTTGGCTGAACCCGTGGCCCAGTCTGCGAACTCCGCGAGGCTCACCTGCCGATCCTTCAGGAACTCCTCGACCTTCTCGAGGAGGTCGCGCACGTTCTGAGCGGTAGCAAATCGGAGCAGGACATACGGCGCACCATTGACGGCCACCGCCGGGCCCGCGTCGAGTGTCAGACGGTTGTCAGACTCGACCGTCACCAGTTCGAAGCATTGGCCGCTCGGGATCAGGAGCACGTCGCCCCTGGCGGCGTTGGATAGCCACGCTGTACCGGCGCCGGTCGCAATTACTGCGCCCGCAGCGATACTGACCGTGCCAGTGCGGTAGATATGAGTCGTAGCCATGATTTTTCCTGAAGAGTTTACGCAGGGCCGGGGCCGGTCGGCAGGACAACGCCCTGCTCGACCGGCCTTCTGGTTTCGATGAAGAGGAATGGCATATGAATCAGCGTGCCAGAACGGCCAGTAAGGATTAGCCGCTGCACGGGCTCGCCAATCAGGCCTGGAATAATCATCCTGCTACCAGCTACCTCACCGTTGTAGCGCATGTAATAGCCCGTTCCGATAGAACTGATCAGCATCCACTCGTTCCGCGCGCCGAAAGTATCCGAACCGTTCCAAGCCTCGAGGTATTGGTCGTTGAGCACCTGGTCGCGGTGACTGTAGTTCCAGACGCCATTGGATCGCTTGTAGCTGACTGCATTGTTTCCGGAGTCGAACACCACCGTTGACGACCCTGGCGCCCAAACTCGCACGCCGTGGGTCTCGCCGCTGATATAACCGCCGGAAAACACCACCAGGAACTCGCACATATAGGCCCGCATAAGCGGATACAGCTGCGCGGTGTTCTGCGGGTTGCCTGGGAGGTTCGTGATGGTGAACACCACCACCATACCGGTCCATGCGCCTGGCGCGCCCTTAGCGGCAACGTAGCCGATGACGGTGTTAACCTGCGAGGCGACGTTGCGTGGCCTGGCGAACACCAGCGGCGGCGTCGGACTGGTTGATACGCCGTAAAACGTGTATTCCAGGAAGATCGCCACCGGCGGGATGCCATCCCTTTCCTTGTAGAGGCGGATGTCAGTCCAGCCGGCGTTATCGACGTGCCCAGCGCTCTCGCCGACCGCGATGAAGATCGGATTGTTCTCATCGACGGCGAGGTTACCCCAGTCGTTTTTGATCCTGAATCCGATGCTCATGAAGAAATCCCGAGGATCAGAAAGCAGGACACGGGCGCTGCGGACCATGTCAGCGTATTGCCGTCCGCACTGATCACCACAAGTGGCACAGGAGAGAACCCCACGTTTTCAGCAGGCATCAGGCTGATATCCAGTTTGAAACCCGCATACTGCGTCAGATCCAAGCTGCCACCGGCGTTGCTCTGCGTTCGGATCGACTCCATTTTTCGGATTGTTCGAACCGTGCTATCGAACGTGACCTGCTGATTCGCATCACGGCACCGAATGATCGACGTCATACCATCATCTCCCCGATTTCAATGCGCAGGCCGCCGGCGGCGTCGTACCAGTGCTGATATTGGTCCGTCATGACCATGCGCGTCCCACCCACGAGCCCGTTCATGAATATCCCAGCCTGCGGGTCGATCACGAACCGTGGTAGCCCGCCGGCACCTATCTGCGAGCTCACCAACTGCCCGTAAATCTGGCCGAAACCGATAGTGATGCTCGCCACGTCAATGGCCTCGGCGCGCAGCTGGCCGCCAATCGTGGTAATCGGCGTGAATCCGTCATTGGCAGTCAGCTTGCCAATGCTGATGGGGCCGATCTGCGCTTGCTGGATGGATGCTTCTTTCACCAGCAGTGTGTTGATGTAGACCCGCTCGTTATCCACGGTAAATGGGTTCACGTAGTTCGGGCCGTGAGCACCTGGTGTGGCGAGCCAGAAGCGGTTGGCCAAGATGGAAAAGTCAGCCACCTGGCCATTGTTATAAGCGCCGAAGCCACTGATAAGCCCGTTTACGTCGAGCCGGAGCGTGTATTGAGCAGACAGCCCCTCAAGCGCCGAGGAATGGGTGCTAAGGGTCTGCTCGATAGCTGCTGACTGGTCATTCAGGTTGCTTTGCAGCGTTGTGATAGCTCGCGCGGTCGCTTCAAACTCGTTGACGATTGTCTGCTGATCGCTGACGTACTTCGCGTCGGAGTTATCCATCCGCGCGACCAGACTCATCATGTTGCGAACCTGGGTTTCCAAAGCACTTGCAAAGGTCTCGCTGTAACCGGTCAGCACCGCCTCAGCGGTCTCAAGGCGCGACGACATGCCGTTCAGTGCCTGGGTGGCGGCGTCCTGCAAAGTAATACGCGCCGATCGCTCGCCGACGATATCGGCCTGGGCCTTACCGACGCTGACCTGCATCAGGTCGATTTGATGGGCGATTGCCTGCTGATCGGAGGTAATGACTTCCTGCAGCTGCGTGATAGCCGCCTTCACGTCTTCGCCGGTCTGCACCCGAATATCAGTGATTTGCCGGCGGATCTGGACGTTGTCGTCATCGCGCAGGAATCGCTCAGCGGACGTCAGAAGCCTCGCCGACTGCGCGGCCGCATCCAGCATTGCTATCGTCTGATTCAGCCCTTCCAGGTCGATGGCTTTCGCCAGCGCTTTTGCAAGCTCGCTCTGACTGGTCTGGCTGGTGATCAGCTTGAGCAGATAGTCGATATCGAGTTGCGCCTCGATGGCGGTGCCGGCCGGGCTGTTGGGCGGCCCCTCAATGCCCGAGGTGGAAACCCAGGTGATCCAGTAGAAATACACTTTCCCTTTCTTGGGGTCGTTGGGGTCAACTGCATCCCCTCGAATTGTGTCGCTGTACATCATGCCCGTGGCGCGACTGATCTGCGTCGCCCGACCGAAGTTATCGGTTTCACTGCGGTAAATGTTGGTCAGCGAGTGGTTTCGATAGAGCTTGTAGGGGTTATCCCAGGTCAAGGTGTTCATGCCGAACACGCCAGCACCCTGGAACCCCACAGGGGCAGGCGGTATTGCCCGGTCTGGCACGCCAGGGCTTGGAACCAATCCGCCGTTACCACCTGGCTTCCAGCCTGGCCGGAGCGTGAACGCACCGCTTTCCAGCAAATCCCGGTAGGTCAGCTTCTTGTCGAGGCCATTCCCGCGATTCCCCTCGCCCGTCTCAATGATCTCAGTCAGAGCACTGAAAAACGGGCGCAACTCCGCCGAAACCTTGCTGCTGGGTGCAGGAAGGCTTGAGCGTTTTGTCGTCATTAGGTCAACTCAGAGGGTGTGTTCGCAATTTGGATAGAGAAAACTTCGGTCGAGCCGGACGCTTCCACCTGCCATTCGCGCGCATCCGCGAAACCCGGCGGCAGCCTGAACATCTGGTTACTGCCAATTTCGGCGTCGAGCGCAGTGGTGCCATCGGCGATCACGCGGAACCGGACCGGAAACGCCGCCGCCACCACCTTTCCGCAGCTGAAATTGGCTGAGCCTGGTGGAAACTCGAATACCTTCGAGCGCCATCGGTAGGTCATTGGCGGCCCGCCTCGCCACTTGGCAATCGTGTTGCCCTGGATCAGATACAGCGTGGAGGCCGCAATGTCGTAGTAGGAGTTGGCCGCCTGGGCGTCAATGAACTCGATCCCCTCGCCTGGGGCCAGTGCAAAGCACCCGCCGTCGTAAAACGCGAGATACCGACCTTCGTATCGACACGCATGAATCGATGCAGGATTCAGCGCTTGCCACTGCTCCGGCGTCAGCACCCCGTCGGTGATCAGTTGAGGCTCACCGCCAGACACCGCCACCAGCCCCTCGGTCGACGCATAGACGACGTACTCGCCCATATCGACCACCGACCCCCTGGACACGCACACACGGTCTGCATCCGGGTCAGCAGCGCTCATCGCCGCAGGCGTTGTGCCGGTGACCAGTCGTGGACGTCCGGTGGTGGCAACCACCAGCCCGGCAGTGGTGACGCCAATCCCGACTATTTTGTCAGGAAAGGAAATTTGGTAATCAACCGGCCAGGCGTGCGGGTGATACGGCTCGCAAAAGCACAGCGTGTTGTCGAAGAACCCGGCAAATATGCCGTTTGGCATCTCGACCAGGCCGACCATCGCCGGATCTGGCATATCCCAGGTGAGCGACGGGCAGGCAATACCCAGCTCATCGCTATTTACGTCGTCCACCCAACTGCCTTGGGCCACAGGGAAGTCAGCCAAATACAGGAATTCACCGCCACTTTCCGACCGGTAGAGCCGTTTGGTGACGATGTTGTACGGACCGTTGGGCGACGGCGGCAGTTGAACGTTGACCTTACCAGGCAGTTGGTCGCCCGCGCCGTCCCAGCGGTTGATGATGTTCGACGCAGGGCTGGGCGGCCCCTCTTCGCCATAGGCTGAGACATAGGTCACCACATACGTCGCGCCCACGGTGGTGGTCGGCGGTGCTTCACCGCCGGCTGGCTCTGTCACCAATGGCGCGCTGACCGGAGCAGGGATGCCCAGCCGATAAAACCCGGATGGGTATGGCCCGGCGCCCTGAGTGGCGACACCGATGGGGGCCATCTTGGGAAACGAGTCGCCGGTCCAGTACACCCGCGACCAAGCATCCTTCGCCAGCGGGCTTTTTGCTGCATTGACCTGCTGACCATCGCCCCAGGCAAACCAGAACCCGGCGCCGTTGTTGCCGAATGGGTACCGGTAGATAGATGACGGATTGATCACGCCGCCAATCCCAAGCACGGGCAGCGGCGCGTTTTCAGCCCGCAGCGACCCCTTGCGCAGGTTTACGTTGCGGGCCGCCTGGGCGTTGGTCGGCTGCAAAAGACGCGGGGTCAGTGCCGGCAGCTCGCCCTTGAAAGACGTGATCGCAATCGATGTCATGGAAACCTCGGTGTTTTCATCCTTATGCTGCCGGACTGGTGGCCGGCGAGCGCCTCAGATCGGGCATTGGTGCAGAGGGCATAGAACGCTGCCTGATCCATCAGGGCGCGCTGCATGTCGGACCAGGGTTTCTCGGGCATCTTGCACAGCCAGTACTGGGCGCCGAGCATCAACGCCTCACAGTAACGGTCCAACAGCCAGTCCGGGGGCACCGCCACAGTGGAGCCAAACGTGGGCCGCACTACCACATCAGCGGTCAGCCCCGAAGGGCCACCGGTGACAATCACAGTGTCCGGCGAAGGCTGGAACACTTGGTAATGTGCAGGCCGACCATCCTGATACAGCGCCTGGATGCGGATCGGCTCAAGGCCTGGACCGGCGGTGATCTGCTGCTCACCATCGGACAGCTGGATTCTGACTTTCCAAGCCGGCACCTCTGTGCACAGCTCGCGCAGCGCCCAGACCACACCGTCACGGATAGAGGCGATTACCACCCCCGGCACGTTTGGCAGGATCTGGTCGACCAGCTGGCTCACGTTCATTGCTGCGGTACCTGTTGTTGGGATGTGGCGGCGACCGGCAGAGGGCCAAGCATGCGATCTGTCTGCACTTTCATGCCCAGGGCAGCCTGGAACATCTGGAAGTGCATCGTTGCGCGGTTGAGGTTGGCCGCGTGTTCGGCGTCTTTCGCGTAGGCTCTGGAGAGGATGTAATCCACCAGCACCGGCGCAAACGAGTCATCGAGGCGGATCTTTTCAGCGGCCGAGTCGGTGGCCATCGCCTGGGCGTGCGGGTCTGGCACCGACGAGTAAATGATCTCCAGCTTGCTGGTGGCCATCGCCGGCGGGTAGACATAAAACTGACGCGGTGCCGCTTCGTCGAAGATGTATTGCTCGATCTCTTCAACCTGTTGCTCGGCGTGCCACCGGCGCCTGGTTGAATCGATGGCGCCCCGGGTCGTGAGAATCACGCTCAGCCCACCGCCCGCGGGGGTGATATTGCGCACCACCTCCAGCAGGCGCAGGCCGCCCTCGGGGATGGATTGCCTGGTGCCCGGGGCGCAAGTAATTTCGGCCGTGACGGAACTGGCATTGGGCTTGATGTTGCAAATTGCCGCATACCCTTCATTCAGCCAATCCAGCAGCTCGGTGTTTGCCCACCGGGTGCCGTTGGAAGTGACCTCCTGCAGGATCTTTTTGGCGCGGGTCAGGATGTTGCCTACAGTCGTCACGGCCACGTTTTACACCTCTTGCATGTAGGAGAGTTTCGCCAGCTCGGTAGTCCATACGAACTCGCAGCCGGTCCTGGTGTTGCGCAGCAGACGATTGCCGGTGACCGGCGCCTGGCGTTCTTGATCATAGTCAACGTCTTCGAGATCAGGCGCCTGGGCCTCGGCCAAAGCAGAGGCTGTTGGCGGGTCGCCTGCTACCAACTTCATGTTGATGCCTGAGATGCTGGCATCGCGCACAAGCGCCTCGGGCAGATACACCTGACCGTCCTCGCCGTTCACGGTGACAGGCCCGACGTGACGCCCGGGGCCAGGGTCGGCTGCGACCTGCACAGTCTCAACAGCAGCAGTTTCTGCAGCTGCGGCGTCGCCGTCTGGTTGGTCGCCCTCCGCCGCTTGATCAGCACCATCACCCGATGCCGCGTGCGCAGCGGAGTCAGTACCGGCTACAGGATCGCCGGTAGTCTTGGGATCAGCGATGCCAGCAGTGCCGGCATTGCCAGGTTCCAGATCAGGGTTCGGCGCGTTTTCGTCGTCGGCTTCGTCAGCCAGGGCCTTTTCGAGCCCTGCGAGCAATTCGGAGCGTAGTGTGTCCTCGCTCTTGCGTTGGTCAGCCTTCAAGCCCAGATCTTTGAGCATTTCGAGCAAACCGTCTTTGTCGGCTGTTTTTGCCTTATCAATCAATTCGCGAATCATGATTTTCTCCGAGGAAAGCAAAAAGCGGCCTGGTGGCCGCTTATGGGGTGGAGATGATGGTGATCAGCGGCTGCAGTACAGGTTGCCGATCGCTTTCGGGTCGATGACGCCGGAACCGAACACGTTCAAACCACGAACGAGTTTGCCGAAGTCGTTCGGGTTCGGCAGGGTTTCCATCTTGGTCATCTGGCTGGCAAAGGTGAGGCCTTTCTTGTGACCGAACATCACGTTGCTCGCCCGCTTTGCCGCGGCCGCATCGTCCACTGCGGTGGTGTTGTTGCTGATGTACACCGTGAAGCGATCGAGCATGCCGACCTTGCCGTTGCGGAAGACCGAAGTGGCATCACCCATGATGCTCGCATCACGCAGATCAGACTTCTTCAGCATGCCGTTCATCCAGGCCGGCAGCACTACCCAGCGGCCTTGCTCGGGTACGTTTTGCTCGTCGAGAACGGTGCCGCAGTCCACCAACACATCCAGGATGTTGTCCTTGGTGATCTGCACAGGCGCGCCAGCTTTGCCGAGATTGATGCCGCCGGACTTGGCGCCGGCGTTGTCGCCGCGGTTGGCCGCTGCAGCGTCGGCGTAGTGGCGGTTCAGCAGTTGGGTGTCGATAGCCACCTTCATCTGCTCACCGCCATCGGTGCTGAACTCGTCCATGAGCTTGATATCGGCCTGGTAAGCATCGACGTCGTTCACCTCGAACGCGAAGTACTTGCCCTGGTCGATCTGCAGCGTAACTTTGTCGCTGACCGGCTTTTCGTAGACCACACCGCCGCCGATCTTGTAGTCCTTGATGACAATCGACGGCACGGTGCGGATGTTGATGGTATCGCCCTGGTTCTTGATTTCGCCTTCGTAGTCGGTGTTGGCGATTTCACCGAAAACGGTTGCGGCGTACAGCTTCTGCACCAGCTTGCCCGACCAGAGCGCCGGGATAAAACCCGAGGCACTGGTAGAGCTGTAGTCTGGATGCCCTGCGGCGCGTGCTGGACCTGCCATGGTGTAGCTCCTATTTCCTGACGCCTCGCGGCGTTACAGAGCGCGTGCTATCGCGAAATGCGACCATTTGCTACCGCGTCTGAAATGTCCTGTTCAATCGCAGCCGCTTCGGCTTTGGTGTACCGCTTGCCCAACGCCACATCCTTATAGAACTCGTTGATTTCAGCATTGCTCCACCACTTGCCCTCCGCCGGCGGCGTAGGATCGGTGCGAGTGGAGCGTGGCTGAACGTTTTCCGGTGGGATGGTGCGATCTGGGCTCGGTGCCGCCGGTGCGGGCTGCGCGTCTTTGAAGGCCTGGAACAGCGCGGCGGCGCGGTATGCGTCGTTGGCTGTCTGGGCCTCGATCAAAAGCTGCTGCCGCTCTTTGCCGGTGAACGTGTCCATGTGGCTGAGCCACTCATGGAACGCGGGCAATCCGTTGATCTCAACTGCGTCAGGAACACGCTGAATCAGTTGCCGGAAGAATTCTTCCTGCGCCTGCTCGGCCTTTTCCTGCTCGCTTTTCTGGGTTTTTTGCTTCAACCCCTCGAGTTCGGTTTTGATCGTGTCCAGCTCTGCGGGATTGGCGGCAGATGCCTGGCCACCAGCCACTCGCTGAATGAGTGCAACGAGGTCCGGCCCGTAGCTCTCGATCTCCTCAGGGGTTAGATCCGACACTGCGCGCTGCACGGCATTGCCTGCGGGCTTTTGCGCCTTTGCCAGTTCTGCGGTCAGCCGGGACACTTCCTGTTGCAGCGCCGGTACTTCGGCGTTGTATTTCCCTTGCATGACTTTGAAGCGTTGCTGCCAGTAATCAGCACCATCGTCGCGGGCGGCCGGGGCCAGGTCCGTTTTGGTGGGAGCTTGTGGATCTGAGATCACCGGCGCGTCGGGATTTGCTGCCGGAGCCGCATCTGGTGCGGGGTTCTCGGCCGGCTTGTTCAGTGCTTCCTGAATCGCCGTTGCTTCATCGATTTGCGCCTGTACGTTGCGGGGTAGCGTGCTCATTGATCGTGTTCTCCTTGGGTAGAGCCGGCAGGTCCGGGCTTCTGGATGTGCTACTGGTTCCGGGCACTTGGCCGAATGTCCGGAGAGTGGCCACAAAAAAAACGCCTCAAGTGGGCGGCTTTTCTGTAGCTACTGGGATGACCGCGAGGTGCTTGCCTGGATTCGCTCAAGCGCCTCGCGGGATTCTTCAAACGACTTGATCAGCTCCCTGGCCAGGCTCGCCCGGCCCTGAGCCCTGAATAAACTCTCCAGGTTGTTCACCCCCTCCAGGCTCTGCTGGGCCTCCATCAAATGGCTGCTCAGTATCTCCTTGAGGTGCTTCCATTCCGGGCTGTTGGTCAGATTGACCAGGGCTTGCCACTGTTGGTTGCTGGGTTTCATTGGCTCCGCCACCTGCATGTTGAAGTTGGGCGACCACGGCGCCGTTGCTCATGCCGAGGCGCTGGGCCTCAGCGCGGGTTTTCTCGGCCTTCGCGGTCAGTTCAGCCGTTTGTGCGGCAGTTTTCTCGGTTTCCGCTTCGACCTGCTGTCCCACGGCAGCGGCTTGCTGTTGCTGCTGTTGGGCCTGCTGCGCCTGTTGTTGCTCCTCCCGTGCCTTCATCTCGGCTTTCGTTGGAATCAGGCCGGGCATATCCAAGCTTTCAGCAACTTTGCGCAGGATCGCTGCCCTGCCTTCAAGACCGAGAATCTGCATGTCGGTCGGGTTGTTGGTGAAGCTCAGGAACTGCGTGCGCGCGTTCAGCGTTTGCTCACGCTGGAGCATCGCGTTTGCGCCCCGGGCCACGACCTTGCAATCGCCCTTGATGGCGTTGTCATCGGAGTAGCGCATGTTGAACAGCCACAACGCTTCGATGACGCGGCGAACCACCCCACGGTCGATATGGCGGATCGCATCCTTGATCCCCTTGTTGGCCGACTCCATGAGCATCGACAGGCCGCTGGCCGTGTTGCCTGCACCGCCGACCTTCTCCGCGCCGTAGATGTAACGCGGGATGTTCGTCGCGTCGTCCGCGCGCTTCTCCCATGAGTCATAGACCGCCTGGAGCTCTCCAGCCATGCTGACGGGCTGGTAAAAACGAATCACCGGTGACGTCGCCCCTCCCTGCATTCCTGGCGTCTGGCCGCTTTTCACCCGCCAGCGTTTCAACGGGTACATCTCGTTCGGGTTTTCACCTGGCTGCAAGCGGTCTTCATCCACTTCCACCTGCGGGCCACTGGCAAACGCCATGTTATTGGCCTGGGCACGAGCTGTTGAGCCACAGAAGTCCTGCACGTCACTCATCAGCTCAGGAATTGCCATGCCCCAGAACGAGCCAGGCACGATCTGAAACGACGCCTTGTGATATGGCCGGCCGCCCAAAGGGTTGCGGTTGAACACACAGCGGATAACGTGATTGCCGATCAGGATTGCATCTACCTGGTACTCATCAAGCACGTCCGGCACCTGGGACGGATCAATTCCCCATTGCAGCAGCATCAGCCCTTGGGCGCCGCCCCAATAGTGCAAGCCTTCGATGGTTTCGCCGTTGTTGATCATCCAGTCGCCGGCTTTATCCTCAAGCCGTGCGCGCTGCGAATCCGTTGCGAGCCATTCGCGCAGGCCACCCTGGCCATGTTCGGTAAGCACGGCACGAACCGCGTTGTCGCTGTAGCCTGGAACACCCGTGAGTGCGTTCAGGCGCGACCGTGTATAGCGTTCGCGCTCGATGATGAATGCGCCGTCATCGGTGTTCGTCGAGTCTGGCGACGGGTAGATATCGAAGGGCGAGACCCGGTGAAACAGGGGCTGAATCTCCTCTGTTTCGATCATCTGCCAGTTTTGGCCCCAGGCAATCTGCGGCACACGTTGAAGCAATGGCCCTTTAACGAATGCCGCCGGATAGATAGTGAAGTCGTCGATGAACTCCTCGAGCGCGGTTTCCCACCCGCCCTCGGCCAACTGGTCGGCGATAAGCGTTTCATGGGCCTCGCTTGCCTCCTTGGCCTTGGCCTGGATGAGTTCACGCAGCTTCACTTCCAGTTCGGTCGGGTCAGGCATCGTCTGTGGCGGCGTTTTTTGCCCCTGCCCTCCCGGCTCACCCTGCTGGGCCTGTTCACCCTGCTGAGACTGCTGGGACTGCTGGGACTGCATCATCTGCTGGGCGAGCTTCTGCTGAAATGCAGCAAGAAACTCGGGCGGGATGTCCGCCACCGGTGTTGGATCAAGTCCCCACGGGTGACCATTGACCGGGATCAGGATGTCACGAATCCATGAAGCACCCGCTCGGCACTTGGTGGTTGTCAGCTTGGGATAAATCTCGCTGCCGCCAGCTTCCCGAATCGCCTGGAGCTTCGTCTCCTCATGCTTTCCTTTCTGGCGCCGCGCGCAGTCCAGCAGCCGATCATCGATTTCACGCTTGGCGTTTTTGGCAGACTCGAAGCACCGACGGATGTGCGCTGCCAAAGACGACTGCACCTGTAGAGCGCGCCGGCTTTGCAGCGCCTGCTCCTCAGCGGCGACGTCATCAGCATGCAGGTCTGCGGCGCTCCTGAATTGCAGCAAACCTAATTCAGCCATGGATCATTGCCTCATGAACATTGTTGATTTCAGCCTGCCGGCCGGAGCGGCGCAATTTCGCGCCGTGCTCTAGTTGCCGCAGGTTGGCCAGCAGATCCTGCATGTAGTTGACAGGGTCGGCCGCAAACTCGGCCAACTTGACGTTGAGTGTCACGCCCAGGTCGTGAGCCATCTCGAACTGCACCCGAACTGCAGGGTGCGCGCCATCCGGCTCCTTGATCTCTACCGCGTCGACTTGGACCAAACCGATATCTCGACGCAGCTGAAAGCTCTGGACGGTGAGCGGGGCAACCAGGCGGGCTATGACGTCGGCGACCTGCTTCCATTCAATAAACATAGTGGTCATGTGTGCGCGCTCCAGTTGCGTCGGGCTCGATCTGTGTTTGATGTTGTTGGGGTCGAGGGAATTGCCCCTGCCGTAGCCTCGAAGACTCCGCAGCGAGCTAGGGTTTCAAATGCCTTGGCCCCGTGGCTTGCCCAGTCGTGGCGCGGCTGATCTTTGTACACGCCCAACCTCAAATCCCACTCCTTGCGGTAGTTATCGATGCAGTCAATCAGCCGTGACACGCCCGCGGTTCTGGGCTTGCCGGTGTCCGCATCGCCGGTTGATTCCCGGGTGTCCTGCTCATCCTCGGCGAACCAGCACAGCGGCAGGAAGTTACGCACCGCCTGCACGCCTTCGCTGTTGCGGGAGACGCGCGGGACGATCTGGAACGTGATCCCGTACTGCTTTGCCACGTCGATTCGAGATTTTCCCGTGCCGATCTCGCGCACCACGATGTCGTGCGGGGCGTAGTGCGCGCCGTAGGAATACCCCAGCTTTTTGAGCAGGTCGCCGTAGTACTCCATGCCCTCGCCGGAATGCTCGATGTAATCGATGATGTGCACCTGGCGGCCCACCACCTGGAACAGCACGATGGACATAGCGTCACCCATGCCCAAGTCCCAGGCAGTGAACACCGGCAAGGTAGGGTTGCGAGTCACCGCCTTGGTGATCCGGCCCTGCTGTCTCAGATAACGCATCTGCGTCAGGTAGTAGGCACCCTTGATACCCTGGTCAAACGCTTCGTCAGGCGTGGCCGGGTACTCACGTTTCATGTCGTCGTGCAGCGCTTCGGCCTTTTTGGCGTACCAGGCTTGCTGCGCGCGATCCAAACGGATGCCGTATTTCGTTGCCAGCTCGGCGAAGTACTCTTGCAGCCACTGCGGCACCACCACCTGGTCGTATGCCTCGAGGCGATACGTGGGGTCTTTGAACCAGGGGAAGAAGTGGAACTGCCAATCCATCACCGTCGGCGTGCGGCCGGCGTCTTTGATGGCCCTGGCCAACTCACAATAGGTGAAGAAGTAGCCTTCACGACCCTCGGCGGTGCTTTCGATTGTGACCCGGTTCCCCAGGCCCACCGCCTCAAACGCACCGGTGACGATCTCCTGAGCCTTGTCCGGGCTCAATTTGCAGATCTTGCCGAACTCAGAAACATGGAGGCGCTGGAGCGTGCCACCCCGAAACGACGTCGACACCTGGATGCTTGAGCCATTGTCGAAAATGTAGCCCTGATCCTTGTCGCTGCGCGGTACCGGCAGGCGCATACCGATCAGCTTGAAGATTGCCGACCAGGCCGGGTCGCCTGACAGCTTTTCGTAGGCAAACCTGATTTTGTTTCGGTAGATCTCCTTAGCGTCCGGCAGCGTGTGGCAGATACAGCCAGCGCTGTAGTTCCTGGTGAACAGGCAATCGTCGAGTGCGTCGATCATCTCGAAGGTGGTGAAGCCCAACTGCCGGGCCTTGAGGATGATGTCGCGGTTATGCTCATCGAGGAACCGCTCGCGCTGCTGCTGATTCGGCTTGAAGCGCCGGACCTTGCCGTTTTTGTCCTTGATTTTGTACAGGGCGTTGAGCCTGTACCACTTGTTGCCCAGGGCTTTCAGCAGAAGGGCTTTGCCTTTCAGCTGCTTGGCGAGGTGCAGCCCAATGAGCTCATCGCCCTCGCGCACCAGGCGCTGACGGTCCGTTTCATTCGCCATCACCAGCAGCCTCAGCCAGCAGATCCTCAAGGGATTTGCCTGCGCTTTCTCGGTCTTTGTCGGTATCCAGGCCGTGGGCCTGACGCTCCAGCTTGATCAGGCGCTCAATCGACTGCGTGGCGTGGCCGAGGCTCTTACCAACGTAGTCCAGTGGGATATCGATCTCGATAGCCTTGTTGCCCTGGATCATCACCTTGATTTTTTCGTTCGCGAGCTGCTCGGATATACGCTCAATGAACTGCTGGGCAATGCCGCGCGCACGAGCGATCAGCACCTGGTGGCCGCGCACGAGCTGCGCACCAGCCTCGGCTGCCTGCTCTACAATCTCGGCGTCGTTCGTTGCCTCAGTAACTTCAGCGGCGGCGGCGCGCCCGGTTTTCTCACGCACGCGCTGCCGGATCATCTCCGATAAGTCTTTCTGCCACTCTTCCTTCGTAGCGCGGTTACGGATACTGCCTTCCGACACGTTATGCCGGCGGCCGAGCTCGCGGTTCGTATAGCAGCCCGTCCGATAATCCCTTTCGACGGCTGCCCAATCACATTTAGCAGCCATGGGGGGAGCTTCCTTTGCTTGCAGATCGGGTTGTTGAAATGGTGTGTGTTATGCCAGCGCCCGGCGGAGCCCTTCGGCTAAAACCGCCTCTGGATAGGCGAAGCCTGCACATTCGTGAGAAATGATGCTGGAGACCATCACGCGCAGCGTTGCAAGCTTCCGGACGTCGATCACGTCATTGGCATTCACACCCAAGCGGCGGGCCACGGCCGCTATGTAGGCCTCGGTGTTGTTCTCGTTGCCCGGCGCCCACCTGGTGATGGTTTCGCGGACCGTGTCGATGCCAGGGCCACCCACGCCAGGCATGCCGTCTTTGCCGCGGTAGTTGATCAGCAGCTTGCCCAGGGCGCGGATACCGTTCTCGGGTGTGTCAAAGCGTGCAAAACGTGGGGATGGCACGCCGACTTCCAGGCCAAGCTGCCCTTGCCAGGCGTTGCGCGGGTTGTAGTCGATGTTTCCGGGGTTGTTATTGCGCACGCCGCGAGGCGTAGTGATGGTGGTCATGGTGTAACCCTCGGCTCCACTGGAGCTATGGTGAAGGTGCGGACCGTGCCGCCCGTGTAGATATCCCGCTTCATCGCTGCGCGCACCGCCTCCTCCGCGCTTGCACCCATGTCCATTGCAGCCAAGGCGAATGGCGCGCCACTCCCCATAGCGTCCGGGTTCGCTGGATCGAGATCCTGTTTCCATATCCCGGTCGTGTCGTCATAACCGATCATCATCAACTTGCCGCCGTCGACGACATAACCGGAACACTCCACAGGTACTTTCGAAGGTGTGCCGAAGTAGGCAGCGATCAAAGCTTTTTCGTCGCATACGGCGCCTGCCAAAAAGAAGCTGACACCATCTACAACCAGGCACTTCGACGCGCTGTCGGAGACGATGCGGTCATTACGGACCTGACGGCCGTCATAGGCGATGACGCCGTCTTTATAGGCAATTGTCGTCATTGAATTACCGTGAAGTGAGTCTGTGAGCAGGAAGCCGATCACCGCCGGTACCAGTTCAACCGGTAGCACTTGGCGTCATCGGGGATGAGGTCGATAGGCCATCGCAGGCAGTGCATGTAAAGCCGCTCTGGCCGTGTAGGACTGGTGCGGGTGGATTGCACGAGATAGGCAGATCCGCCTGATGTAGTGATGTAATCGCCTGCCTCCAGCCCCTGGGCGCCGTCGATATAGAGCTTGCACGGCGTATACGGCTGTCTTGTTCTGGCCATCTCCAATCCTGCGCCACGATTTGGCGCTTTCGAAAACGTGGCGCGGATTACTTGCTCTGGCTGCGGACGATCTGTGCGTCCACCTGGTCGGCGCAGGTGTCCAGCAACTTGATGGCTTTATCCTTCAGTTCCCAAACGTCGCCATTGAGGCGAAGGTCGGCTTCGTCCTGGTCCACTCGTTCGCACGGGATCAGCTCAGGGGCTTCCAGCCTTACGGCCTGGGTCTTTGTGACTACTACCGGTTTTGCCGCGCAGGCCGTCAGGCAGAGGCTGAGCAGCCCAGTCACGAACAGGCTTACTGTTGCGTTTGAGGTCTTCAAAGTCTTTCCTCGCCTTCTCGGCTTTCTTCTCGCTGGACTTGATTCGCTTAGCCAGATCCGCTGTATATGCGGCATTACGGAGAGCCTCAGCACGTAGCGTTGTGATGGTGGCCTGGCTTTCAGTATTTGCGTCGACGGCCTTTTTCTTCTCGCTGGCCTCGAAAGCGACCTCACCGCGCAGGGCGACGACTCGCTGCTGCTGGATGCCGACCAGCAAAAGGCCCACCAAGGCGACGATGATTGCCACTGCAACTGCCTTCATAGTGAATCCGCCTTTTTTCCTAGAAACCTGATGATCAGGTCGCGGATCGCCGTGACTCCTATGAAGCCAATCGCACCGCCGGCGGCGACTGACAAGCTGGGCGGCCAGGCCATCCACTCGATGATGCTGCTTGCTGACAGGCTCAAAGCCCCACACAGCAGCGCTTCGAACAAGGTGCGCCAGTAATTCGGCTCTTTGGCGTCGTACAGCACGCGCAACAGCGTGATCGTGAAGGCCATGATTGCGCCCTGCCACAGTGGATTGGAGAGGACCAGCCAAACCTGGGCCCAGAAGTCGGGGTTTTTCTCAGGCATGTTCATGGACATCCAGTAGTCCTCCCTACAAGGGAGCGTGATAGATCCGGCTCCAGCAGCACTCCCAGCTCGGAGCAATGGGCGTGGTGGAACCGAAAACGGAAAGGCCTCGTGGGGGGGGAGGAAGCCCTTAATGGATAAATTCACAACAAAAGTGTTGTGCTACTACAAATGTGTTGTATAATGGCCTCACCCCAACAACGAGGCGAGGTGATGAAGTTCAGCGAGTTCAGACGATGGTTGAAGGCCCAAGGGGTGACCTTCGAAGCTGGCAAGGGAAGCCACTTCAAAGTAATCGCCCCAAACGGCAATAGGACCACCTTCGCGGATCACGGAAGCAAGGAAATGCCCGAACCGACCCGCAAGGCGATCATTAAACAACTGGGGCTCTGATGAGCCCCTTCACCACATCTGCACGCTGAGCGATCACCTCCAAAGGAGTGACCATGTACAACTACGCAATCCGCTTTGAGCAGGACGACAGCGCTCCCGGCCTGGCCGTGTTCTGCCGTGACCTGCCAGAGCTGAACAGCTATGGCGACGACAAAGAACACGCGATCCGTGAAGCGCAGGACGCGATTGAGAGTGCGCTATCCATCTACGTCGACGAGCGCCGAGCGATTCCAGCGGCATCAGCACCCCAGGCGGGCGAACACGTCATCCACTTACCAGCGGTGACCGTGGCAAAGATCGCCCTGTGGAACTCGATGATGGATCGGGATATGCGCAAGGCCGACTTGTGCCGGTTGCTGGGCGTTCACCAGGCCCAGGGGGACCGCCTGGTCGACTTCCTGCACACATCGAAGATGGAACAGGTGGAAAAGGCCTTGGCCGCGCTCGGTAAACGCCTGTCGGTGTCTGTCGAGGCAGCCTGAATAGGTGCCAGGGCGAACCCTGGCGGTTTGTGCTTGTGTGTCGTCATCTCGACGATACGGCACGTCGCTGCAACGCCTCACGGCGTGGCGGTGCAATCACCCCTGTTCGGGATTCAGTGGCTGAGCAACTGCCGCCGCGGTGGTGACGGTCACTGAGCCTTGGTACATCGTTTTCAGCTCCGCGACATACACGGGCTGCTTGGGCGCCTGCTGGACCATCTGTTCAGCACGGGCGTTCGCCTCATCCTCGGTCGCGAACTGGGTCTGCAGCGGCGAATTGGGAAAAGGCTGAGGGATCACTACATATGGCATGGTTTCACCTACTGAGTTTGCTGACGGGGACTATCCCGAATAAAGCGAATAGGCGCGGGCAAACGGACGCGATCCATGCTGCTGATCCGGCCTTTGCTCATCCTTGAGCATTCACCCACATAAACTCGTTGATTGGCGGAAGGCGGAGGAGTCGAACCCCTACCGTTTCCAGTTGCACCGGGTTCAAACCGGTTTGCCTACCACTTGGCGCCACCTTCCAGAAACGCAAAACCCCGCACAATGGCGGGGCTCTTGAATGGGTGCAGGTGGCTGGCGCAAAACTCCAGCTCTGGTGGGGCAGATCGCCGGCTCACGTACCACGCCCTCTCATCGCGTAGCCGCCCATTGTCCGCACGGGATTAGACGACGCCTCTACCGACTTAGCTCGGAAGCCTGGGCGATAACCTGCATAAAACAATGGGGCATTAGCTGCGCAATATGCGCAATTCCAACCCCCTGCAACATTCACACAACCCGCGCAGCGTCTGCTTTTGCGCAAACTGCGCAGGTGCGCACTGACTGCGCAGAACTGCGCACACTGGCTCAATGTGGGTTGATACAGATGGCGACCCTGTCAGATCGATGAACGGCCACATGCTATCGTTCAATTTCCACACCGAACGAACCATGGAGCATCAGCGATGAAGGTAAGCGTAAAGTGCAAGAAGTGCGGCAGTGACCAGTTCGAGATGCCGGCCAGGCCGACAAACTCCTCGAAGATCACCTGCGGCAAGTGCGGCGCCGTCGAAACTTACGGTAACGTCATGAAGGCTGTTGGTAACAAGGTCACGGAAGACCTGAAGCGGCAGCTCGGGAAAATGTTCAAGTGACTGCATAACCTCAATGAGTGGGCGCACCAGGCATCCAACACCTTCTACGCTCACCTACATCTCAAACTTTTCCATGCAGCCTCCAGAAACGAAAAAGCCCAGCACGATGGCTGGGCTCCGAAGCTCAAACCACCCCGCTGGCGGGAAAATGCCTCCGCAGAAACTCAGCGAATGTTTCGATGGTCGGATCAAAATCAAACATCCGGATAACTGTTGCGCCACGCTCAATTGCTTTATCCATCAGAACTCTATTGCCAAGCGTCGGTTCATTTGTCAGAACCGCAAACACAATCGCGTGAGAAAGGAGCTGCCGATCGGTAGCGTTCTTCGGGCTCCCAGAAGGTCTTTTCTTGCCGAGCTGGTCCACGGTCGATTCGAGATACTCCGTTTGCGAGAGGTCTGCCAAAACCCCGGCTCCAAAACCATAGTTCCCCGGTCCAAACCCAAAATAGCCTTGCTCAAGTATCTCGCCACTCGTAGCGATTCGCTCGATATATGCTTTTTTTCCAGGCTCATCTGGTCGTTCAGGAATGTCTGCGAGCTCCCTTAGCACTGCTCCTGTCACCAATAGCTGGAATTCAGCGGGATCAATGTCTCTCGGCTCAATGCCATGCTTAAAAAGCTCATCAAACGCGCAACTATCCACATAGATTGCTCTGGCCATCTCACATCCCTCTTGATCGGCTGGTGCCCGCCCTCCAATGAGGGTGGGAATATGATCTCAGGGATAGCACCAACGAAAAAGCCCAGCGGGTTACGCTGGGCTTTCGATGTGGTGTCGCGCTTGAAAAGCTGAACACGGTGTCATGAAAACAGGTGTTTATCCGCGTGGAAAGCTTTATTTTGAAGCGTCCCCCCAACCATGCGTTGGTCTTGCCTCTAACAACAGCCGGTACATAACCGATGACAATACTGCTTTCGTCACTCCCTGACTCAGAGATACGTTCCATCTGTAAGCAGAAAATCGAATCTCTCGAACATTGGCTTCGACGTCTAATCGATGACACGCTCACCCCCAACTATGGGGACTATTTTGCTCATGAAGACTCGAATGGCGACCGGTTGATAAAAAGCTCGCTTGTGAGCAAAGTGGCAGATCGGCAACTTCGGGAGCCCTCCAGATATCCCAGAAAGATTGATGCCGTTTTACTTGACGACGCGATAGAAATAATCTGCAAGCCTGAACTTTTCAAGAATCATTTTAAAATTTCTCTCGCACATGCTTTTCCAGATGGTAGAGAGGAGGCTAAAACCTTCCTTGGAAGGATACAGGCCCCGCGAAATAATCTCGCTCATGCGAACACAATTAGTGCACGGTGCGCAGAGCAAATAATTTGCTATAGCAATGATGTAATTGAGTCACTTCGAGAACATTATAAGAGTCAAAATATGCAACAAGAATATGATGTTCCTTTAATATTACGAGTCACTGACTCTTTCGGTCAGACCTTTACGCGCGGCCAGCTTAACCAGGTTCACGACGGCGGAATAGGACTAGAGTACGTGAACAATCCTGATTATCATCTTCGCCCCGGAGACACACTGAGCTTGGAGGTAGAGGTCGATCCGGCATACGAGCCGGAAAATTATTCGATTCAGTGGTCGTCAACCAAAAGGCTAGATGGCGACGTCTTTTCCCCTAAGCTCATCGTGACAATTTTGGACCGTCACGTTGGTCAGTCGTTAGACATTCAGTGTCGAGTGGCAACAGATCGAAGCTGGCACCGCATGCAAATGGGAGTAGATGATTTCTTACTTGCAAACTTTAAAGTTCTCCCACCTATACGCTAGACACAGAACAGGTATCGAATGAGTAATTCGGTCTCTATCCTTTGCCATAAATTTTTAGTCCGCACATATTGCAGGGGTTGCACTTAATCAGTGCCACCCCAGATGATACCAACTCAAGCTTATGCAGCTTCCCGAATAGCCTCGATTGCGCAGTCAATCCAAGCTACACCAGCCTTGATTAGTTCGCGGGCCTTAGCTTCGCTCATGTCGTTGTCTCGGGCAATTCGCAACGCCGGCCACTTAGCGCCAAAGTATAACCAGATGAAGTTGCCCATCTGCGCATCCCGCGTGGAAAGCTTGGCCACCGCCCGATCCACCACCAGTGCCACGTCGTCCGTTACAAAGTAATTCTTGATGCCACCCTCGGTGGCGTTGTTGTCGCGAATCAGCGCATAGAGCGGTGACACGTACCGAGGCACGCCCATCCCATCCATCCGCCACCAGCCCCATTGCTCCAGCAGGTATTCAGTGTCGCCCAGGGCCTTGTTGGTGTAGGTGCGCTTCTTCATGCGGCTTTCCTCGGATCTGGATCACTCAGGCCAAACAGGTCACGCAGCAACCGCTCAGCAGGTTTGTTTTTTGCGTTACCATCAATCAGCCAGCGCTGCCCGAAATCATGGAAACCAATCTGCGCACGATTGCCATGCCAGCTCGCAACCATATCCAGAAGGTAGGCCAATGCACTCGGCCCCCCGACTTTGACCTTAGCCAACTCCTCGCCGGCAATCTTCAGAAAGCGGCGTTCTAGGTCGCTCATGCTTTTGCGCGGCAACGCCGCCGTCACGTTACCCATGATTTTTTCTCCCCTTGTACTGATCGGCGAAGGGGCGGTTGATCTCCACCTCTTCCTGGGTGGGCGCACGGCCCGCAAAGTTGACGAAGCGGGCGAACTTGCCCTGCTGCTGCACAACGCACGAACCGACCGGCGCGTGCCTGCACTTGGGCATGATCAGCTCGGTGACGCCGTTCTGGCCCTGCTCGTCATCCATGTCGCGGTGGACCAGAATGATGCAGTGGGCGTCAGCCTCGATCTGGCCAGAGTCGCGCAGGTCGGAAGCGATGGGCTTTTTCCCTGGGCGCTTGGTCGAATCGCGGTTTAGCTGGGCCAGCAAAATCACCGGCACCTCCAGCTCCTTGGCGATGTTGACGATCCCGGTAGATATCTTGCCGAGCTCGGCGGTGCGGTTGAACGCCTTGCCATCTGATCCGATCAGGCCGATGTAGTCGATCACCACCACGTCGAGGCCGTGTTTGCGCTTGACCTGGCGGCAGATACTCCTGATCCGCGCGACGGTAAGGCCCGACTTATCGCTGACGTACAGAGGCCTATCGATGATCTTGTTGACTGCCGAGGTCAGGCGCGGCCAGTCCTCATCCTGCAGTTGGCCGTTATCGAGAACCTGCAGATCTACGCTGCCGAGGGAAGCCAGTGCGCGGTTGGCCAGCTCCTCCTCGGGCATTTCCAGCGAGAACACCATGCCCACGCCAAGACCCGAGCAGGCGATGTGCTGGGCGATCTGCAGGCCGAGCGTGGTCTTACCGCTCCCGGGTAGGCCGGCGACGATGGTCACGGTTTTTTTGCGCAGGCCGCGGATTAACTTGTCCAGATCTACCAGGCCAGTGGAGAGCCCCGACTGAACGGCGCCGTTGAACTTGGCGTCGATGATGTCAATGTTTCGCTTCACCACTTCGTCCATGCGTTTGTAATCCGGCTCGCCGGTGTCCAGGTCGCGAAGATCTGCCATCGCCTGCTGGGCGCCTGCGATGATCTCAGCCACTGGCCTGTTCTCGTTGGCCGATTCGCGCACGGCATCGGCCGCCTGCACCAGACGACGAAGTACTGCTCGCTCCGTGACTGTCCGCGCGTAAGCCTTCCAGTTGGCCGTGCTGGGCGTGTTTTTGGCCAGTTCTCCGGCGTAGGCAATAGTCGCCCCGCCACTGGGAAGATATGGCCTAAAGTCGTGAAGGGTGACCGGGTCAACCGGTGCGCCAGTTGCGTGCAGGTCGAGCATTACCTGGAACAGCGCTGCGTTTTCCGGATCATGGAAGTCGGCGGTGCCCACACTGGCCGTGATCGAATCAAACAAGTCACCATTCAGCATCAGGGAGCCCAGCAGCGCGTGTTCCGCTTCGTCGCTGTACAGCTCGCGAAAGTCGTTCATGTGCGCCCCCGTGCCGAAGCCCAGGTGAAACCGGCCAGCAAGGCGCCGTTTTCGCGCAGCCGATCCAGTGCCCGAGCACCGATGTATTGCTCTAGGCTGGGGGCGCAGCGCCCTTCCCCGTCCGGCTTAGATGTCGGATGCAGGTTGGAGACCACCACGGTAGGGCGAAATAGGTTGTAGCGTTTGTCGATCACCTCATGTAGCACCGCCAGTTCGTATTGGGTGCCCGCCTGGGCGCCGACCTCATCAATGACCAGCAGGTCGAAGCTCGCCAGCTCATCAATCACATCGCCCTCGGTGTAGCCTGAGTCGCGGGCCATGGAGCGCTTGAACACTCTGATAATCTCGGCGGCGGTAGTGATCACCGCGATCGCGTTCAGCCCGATCACTTGACGAACAATACTGCAGGCCAGATGCGTCTTGCCTGTACCAACATTCCCTGTCAGGAGCAGATTGCGGCCGGCGGCGAAGTGCTCGCCGAAGTTATCGGCATAGCCCTTGCACTTTTCAAGCGCTCCGACCATCTCCGGGCCGGTGGCGCGGTAGGTAGCGAAGGTGCTATACGAGAATCGAGGCGAGATACCCGAGCCGACGAGCGCGCTGTTGAGGCGTTCGGCCGCAACCTGAGCCACGGCCTGGGTGTGCGCTTCGCTGCCAGGCTCCGCAACACGCAGGCCGTGGAACTGGCATTTCTTGCATGGGCGGACCTGCATCGATCCGTCGAACTGTTCCACCTCGGTACGAGACTCAACTTCAGGATGGTGCGGGCAGTTGCCAGAGAACGTGCGCAGTTCAGGCTGGCGGCGGAAATTAGAACGCTGGGCCATTGGGAGACTCCTGCAAATACATGTCGTCGGTGTGGGCTGGCAGGTTGGTGAAGGCGGTCTGACTGTTACCGGCCGGCTTGAGTACGTCGGTCCAGCGCTCTCCGTTCAGCCAGGTCGACGCCATCGGGACGTATTGCCCGTCATCCTTGGTCCAGTCGCGAGAAACGCGATGGTTGCCCAGCGCGGTCATCAGCGCCTGGCGAAGTTCGGCGCTCGGCTTGAGCTTTTCCCAGGCCTTGCGGGCATCCTTCTTCGACTTCTTGTTGGGGTACAGCTTCCAGAACACTTCGAAGGCTTCGGCCAATTCCACTTCCGATGTGCACAAGGTTTTAGGTTCCTTGACTGGTTCAGAAGAGTGACTGGTTCTGGGGGCAGCTGCTGCCCCACCCCCTGGGTTATGTGCTGCCCCAGGTGGGTTATCTGTTGCCCCACCCACTAGGGCAGATGCTGCCCCACCGTCGAGAGTCAGGTGAAAGAGATTTGACTGATTCAGCTCACCTTTACGGCGAAACTCACGACGGAGAAACCCGGCCTTTTCCAGCTCGCGAACATGCAGCTTCACCGTCGAGCGGCCAATCTCGCACTGGTCTGCAATGTGCTGGTAGGACGGCCAGCACTCGCCCTGATCACTGGCGTTGTCGGCCAGCTTGACCAGCACCAGCTTGCGCAGCGGGTTGCCCACCTTGGTTTTCATGGCCTTGACCATCAATTCCATACTCATATGTCGAGCTCCCGTGTTACCCGGGCAATGAACGCGTCATAGCTCTCGGTCATGACCACGCCGCGATCCTCCAGCACGCCTCGTGAGGCCTTGGCCATGGCGTAGACCTCCCAGCGGTCGCGCTCAGGCAGGTGACGGCAATTGGAATAGTTGGGCCAGGGACCGGCTACTACTTCGCTGGTGCCTGGCTGTACTGATGCGATTGCAGTGGTTGATTCCAGTGGAGTGGTCATAGCTGTACCTCCTTGGCCTTTCCGGTGGCATTGCAGCGCGGACACGGCTTAAACCGGTTGCCGGTGTCGCAGACCCAACCCGAAAGCCACATGCCGGAACCCGCGCAATCGTGGCACTTACCGGTCTCGACCTCGTAATCGGCTTTGGCCTGATCGTGCTCAGCTTGGGTAACCACGCACTTTGTGATCGAGCAGTCGCGCCAGGTCAGTTGACCCTTGCGCTCGCCACTCTTGAGCCGTCGCGGAACACCGCCCTCGACCACACAGTCGTGGGTGTCGCCGATCATCTCGAACTTGCACCACCGCCATTCCGGCGGCTGTCCAAGCTTCTCGCGAGCGACCACGTTGAGCCAATTCGGCGGCAGCTCTGGTTCTGGTTTCACGTCGACCAGTTCCAGCAGGTCAGTTGGTTTCAGTGTGTTCATTGAAGAGTCTCCGAACCCGGGGCATTGGCCTTGGTCAAGTCGTCTCCAGCGCTGCCCGGAGCTGCACCAGTCAGATTCTCGATCAGCAAGCTGAGTGCGTTCATGGCATCAAGCGAATGCGCGCGGGCGAGGTCAAGCTCCACCAGATGAGGTGAGTTGCGCTTGATATGCTCATGCACTCTGCTGACGTAATTGAAGCCAGCCCAGGCCAAACTGAGGTCCGGTATGCCCATGAACGCCGTTTTCGGTAGAGGAGCGCACGGGGTTGGCCTAAGTGGGATTGGCAACGACTTAATCTCAGACCCGCCCAGCAAGCACTGCCTTTCTTGATCCAGATGATCTGTCGAGACAGTCTGTACGTCATGCCCGGTTCTGCGCCTGAACATCACAGCTAGCGCCATGCAGGCCTCCATCATTCCCACATGGGTGTCGTCTCGCTCGTGGATTTCGCCCCCCTCAGAAACAACCTCGACTGCATCAGCCAGTTTTTCGAAAGACATCAACAACAGTGCCGCGTCTTCGAACTTTTCGAAGTGGGCCTCGTTGATAATTTCCACGGTCTGGGTCGATGGAGATTCGGTAGTTTTGGTCATTGAGCATCGCCCCCGTCGTACTTGGCCAGGGTGTGCCGGCCATCCCATTTCGATTTCATGGTGAGATCGCCTTTCATGTAGAGCTGATGCAAGCGGCAAGCGCCGTCGAGCAGCAGAATCAGGTCGTATTTGATGAACGAGTCAACGCCTTCGGCGCTGATCTTCCGAGGCCTTTCCGTCAGGTACCGGTCACGAACGCGGCTGGCCACCCTGTAGCGGGGCTTGCTGTTCTCATCTGTCGCAGCGTTATAGATCCAGCCCAGGCGCAACAGTGAGCTGTTCACCTGGGAGCAATTGACGCCGTTCAGCCGTTTGCAGAACTGCGTCGGGGTCTCACCGGTCATGAACAGGCTTTCCAGGCTGGCGATCGTGTCGGCCTGCTGCTTGTTCTCAAGCGAAAGAACTTCGTTCTGCTCCTCAAGGTCAGCTGCTAGGCGCATCGCTTCTGCCCGGGTTTGCGGCACAGCGAAAGGTTGAGGCCGGAAGTAGCTGTTCACCAACTGCCGCTGGACGGTCCACGCCAGATCATCAGTCAGCGACTTGACCAGCATCAGGTAGCCTTGCTCGGTCAGGACGATCAAACCGCGGTTTGGCACATCCAAACCAAAGGAACGAAATTCGTCCTTTTGCCCTGCGGTAATGAGCTGAAAGTCCTGGCCATCAATTAAGCGGGTGCGGTGCTCGTTGAAGTTCCGCTTGGCGGTTCCCTCTGGACGCTCATGCACCTGGTCAATCATGGCGAGCGTGACGACACGCTGGCCGCGATACTCAACGATGGGCAGCTGGGTCTGGTGGATGGTGATTGTGCTCATTGATCACCTCCACTTTCCCGCGCCACGTTTTCGGGTTGCGTGTTTTGTGGCGCGGATTCGCCAAGCTCCTTGAATTGGTCGATAGCGCTATAAACTCCGCCAAAGCCGGTATCGTTGAAGTACTTCGCCACCTCAAACAAGACGCCAATTCCTTTTCCGCCGTCGTGCAGGTGGTCTAGGTGGATAGCCTTGATCAATGCGTGCTGCCATTCGAGCACATCTTTGGCCGCGCACAGCTGGAACTCGGCCTCTTGAGCCGCCTGTTGCAGGGTTGGTATTTGCTCGGTCATTTGGCAGCTCCCTGGTGGGGGAGGTTCTGCAGCTTGTATGCAGCGGCAGCGCCGGCTTCGGCCATAGACATCGAAAGCAGCGCAAGCGAGTTGATGAGCCAGCCAGCACTCATTGCGACTTCTTCGCTCAATTCGTTGCGGTTCGCGGCGTTCGCGATGAGTTCGCCGATAGCCGCAACACCGTGCAGCGTGCTGATCTGGAAGTTGTCGTTGGCGTTTTCCACGGCTTGAAGCCGCTCAACCTGATCAGGCGTGAGTTTCGCGCCCCTTGCTGAGCAAGCTGGAAACTCGCGCTCAACGTCGACCAATAACTGATTCCACATTGGAGGCTTCATTGGCCACCCCCTGAACTCTCAATTTCCGAGGGGAGACCGCGCTGAACAGACCATAGGAGTGCGCTGACGCTATCGGCCACAAATTTCAAAGTGGCCATACCGTCGCAATAAACCATCTCGCCATAGTTCAGGCTCTCGTGCATGTGCTGGCAGATCTGGCCGAGGCCAGAAGCGAGGGTGCGCGCCTGCTGAATTGCGTCACGGGAGCAGATACCGGGAACGACTTGGAGCATGTACTCCCCCTTGTTATCAATAGGGGTTTCGCAAAAACCGACTTCAGTTGTCAGGCTCTCTTGCGCAGTTTGTTGGGCAGTGCTATTTTTCGGGTGCATGAACTCGTCCTCCAACAGACGAAGAAGTACTTAAACGCTTGTCCAACCAAGCGCTGGTAAAGAAGCCCGCCTCCAACAGCGGGCTTTTTTGTGCGTGTCTTTCAGGTCCAACCCATCGTTACACGACACAAAAATATGCGACCCCTCCCCTGAGAGGTTCGCTGCCTACCCTGGTTGGGCGGCGGAAATAGATGCCTGGGCGCGCATATCGCGTCCTCCTAAAGTGGAACTCATATCTAAGTAGTGCTGGGCGACTGCCCCGCAACGGCTAAGCGATTGATTGAAAATATAAAACTTGCCCGATACGCCATTTACTTTGGCGAATATGGCACCCGCGCATGCGCGGAAATGAAGTTTTCGCATGCGAAAACCTGCCATCTTCGGAAACGCCTCCGGAGGGATGTCGGAGGGAGCAGCCGTCACTGAGAAACACCAGGTTGAGTACTGGATGAATTCACAGCAGCGATAGCAGTCTGCCCAACAGCACTGACTTGACCCACAATGTCTTCAAGGTCGAGGCGAGCTTTTTCCCGGCTCCCACCGGATGGGAACCCTTTGAACTCCAGGGCAGAAAAAACACCCGGAGCGCGCTCAGAAACCAAAATTAAACGACCGGACTTGAGAGCCTTGCTGATCGTGGTCTGACTGGAACCTAAGATTCTTGCTGCTTCGTCCTGACCGCGATCAGACACAAAGTCACTGAGGAGGATGGGCATCATGGGCTCACCTAGAATTGGCACATGCCGCGAAAGATAACCTGCGGTGTTTTTATTGTAAACACCGCAGGTTTTTTGTTTTTCAACACCGAAGGTTATAGGCTTGCGGGATGAAGAAAAGACTGCTCACAGACACCGAACTCGCGGAGTGCAACGCACTCAAGCGGATCTATAACGCGAAGAAGAAAGAGCTTGGCCTGAGCCAGGAGAAAGTCGCAGAGGCGTTTGGTATGTCCCAAACGGCGATCAGCATGTACTTAAATGGCTTGAACGCCTTGAATGTAATGAGCGCTGCCAGATTCTCCAGCCTGCTGAAAGAGCCGGTGTCTTCTTTTAGCCCGAGAATCGCCGGCACCATCGAGCGTTTGGCGAAAATCAACGTAGCGACCGATGCAACGCCGGAGAATATTGATGAGGGAGTATCGCTAAGCCCTATCAAGGTTTGGGACGATGCCACCCCCCTCAGTGACGATGAGGTTTACGTCCCATTTCTCAGGGAGGTCGAGCTTGACGCCGGGTCTGGTCGATACTCCATTGAGGATAATGACTCCTCACTTCTGAGATTCGCCAAACGTGATTTGCGAAATAACAACGTGCAGTTTTCCAACGCACGCTGTGTAACTGTGCGCGGAAACAGCATGTTTCCGGTGCTTCGCGACGGAGCAACAGTTGGTGTAAACACAGGCAAAACATCCCTCGGAGACGTGGTCGATGGCGATCTGTACGCAATTAACCACAACGGGCAGCTGCGCGTGAAGCAGCTTTATAGGCTACCCACCGGCCTGCGATTCCGCAGCTTCAACCGCGACGAGTATCCCGACGAGGACTACACCTATCAGGACATTCAGCACCAGCAAATATCGCTCATAGGACACGTATTCTGGTGGGGAATGTTCGCCAGGTAGTTGTCTTCGCAAAACCAAAGCCGCCCTGAGCGGCTTTTTTTTCGCCAAAAAAAAACCGCAGGTGCGTGCGATGGGCAACACCGCAAAATAAATAAAACCGCTGGTGTTGACACTAAATAAAACCGCAAGTAATGTTAATCCCATCGAGACCCCGTATGGAGCAACCATCATGATCACCATCACCGCCGGCAAATGGGAAGGAACACTGGGCCAAGGCCTTGCCCCCCGAGAGCTGGAAGCCACTCTCTACGCGGCAGCAGACTTGACCGCTAAAGAGATCGCACGGCTGATGGGCATCACTCCAGGGACCGTCTCAAAGCGTTTGGACGACGCGAAGTTCAAGCTGGGCGTGCGCAGCATTCGTGGACTGGTGATGGAGGCCTATCGGCGCGGCCTGATTCGATCCTGCCCTCCAGATCCGAAGCAATCCGGCACCGAGCACGATGGCGTGTTCCTGGCCTGATTCAGCAACAACCTAGACGTTAATCAAACATATTTTGCGAAAGCCAAAAGCGCGGCAGGGATTCGTTCGGCCTGAAAAAGGCCAGCCTTGCCGGTTCTCAACTCAAACCTAAATCCTCAATCAACAGTAGGAGCTGGACATGGAACGTAAAAAACTCAACATCTGGAGGTTGCTCCGAAACATCATCGTTGGAGCAACTGTGGCCACCGTTATAAGCGCAGCGCTCACTGAGACTGCGCCTGACATCGTCAGCCCTTCATGTGGTGAAAACGCTATGTTTGCGTTTTTGATGATTGCGCTTTCTGCAGGAATGTACGGCATCTTCGCGATGCTTGGTCTTGCAGATAGCGCGAAGGAGAGTTCAGCAGCCGAGGGTTTTGTTGCGGTCGCCGAGTCGATGCACATCGACGAGCGCGTAGAGCTCGCAGCGAATGCCCGTCGCTATGAGTTCTTGCGCGACGTCGCATTCAATCTGGCGCTACCGATCACGGTGCGAGATATCTACGGCAATTTGCTCGTTAAGGACGACCTCGACACCGAGCTTGACCGTGTTATGAGATCGCTCTTCGTCGGCGCGGATATGCAGGCATGAAGCGCCGTCTAATATCCCCCGCCGCTTTGCCCGCCATCGGCCAACCATTCGCTGGCGGCTTCTACGCGGGCCGGATCTACTTCGATGGCGCTGAGTTCGCGCTAATCGACTCCGGTCGCAAGTTTGAGACCACCGCTCACTGGTGGGATCAGGAAGGGCCTAAGCCTCGAATCCGCGGCACCCAAAGCCGTTACGACGGCATGGCCAACACCAAGGCTATGGCAGAGGAAGGCAGCGCCATTGCCCGCAAGGTATTGGGTATGAACGTGCGCGGCTCCTGGGGCTGGCACCTTCCCGCCATTGAAGAGCTGAACCTGCTCCGGTCGAACCTGCTCCAGCTTGAAGACTGGGGCCGTCAAGGCGGGTTCGGCAACGACAAGGATGCTCCCAACGCATTCGCGTGCACCCACACCTACTGGTCCAGCACGCAGAAGGAAGGATCGGCCACAGCCTGGTGCATGCATATGCTCCCGTGGAGCTATCCCGACAGCAACTGGGTTAGTCAGTGCAAGGGCATCCGCCCGGTGAAGGTGCTGCAGATCAAGGCTGAAGCTTTTGTGCATTCGCCGGCCAGTGACGCACCAGTTGCTGCCCAGGCAGATCTGCACGGCCTGACCGCCAGCCCAGCTGTGGCCGAGGTGCTGGGCCAGTTCATCAATGAGGACACTGGCCGCTTCTACGGTCGCACCGACGACCTGCTGGCAAAACTGGCGATGATCGCAGCGGAGGCTCGCGCATGAAGCCAATAATCACCACGGTCCTCATGCTGATCTCCGGCCTGGCCAGCGCCGGCGAGCAACTGATCGACGTCCAGCACGACAGCGTGCGCGGCGTCACTTGCTGGATACTGAACAATACCGGCATCAGCTGCTTGCCAGACAGTTCGCTCCTACAGACGCCCACCAGCACCACCAACGACGAAAGCCTGGCGGGACGGGCTTCTCTAGCGAACATCGAGGGGGGAAAAGGGCAATTGCCCACCACTCCGCCCCCGCAGAAAAAGGGGTTCCAGCTATGAGCCGCAGCAACGGGCCGGTGGGCCAGCGCCTGATCGAACTGTTCAACGCCCTGCAGCACAGGGATACCACCTTCGGCCAGATATACGCCATATCGGCATCGTGCGGCATCGACGCTCGCCGGGTACTGGCTGATCACTTCATGCGGAGTGCCGGTCGTGGGTAAGCATGAGATCGCAAAACGAAGGGAGGTAGGCATGCGAAAAGAGCTCATAAAAATCAGCGAATTCCAACGTCGGCGCTGGGGTGAAAACGGCACCCCGCCTTGCTCGCAGGCAATTCGCAATTACATCCGAAACGGCATGGTGCCGGGCGAGCAGATTGGGAAGCTCTGGTACGTTGACTGGATCGCCTTCTGCCGCTCTGACGGCAACGACCTGGTGGCGATGGTATTAAAAGGAGCTGCATGATGGTGCCTCGGCCGAGGAACAAAGCGAATAAGAACCTCCCGCAGAACCTGTACTTCGATGCGCGGCGCTCAACTTATCGCTACCGCCGGCCTACCGATGGAAAGTGGTTCCAGTTCGGCAGCGACCGCATCAAAGCGATCGATGCTGCAAAACAACTGAACCTGGAGTTCATGCGTGGCGCTGACCTGGTCGGTGCCGTTCTCTCCGTATCATCGGAATCGTTCGCCTCCTTCCTCGATACCTACGAGCGCGACGTACTGCCCCCGCGTGAGCTAGCAAAAGGAACTCTGGGGCTTTATGCCGTGCACTTCCGCCGATTCCGGAAACAGTTCGAAGGCAAAGCGGTCGACCAGATCACGATCCGCATGATCGCGGAAATGCTGGACGCCATTACGCCGCGATCGGCGAACCAGTCCAGGGCGCTGCTGATCGACATTTTCAACCACGCAGCAGCCAAAGGCTTGTGCCCGGATAACCCAGCGGCCAGCACCATCAATCGGATTGAGAAGAAACAACGCAAGCGGCACACCACAGAGGGGCTGAAAGCAATCAGGGAGAAGTCGCCAGCCTGGCTACAGAATGCAATCGACCTGGCCCTAATCACCGCTCAACGCCGCACCGACATCCTGGATATGCGCTTTGACGGAGTTCGAGAAGGCTTCCTGTATGTGGTCCAAAAGAAAACGGCCAAGGCCAGCGATGCCGCCTGGATTCGCTTTCGAGTGACGCCGGAGCTTCAAGCGGTCATCAGCCGGTGCCGCGACGATGTCGTCTCGCCGTACTTGGTGCACCGTAAACCAGATCGGCTTAAACAGAAGCAGGCACAGACAAAGGACCACTGGACGAAGGTTGAAGAGAGGTATTTGACGCGGGCATTCAAGGAGGCCAGAGAGGCTGCGAACTGCTACGCGGGATGGAGGGAGGAGGAGATGCCAGGCTTCCATGAAGTGCGGGCGCTGTCGCTGCACTTGTACAAGAAAGCAGGAAAGGATGGGCAGAAGGTCGCAGGCCATGCGAGCGAGGGCATGACCAGGAATTACCAGCGAGACCACGAGGAAATCATCTGGTCCGAGGCGATTCCGGACCTGAATATCAGCGAAATTACAGGGTAGTTTTGCGCCAGTTTTGCGCGGGTTTTGCGCAGGCACAAAAAAGCCGATCCATCTGATCGGCTTAAGTGTCTGATTTTACTCAGGAATAATGGTCGGGACGGAGTGATTCGAACACTCGACCCCTAGCACCCCATGCTAGTGCGCTACCGGACTGCGCTACGCCCCGACTAGGCGTGTTACTGGGTTCGCTTCGCAACGAAGCGATCAGGAATATACCGCAAGCTTTTGAAATGTGGAAGTATTTTAAAAGCCGGAATTACTTCTTCAAAACCACCAGCACATCTTCGAGTTCGGAGATCATCTGGCGGATCATTTGCTTGTATTGGGTGGTGTCGTCTTTGGCTTCATCACCGGACATACGCTGGCGCGCGCCGCTGATGGTGAACCCCTGGTCGTACAGCAACGCACGGATCTGTCGGATCATCAGCACATCCTGGCGCTGATAATACCGACGGTTCCCGGTGCGTTTGACGGGGTTGAGTTGAGGAAACTCCTGCTCCCAATAGCGCAGCACGTGCGGCTTTACCGCACAAAGCTCGCTGACTTCACCAATGGTGAAGTAGCGTTTGCCTGGGATGACGGGCAGTTCGTCGTTATGACTTGGTTCCAGCATAAGCCTCAACTCGGGCCTTCAACTTCTGCCCTGGACGAAAGGTGACCACACGGCGAGCCGTGATCGGGATTTCTTCTCCCGTTTTTGGATTGCGGCCAGGCCGCTGGCGTTTGTCCCGCAGGTCAAAATTGCCGAAACCGGACAATTTGACCTGTTCGTTGTCTTCAAGTGCGTGCCTGATTTCTTCAAAGAACAGCTCGACCAATTCCTTGGCCTCGCGCTTGTTCAGGCCCAGCTCTTCATACAGACGTTCCGCCATCTCAGCTTTCGTCAAAGCCCCCATACGTCACTTCCTTAACGTGGCGTTCAACCTTTGTTCGAGCGAGGTGAGGATATTTTGCGTCGTCGTATTCACCTCATCGTCATTAAGAGTGCGCGATGGATGCTGCCAGGTCAAGCCAACTGCAAGGCTTTTTCTATGCGGATCAATGCCTTTACCCTGATAAACGTCAAATAGCCTGAGGTCTGTCAGCCATTCCCCTGCATTTTCACGGATTACGTCCAGAACAGCACTGGCCGCAACACCTTGATCGGCAATCAGCGCCAGATCACGTCGTACTTCAGGGAAACGCGACAACTCGCTGAATTTAGGCATTTTGCCCGAGGCCACTTCAGCCAAGACTAGCTCAAAAACGAAGACTGGACGGTCCAGCCCCAAGGTTTTCGACAGTTCCGGGTGAATCGCGCCAACGAAGCCCACCAGGCGACCTTCACGTTCGATACGTGCGGTCTGGCCCGGGTGCAACGCCGGGTGTTTGCCAGGGGTGAAAGTGAAGGCATCCAGCGCACCGGCAAAGCCCAGCACCGCTTCCACATCGGCCTTGACGTCGAAGAAGTCGACGGTGTCACGGCCCTGTGCCCAGCCTTCAGGCAAGCGGCTGCCGCAAACCACGCCAGCCAGCATCGGCTCTTGTTTCAGGCCATCCAGCTGACCGACAAAACGCAGCCCGCTTTCGAACATCCGCACGCGGTCTTGCTGACGGTTCAGGTTGTGGGAAAGCGCCTTAACCAGACCCGGCCACAGCGACGAGCGCATGGCGGCCATGTCGTTGGAGATCGGGTTAGCCAGCAACAGCGGCTCGACACCCGGGTTGAACAGTTCGAATTGCTTTGGATCGATGAAGCTGTAGGTCACCGCTTCCTGATAACCACGGGCAACCAGCAGGCGACGCAGTTCCGGCAGGTGTGCACGGGCTTCGGCTTTCGGCTGCGGCGCCAGGCGCGCTTGCGGGTAACGAACCGGCAGGCGGTTGTAGCCGTACAGGCGGGCCAGTTCTTCGATCAGGTCGACTTCCAGGCTGATATCGAAGCGATGGCTTGGCACTTCTACGTGCCACTGCCCTGCTTCACCGGCCGAGATGCCGAGGCCGAGTGCCGACAGCAGGCGCTCGATTTCAACCGGCTCGATCACCAGGCCGAGCATTTGCTCAACGGCCTTGGCGCGCAGGATGATCGGTGCAACCGACGGCAGGTGCTGTTCGCTGACGGTTTCGATGATCGGGCCGGCTTCGCCGCCAGTGGTTTCCAGCAGCAGCCCAGTGGCGCGCTCCATGGCTTCACGGGCCAGCTGCCAGTCCACGCCACGCTCGTAGCGGTGCGAGGCGTCGGTGTGCAGGCCGTAGGAACGGGCCTTGCCAGCGATGGCGATCTGATCGAAGAAAGCGCTTTCGAGAAAGATGTCGCGAGTGGTTGCGGACACGCCACTGTGCTCACCCCCCATCACGCCGGCAATCGCCAGGGCGCGGGAATGGTCAGCGATCACCAGGGTGTCGGCACGCAGGCTGACTTCCTGGCCGTCGAGCAGTACCAGCTTCTCGCCTTCCTCGGCCATGCGCACGCGGATGCCGCCGTTGATTTCGGCGAGATCGAAGGCGTGCAGCGGTTGGCCCAGTTCCAGCATCACGTAGTTGGTGATGTCGACGGCAGCGTCGATGCTGCGCACTTCGGAACGGCGCAGGCGCTCAACCATCCACAGTGGGGTTGGCTTGGACAGGTCGACGTTACGGATCACGCGACCCAGGTAACGTGGGCAGGCATTGGGGGCGAGCACTTCGATCGAACGCACTTCGTCGTGCACGGCAGGTACCGCTGCAACCACCGGGCGGGCCACGTTCGCGGCGTACAGTGCGCCGACTTCACGCGCCAGGCCCGCCAGCGACAGGCAGTCGCCACGGTTCGGGGTCAGGTCGACCTCGATGCTGGCGTCTTCCAGTTCCAGGTAGACACGGATGTCCTGGCCCACTGGCGCATCGGACGGCAGTTCCATCAGGCCATCGTTGCCTTCACCGACCTGCAGTTCCGCCTGGGAGCACAGCATGCCGTTGGACTCAACGCCACGCAGCTTGGCCTTCTTGATCTTGAAGTCGCCTGGCAGCTCGGCACCGATCATGGCGAACGGAATTTTCAGGCCCGGGCGCACGTTTGGCGCTCCGCACACGACCTGGAAGGTTTCCGCGCCGTTGCTGACCTGGCACACACGCAACTTGTCAGCGTCCGGGTGTTGCTCGGTGCTCAGCACCTCGCCCACTACCACGCCACTGAAAACACCGGCGGCCGGCGTAACGCTATCGACCTCAAGGCCGGCCATCGACAGACGAGCAACCAGCTCGTCGCGACTTACCTGCGGGCTTACCCAGCCACGCAGCCATTGTTCACTGAATTTCATCCTGCTCTCCTAAAGATCCGTTACGACTAGCGAAATTGCGCGAGGAACCGCAAGTCGTTGTCGAAGAACAGACGCAAGTCGTTCACGCCGTAACGCAGCATGGCCAGACGCTCAACGCCCATGCCGAAGGCAAAGCCCGAGAATTCTTCCGGGTCGATCCCGGACATGCGCAGCACGTTGGGGTGAACCATGCCGCAACCCATCACTTCCAGCCAGCCGGTCTGTTTGCAGACGCGGCAGCCTTTACCGCTGCACATCACGCATTCCATATCGACTTCAGCGGATGGCTCGGTGAACGGGAAGAATGAAGGACGGAAACGTACCGCCAGCTCCTTCTCGAAGAACACCCGCAGGAACTCTTCGATGGTGCCTTTGAGGTCGGCGAAGTTGATGTCGCGATCAACCAGCAGGCCTTCGACCTGGTGGAACATCGGCGAGTGGGTGATATCGGAGTCGCTGCGATACACACGGCCTGGGCAGACGATGCGGATCGGCGGCTTCTGCGATTCCATGGTGCGGACCTGTACCGGCGAGGTATGGGTGCGCAGCAGCATGTTCGCGTTGAAATAGAAGGTGTCATGCATCGACCGGGCCGGGTGGTGGCCTGGGATGTTGAGCGCCTCGAAGTTGTGATAGTCGTCTTCGACCTCAGGGCCTTCGGCAATGCCGTAGCCGATGTGGGTGAAGAACTGCTCGATACGTTCCAGAGTCCGGGTAATCGGATGCAGGCCGCCCGAGGTCTGGCCACGGCCAGGCAGGGTCACGTCAATGGATTCGGCGGCGAGCTTGGCCGCAAGATCGGCCTCCTCGAGCGACGCCTTGCGCGCATTGAGAACCTCTGTAACACGCTCCTTGGCCACGTTGATCAGCGCACCGACTTGCGGACGCTCTTCAGCCGGCAAATTCCCCAGGGTCTTCATCACCTGAGTCAATTCACCCTTTTTGCCAAGGTAGTGAACCCGGATTTGCTCCAGGGCATTGATATCTTCTGCGCTTTGCACAGCCTCTAGTGCTTGAGAGACCAGCGCATCCAGGTTTTCCATGTACAGACTCCAGATACAAAATAGGGGAAGAGCTTGAAGGCTCTTCCCCTATTTAAGACGTTTAACACCGTGGGCCGCGGAAGCGACCCAGGGTGACTGTCGGGGGTACTTAAGCCAAGGTGGCTTTAGCTTTCTCGACAATCGCAGCAAACGCCGCTTTTTCGTTCACTGCCAGATCAGCCAGAACCTTACGGTCGATCTCGATGGACGCTTTTTTCAGGCCAGCGATGAAACGGCTGTAGGACAGACCGTTAACACGTGCACCAGCGTTGATACGAGCGATCCACAGAGCGCGGAACTGACGTTTTTTCTGACGACGGTCACGGTAGGCGTATTGGCCAGCCTTGATAACCGCTTGCTTGGCAACACGGAATACGCGTGAACGCGCGCCGTAGTAGCCTTTAGCAAGTTTCAGAATTTTCTTGTGGCGCTTACGCGCCATGACGCCACGCTTTACACGAGCCATGAGTTACTTCCTCTATTCTTGACTAAAATTAACGAAGGCGCAGCATGCGCTCGACTTTTGCCACGTCAGACGGATGCAGCAAGCTGCTACCGCGCAGTTGACGCTTACGCTTGGTCGACATTTTAGTCAGGATGTGGCTCTTGAAAGCGTGCTTGTGCTTGATACCGTTAGCAGTTTTCAGAAACCGCTTAGCAGCACCACTTTTAGTTTTCATCTTTGGCATGTTCGGTACTCCGCATTCAGTTGATAAACATAATCAGAAGGCCTGCCGTGCCCTATTGATTACTTCTTCTTTTTCGGGGCGATGACCATAATAAGCTGGCGTCCTTCCATCTTAGGATGCTGTTCGACCGAACCGTACTCGAGCAGGTCAGCTTCAACCCGCTTGAGGAGTTCCATCCCCAGCTCCTGGTGGGCCATCTCACGGCCGCGGAATCGCAAGGATACCTTGGCCCTGTCCCCATCACTCAGGAAACGTACCAGGTTGCGCAGTTTTACCTGGTAATCCCCTTCCTCCGTCCCTGGACGAAACTTGATTTCTTTTACTTGAATCTGCTTCTGGTTCTTCTTCGCCGCGGCAATCTGCTTCTTCTTCTCGAAGATCGACTTGCCGTAGTCCATCACCCGGCAAACGGGTGGGATTGCGTCGGCGGAGATTTCCACCAGGTCCAATTTGGACTCTTCAGCAATACGAAGCGCTTCATCAATCGAGACGATGCCAATCTGCTCGCCGTCAGCGCCAATTAACCGAACCTCGCGTGCCGAGATATTCTCGTTGATCGGGGCTTTCGGTGCAGCTCGTTTATCTTGTCTCATTTCACGCTTAATAATAATTACTCCGAATCTGGGCGACCACGCCGGGAAACCGCTTGCGCGAGGAACTCAGCGAACTGGGCGACGGGCATCGAGCCCAGGTCAGCACCTTCACGAGTACGCACAGCGACAGTCTGCATCTCGACTTCCCGATCTCCGATAACCAAAAGATAGGGAACCTTGAGCAAAGTATGCTCGCGGATTTTAAAGCCGATCTTTTCATTTCTCAAGTCGGACTTGGCACGAAATCCGCTTTCATTGAGAGTTTTTTCAACTTCAGCGGCAAAATCTGCCTGTTTATCAGTGATATTCATGATCACTGCCTGGGTCGGAGCCAGCCACGCAGGGAATGCACCCTCGTAGTGCTCGATCAGGATCCCGACGAACCGTTCGAACGAGCCGAGGATCGCCCGGTGCAGCATAACCGGGTGCTTACGGCTGTTGTCTTCGGAGACGTATTCGGCTCCCAGACGGATCGGCAGGTTAAAATCGAGCTGCAGGGTACCACACTGCCAGACGCGACCAAGGCAATCTTTCAGCGAGAACTCGATCTTCGGACCGTAGAACGCGCCCTCGCCCGGCTGCAAGTCGTATGCAAGCCCCGCACTGTCCAGCGCTGCGGCCAGTGCAGCTTCGGCGCGATCCCACAGTTCGTCGGAACCGACGCGTTTTTCCGGACGAGTGGACAGCTTCATCTCGACTTCGGTGAAACCGAAATCGCGGTACACGTCCATGGTCAGCTTGATGAACGCAGCGGATTCGGCCTGCATCTGCTCTTCGGTGCAGAAGATGTGGGCGTCATCCTGAGTGAAGCCGCGCACGCGCATGATGCCGTGCAGTGCACCCGATGGCTCGTTACGGTGGCAGGCACCGAACTCGGCCAGGCGCATCGGCAACTCGCGGTAGCTCTTCAGGCCCTGGTTGAACACCTGTACGTGGCACGGGCAGTTCATCGGCTTGATGGCGTAGTCGCGGTTTTCCGACTGGGTGGTGAACATGTTGTCGGCGTAGTTGGCCCAGTGCCCGGATTTCTCCCACAGGCTGCGGTCGACGACTTGCGGCGTCTTGATCTCCAGGTAGCCGTTGTCGCGCTGAACCTTGCGCATGTACTGCTCGAGCACCTGGTACAGGGTCCAGCCGTTCGGGTGCCAGAACACCATGCCCGGCGCTTCTTCCTGGAGGTGGAACAGGTTCAGGCGCTTGCCGATCTTGCGATGGTCGCGTTTTTCGGCTTCTTCGATGCGCTGGATGTAGGCCGCCAGCTGCTTCTTGTCAGCCCAGGCAGTGCCGTAGATCCGCTGCAGTTGTTCGTTCTTCGCGTCACCGCGCCAGTAGGCACCGGACAGCTTGGTCAGCTTGAACGACTTGAGGAAGCGTGTGTTCGGCACATGCGGGCCACGGCACATGTCGACATATTCTTCGTGGTAATACAGGCCCATGGCCTGCTCGTCCGGCATGTCTTCCACCAGGCGCAGCTTGTAGTCTTCGCCGCGGGCGGTGAACACGTCGATCACTTCGGCACGCGGAGTGACTTTCTTGATGACGTCGTAATCTTTTTCGATCAGCGCGTGCATGCGCTGTTCGATAGCCGCCAGGTCGTCCGGGGTGAAAGGACGCTCGTAGGCGATGTCGTAATAGAAGCCTTCGTCGATGACCGGGCCGATGACCATCTTCGCGGTTGGGTACAGCTGTTTGACCGCATGGCCAATCAGGTGCGCGCAAGAGTGGCGAATGATCTCCAGCCCCTCTTGATCCTTGGGCGTGATGATTTGCAGGCTGGCATCGCCGGTGATCAGGTCGCTGGCGTCAACCAGCTTGCCGTCGACCTTGCCGGCCACGGTGGCCTTGGCCAGGCCGGCACCAATGGATGCGGCGACCTCGGCTACGGAAACCGAATGATCGAATGAACGTTGACTGCCGTCGGGAAGAGTAATAGTTGGCATGGCGCCTCCTCTCCTAGTGGTGACCCCTACCAAAGGTCACGTGGGTTGGGATGAGCCAGTACAAGATCCAATACCAGGCCGTTCAGTGATGAACGCCTGCCTTACAGCGGCAGGAGCCTTTCGGCCAACCGATAATCGAACCAGAGTGACTGGAGTTAAACAAAAAAGACCTTGGCAAGGCGGCATAGGGCGCGCCGGAAAATAGCCAAGCGAAAGATGCTAGCACAGATGAACGGTCATGGCGCCGAAGCCGCTTCAGGAAACGAAAATTCCCGGCTTTTAAGGGCAAAAGTGAACTTGAACTGTACGGCAACCCTCAAACACACCGAGAATCGCCGTTCGTCCACGACTCCAGGAGCATTTGATTATGCGTTTTACCTCGACTTTCGCCCTTGCTGCATCCCTGACCCTCATGTCCCTGGGTGCGCACGCCGCAGCCCCGTCGAACTGGCCTGCCGGTGCGCGGGACAGCTTCATCAAGGATTGCAGCGCAGCCGCCCAGCAAAGTGTTGATGCCAAAACCGCCAAAGACCACTGTGAATGTGGCGCGGACAAAATCAATGCCGAATTGAGCAGTGCCGAAATCAAGGAACTCATGACCAACCAGAACGCAGATCCCGCGCTCAAGACCAAAGCTGTGACGGCTATTTCGTCCTGCAAAGTCGTGAAGAAAAAGTAATTTTTACACCCTGCCAGACCGGCTGAAGGACCAGAAATCGCCATGAAAACTGCCATTTCTCACAAATTACGCAGCTTTTACGGCTTTTTTTAACAGCTGATATTTCGCCTGAAAGCCCCGTAGATCGGGGCTTTCAGCCAGCCAAGGCATGAAACACAACGCGATTGATTAGCAAACAATGCCTTGGGGGGGCTCCCAAGCCGAACATTTCGACTATGATAGCTCGGTGTGCCCAGTTGGCCTGAGCAGCACAGCACTACTGAAAATATATGTTTCTTGGAGATACACCATGTCTAATCGCCAAACCGGCACCGTTAAATGGTTCAACGATGAAAAAGGCTTCGGCTTCATCACTCCTCAAGGTGGCGGTGACGACCTGTTCGTACACTTCAAAGCTATCGAAAGCGACGGTTTCAAAAGCCTGAAAGAAGGCCAAACCGTTTCCTTCGTGGCTGAGAAAGGCCAAAAGGGTATGCAAGCTGCACAGGTTCGCCCAGAGTAATTCTGCGCCGAACTAAAAAAACCCCGTCCATGTGACGGGGTTTTTTATGGCCTGGAGAAAAGCGCTGGAGCAATCAGCCGCAATTGACCCGATTGATCACAAGGTTGTCATCGGTATTGAGGTTCAGGCGATCGGAGCGGTATTCCAGCGTGACCATGTCATCTGGCTTGAGAATGCGTGCGTTCTGCGCTCCGGCGCGGCTACGGGCCTGTTCCAGCAATTGTGGCGAAGCTTTCTGGCCGATTGCGAACTCGGCAGCCTTCGCCTCACAGCGGCTATGACCAGCATCGGTCACGGCAGTGTCTTTGGCTGGCTCAGAGGTACCCGGGGTGCTGCAACCCGACAAGGCGAGCGCAGCCAACAAAGTACCGAATGATGCGAGCTTCCAAGGCATGAAGCCTCCTTTGAGAAAAAATGGACAGAGATCGTGCGACCGTGGTTTGGCCGATTGGTTTCAGAATTGTCACAATTGGCTGTGGGCCAGTCTGCCTGAGTCGACACCGGGCGCTGGCGAATCAATCGTCACCAGATATGAACGCACTCAGTAGATGTCGATGTAATCAAACGGCGGCGTTGGCCAGTTCTGCTTGAGCGCGTTGAAAATCTGCATCACCCACACCTCGTCGCTGGCTGCGACGTTGCCGACATAACCCGAACCCGCCGCCCAGGTCTCCAGGCGGAACAGAAGGCCGTCGATATCGACGCCACCCACCACGCCCGAAGAAATGTAGGCAATGCCGGCATTGGTAACGCGCAATTGGGTGTGAACGTTGTCACTGGCGGACGCAAGCAGCTGCCGCACAGCGTCCAGCGTCAGGTTGACGGGGTTGTTCAAGTCGATCTGCACGCGGTTTGCCCTGGCAATTAAACAGGCGGACAGTGTCGCACAGCCCTCCCCTCATGCCTAAGTAGCAGTGCCAAACACGGCGCAAAATGGTTAACTCCACACGCAGAACGCACTAACCGCCTTTCAGCCTCGCGAGACACCCATGACCATCGTCACGATCCACGCCGACATCAAAGCCAAGTGGCCCCAAGGGCAAAGCTCCTATAGCCCGGGCAGCCCGGAGGAGTTGGCAATCATCGGTATCGACCTGCTGGTCAAGGAACTGGGCACACAGGCCGCGCAGGCATTCATCGGCCAGGTATTCGAGAAATACCCGGCCGATCACATGGGGGCGCCAGACCCCGAGCGCGAATAAGACCCGGCCGACGAACGTCGACCGGCAGGCTGTTTACTTCAGGCGACCAAGGCGTTCGGTCAGCAGATCGAAGAAGCCCTGGGCATCGCCATTTTCAACCCAGAACGCGTTCTTCGGTTGTTTCAGGCCATCGTACCAGTCGACGATGGTCTGGCCGAAGGTCGGGCCTTCACGGCTGTCCACCACCACGTTGACCTCACGGCCGCTGAACAGCGCAGGCTTGAGCAGGTAGGCAATGACGGTAGCGTCATGCACCGGGCCGCCCGGGATGCCGTAGTGCTCCATATCGCCCTTGACGTATTCATTGAGAATATCGCCCACCACCTTGCTCGCGTTGTTGTTCAGCGCAGCGATTTGCTTCAGGCGTGCGTCGCTGGTCAGGACCTTGTGGGTCACGTCCAACGGCAGGTAGGTCAGCTTGACGCCGCTCTTGAGCACGATCTCGGCCGCGATCGGGTCGGCGAACAGGTTGAACTCGGCCACCGGCGTGATATTGCCGCCGTTGAAGTGCGCGCCGCCCATCACCACCACTTCCTTGATGCCTTGAGTGATCTCCGGCGCCTGGGTCAATGCCAGCGCCAGGTTGGTCTGCGGACCGAGCATGGCGATGGTGATGCTGTGGGGCTTGGCGGTGCTGAGGGTCTTGATCAGGTAATCAACGGCATTGCCTTCGGCCAGGCCTTTTTTCGGCTCATGCACGGTGACGCCGGAGATACCTTCCTTGCCATGGATGTTTTCAGCGTAGATCGGCGTGCGCAGCATCGGTTTCGGTGCACCGGCATATACCGGGATGTCCTCGCGCCCTGCCCATTCGCGGGCCAGGCGTGCGTTGCGGGAGGTCTTGTCAAGGCGCACGTTACCGGCAACGGTGGTCAGCGCGCGGATCTGCAGTTCATCGGGCGAAGCCATGGCGAACAGCAAGGCAACCACGTCGTCGGCACCGGGATCGGTGTCGATGATCAGGTCGATTTTTTCCGCCGCGTGGGCGCTTGCAGCAGTTAGCACGGACAAAAGCAGCACACTCCGGAACAGGTGTCGCAGGGTTTGGGTACCACGTTGCATGACGCACTCCTTGTCGTTGGGGAATTCTAGAACGTTACGCCGGAAACCAGCGCGATATTGCAGTAGGGCTGGCACTCGCCGGTGCGCACCACCGCCCTCGCCTTGCGGCTGAGCTGCTTGAACTCTTCATGGCTGACCAGGCGGCGCTCGCCGAGGGCGGCCTGTTCGGTCAGGGTATTGAGATCCGCCAGGGCCGGCGGTTGCTTGAGCAGGATTTCTTCCGCGAGCACGTGGCTTTCCACCTGCATCTCGCTGAGGACGATGCGCAAGGTACTGACGAAATCCGGAATGCCTTTGGTCAGCGCCAGGTCGATCAGCTCGACACCCGGCGGCACCGGCAAGCCGGCATCACCGATCACCAGAATGTCGCCATGGCCAAGGGACGCGATCACCCGCGACAGCGCGATATTGAGCAAGGGAGTCTTTTTCATGAGGGCACAAAACCTTGGACGTCATGCAATGTGGGAATAGAGGGTTGCGCACCCGCGCGGGTCACGGACAGCGCGGCGGCTACCTGGCCGAAACGAATGGCCTCGGCCTCGCTCCTGCCGTTGGCCAGCGCGGCTGCGAAACCGCCGACGAAGGTGTCACCGGCAGCCGTGGTATCGACCGCCTTGACCTTGGGCGCGACCAGGTGCTCGAAGCCTTGGCCATCGGCAAACAACGCGCCTTCGGAGCCGAGGGTAATGATCACTTTGCCAGCACCGGCCTTGATCAGGCGTGTGGCGGCGGCCTTGGCGCTGTCCAGCGAGTCGACCACCACACCGCTCAAGGCCGAGGCTTCGCTTTCATTGGGAATCAGGTAGTCGATGGCGGCGTACCAATCCTCGGGCAGCGGACCACTGGCCGGCGCCGGGTTCAGGATCACCGTCTTGCCCAGCTCGCGACCGCGCTTGAGGGCATGGCCGACAGTCTCCATCGGCGTTTCCAGCTGGCAGACAATCACGTCGGCAGCCTGCAGCACACTGTCAAATGCCTGTAATTTGGCTGGGGTCAGCTCGCCATTGCTACCGGCGACAATAACGATCGCATTCTGGCTGCTGTCATCCACCACGATCAGCGCCACGCCGCTGGAACCGTCGACGGTGCTGACGGCCTGGCAATCAATGCCCTCCACCAGCAACGCGTCGCGCAATTGCGCGCCATAGGCATCGGTGCCCACGCAGCCGACCATGGCGACCTCAGCCCCGAGGCGCGCCGAAGCGACCGCCTGGTTCGCGCCCTTGCCGCCGGGAACGGTGGAAAACGATTGGCCGATCAGAGTTTCACCGGCGCGGGGCAGCCGACTGGCCCGGGTGACCAGGTCCATGTTCAGGCTGCCTATTACCACTACTTTTGCTGGCATACATCAGTACTCATCAATTCGGTTCAGCGGTATTGGGCAAACACACCGGCCAACGGCGCCGTCGACTCGCGCAGGACAATACTCGGCGTCACGATGCGCTGATCGATCGGCAATTGGGGTGTCGCAATTCGTCGCAGTAAAAGCTCGGCCGCCATCTCTCCCAACTGCAGGATCGACTGGCCCACGGTGGTCAGCGCCGGGTACACGTACTGGCTCATCTGGATATCATCAAACCCGATCACCGACAGCTCACCGGGCACCCGGATATTACGTTCGGCAGCGGCGCGCAAGACGCCGAAGCCAATCATGTCGTTGCCGGCAAAAATCGCGCTGGGGGGATTATCCGCCAGAAATTGCGCCGCGGCCGCGTAACCACCGGTACTGGTGAAATCACTTTCCAGCACACGGCCGGCCGGCACTTCGAGCCCCGCCTCGGCCAAGGCGCGGTAGTAACCCGCCATCCGCATTTGCGCCACGCGGGTGTGACTCGGGCCACCAATGCAGGCAATGTCGCGATGACCCAGATCGAGCAAGTGCCGGGTCGCCAGGTAAGCGCCCTGTTCATGGTCGATGCGCACCAGGTCGACATCGATCCCGTCCAATGCACGGTCGACGATGACCATCGGCGTGCGCACCGCCTTGAGGCCTGTCGCCAGGCCGCTGTCGTCGCCGCCCACCGAGGTCACGATCAAGCCGTCGATGCGTTTTTCCAGCAGCACCCTCAGGTAGCTGCGCTGCTTTTCGGCATTATCGTCGGAGTTGCAGAGGATCACGCAATAGCCGTTACGCTCGCAGTAATCCTCGATGCCCCGGGCCAGTTCCGCAAAATACGGGTTGAGGCTGTTGGGCACCAACAGGCCGATGGTGGCTGTGGTCTTGGCCTTCAGCGAGCGCGCGACCGCACTGGGTACATAGTCGAGCTGCTTGATGGCCGCCTCGACCTTGATCCGTACCGGCTCGCTGACCGGGCGCGTCTTGTTCACCACATGAGACACCGTGGTGTAGGAAATCCCCGCCAGCGCGGCCACATCCTTGATCGTTGCCATGGCTCAGGCTCGCCGACTGGCGCGCTGGCTGCGGTAAGTATCGAGCACCACCGCGATCACGATCACGGCACCGGTGATGATACGTTTGGTCGGCTCGGTGGCGCCAATCTGCGCCAGCCCTGCCGCCAGTACCGAGATGATCAGCACGCCGAAGAAGGTACTGATGACCGAGCCACGCCCGCCCATCAGGCTGGTACCACCGATCACTACCGCAGCGATCACTTGCAGCTCCAGGCCGGAACCGGCGTTGGGATCGGCCGCTTCCAGGCGCGAAATCTGGAACAGCGCCGCCACACCCGCCAGCAGGCCCATCAGGCTGAACACCAGGATCTTGTAGGGCTTGGGATTGATACCCGCCAGGCGCACGGCCTCTTCGTTGGTGCCAATGCCGATCAGGTAGCGACCGAACACGGTACGGGTCAGCACCAGCTGCGCGGCGATGATCACCAGCAACGCGATGATGAACGAAGGTGAAATGCCGAAGGCCACCGGGTTGGACAGCCAGGCAAACGAATCACCGATGTATGCGGTACGCGAGCCGGTCATCTGGTACGCCACGCCGCGCGCCATTTCCAGCACGCCGAGGGACACGATGAATGACGGGATCCGCCAGGCCACTGTGATCGAACCGGTAATGGTCCCGGCCAACGCGGCGCAGCCCATGCCCAGCACGGCTGCCGGCAACACACTCCAGCCCCAGCCGAGAATCGCCACACTGACGGCCGATGCGGCCAGGGCCAGCACGGAGCCTACCGACAGGTCGATGCCGCCGATGATCAGCACGAAGGTCATGCCGACTGCCAACACCATCAGGTCGGGAATCTGGTTGGCCAGGGTGCTGAAGGTGTCGTACGAGAGGAAGTGGTCGCTCAGGAACGAGAACAGCGCAATCATCGCCAGCAAGGCGCCGGCCAGGCCCAGGTAGGTGCCCAGGCCATAGAAGTTGCCGCCACGTTTTGCGGGGGAGGAAGTGGTTTTCATGGGGTATTCCTAGGCGCTGCGTCGTTGAGCAGCGCATCACGTTTCTGATAGCCGGCAAAAGCAGCGGCAAGCAATTCGTCCTGGGTCCAGCTGTCGCGCTCGAAGGTCTCGATCAGGCGCCCGGCGGAAAGTACGCCGATGCGGTCGCAGATCAGCATCAACTCACGCAGGTCGCTGGACACCACCACCAGCGCCTTGCCCTGGCGGGTCAGGTCGCCGAGCAACGCATAGATATCGAATTTGGCGCCGACGTCGATGCCTCGGGTCGGTTCATCGAACAGCATCACCGCGCAATCGCGCTCCAGCCAGCGGCCAATCACCACCTTCTGCTGGTTGCCACCCGACAGCTCGGACACCAGCTGCGCTGGACTGGAACTGCGGATACGCATGGCGTCGACCTGGCGCTTGGCCAAGGCCGTTTCGTCACGACTGTTCACCAGGCCACCGCTGGACACCTTCGGCATGTTGCCCAAGGCAATGTTGGCGCCGATGGATTGGGTCAGCAGCAGGCCTTCGCCCTTGCGGTCTTCGGTGATCAGGGCGATGCCATGGCCAACCGCGTCGACGGGCGAGCGAATGCTGACGACTTGCGCCGGTGTGCCCAGGGCCACGGTGCCGCTGTCGGCCAGGTCGGCGCCGAAGATCAGGCGCAGCAACTCCGTACGGCCCGCACCGATCAGGCCGGAGATGCCGTAGATTTCGCCGGCACGCACTTCAAACGACACGTCGCGGACCTTGTCCGAGCGGGTCAGGCCTTTTACCGTCAACAGCGGCGCGCCGATGGTGCGCGGGCCCAGGTCGATTTTCTCGCCCAGTTCGCGGCCCACCATCAGCGTGACCAGTTGCTCACTGTTGTAGTTGGCCATCGGCTCGACACACACCAGCTTGCCGTCACGCAGCACCGCAATGCGCTGGGCAACCCGGGCCAGTTCTTCGAGCCGGTGGGAAATATAGATAATCGCCACGCCCCGGGCCTGCAGGCGGGTAATTTGTTCAAACAGCATCTCGACTTCACGGGCGGTCAGCATCGCCGTGGGTTCGTCGAGGATCAGTACGTGGCAATCGCCGATCAGGTTGCGGGCAATTTCGACCATCTGTTGGTGGCCGATGCCGAGGCTGCCGACCAGGGTGTCCGGGTCGATAGCGTCCAGGCCGACCTGGGCCATGGCTTCAATGGCGGCCTTGCGCAGTTGCTTGCGGCTGATCCAGCCACCGTGGCTGGGCAGGTTATCGAGGAACAGGTTTTCAGCGACCGTCAGGGTTGGCAGCAGGTTAAGCTCCTGCATGACCATGCGGATGCCCTGCTCTTCAGCCTGGGTCCGACTGCCTGGCGTGTAGGCCTGGCCATTGAACTGCATCTGGCCGTCGGTCGGGGTGACCAGCCCGCCGATGATTTTCGACAGGGTGCTTTTCCCCGCGCCATTCTCACCGGTAAGCGCCAACACTTCCCCACGATTGAGCGTCAGGGTGATGTCGGACAGAACCGGTTGGGCATAGGTCTTGCCGATACCGCTGACCGAGAGGACAGCGTTCGGTGCGGAAGATGACATAGGAACGTCTCCAGGCGTCCGCTCGGGTGAGCGGACGCTGTTTTGTGCTGCCGGGGAATTACTTCTTGAGGATGAGTTCGACCGGGGTTTCGATCATGCCATCCACGGCATCGACTTTTTCACCCTTGACCAGCTTCAGAGCGTTCTGGATACCGAAAACGGCTTGCTGGGCAGCAGCCTGGTCGGCGGTGGCCAGGACACGGCCGTCCTGCAGCATCGGCTTGATGGCCTCGATGTTGTCGTAGCCTACGACCAGCACCTTGCCAGCCTTGCCGGCGCCACGTACGGCGGATACTGCGCCCAGTGCCATGTTGTCGTTACCGGCCAGCAGCGCCTTGATGTTCGGGTTTGCCTGGAGCATGGCAGCGGCAATCGCGTTGCCCTTGTCGATTTCCCACTCACCGGATTGGGTGGAGACGATCTTCATGCCGGCGGCATCCATCGCGTCCTTGAAGCCAGCGGTACGCTGCTGGGCGTTGGTGGTGGTGGACACACCTTCGATGATGCCAACCTGGTCACCCTTGGTGAGGTGCTTGGCCAGTTCTTCACCGACCAGGCGCGCGCCCTTGCGGTTGTCTGGACCTACGAACGGGATATCAAGGTTTTTGCTTTTCAGCACATCCACATCAAGACGGTTGTCGATGTTGACGATCTTGATGCCTTTGTCGGAGGCCTTTTTCAGCACGGTGACCAGGGCTTTCGAGTCGGCGGGAGCAATGACGATCGCGTCAACCTTCGACAGGATCATCTGATTGACGATATCGATCTGCGCACTGGTATCGGTTTCGTTCTTGATCCCGTTGGTGATCATGTCGAAGTCGGCGGCGTGGGCTTTCTGGTATTCCTTGGCACCGTCTTGCATGGTGACGAAGAATTCGTTGGCGAGGGATTTCATCACCAGGCCGACCTTGGGTTTGGCGGCGGTCTCGGCAGCAAATGCAGAGGAAAGAGGCAGGGCAGCGGATGCGGCAGCAAGCACAGCGACAGCAAGAAGACGTCCAGCAAATGGCAGCTTCATGGGTTCACTCCGATCTTATGATTATTGTGAGCAACGCTTGCACCGAAGAACGCTTCGGCAGCCAACCCACCCGGGCGGCTGATACGAGCTTTCACGACACTCGAGGAGCACCCCGTGAAACATCTCGCAAACGTTTGCGTTAGGTCAAACTATGAGAAGCTTGTCGAGATTTGTCAACGGGAGAAAACAGCCTTTTGTTGAATCCGCTTTACGCCCTGCCCTCGAAGCCATCCGGTACCCCCTTTAAACATCCGCGTTGCTGGATCGTTCTCTGAAACGACAGGTCGCGGCGTGCCTCCTGCGTTTAAAACCAAACTTTTCCGTCATCCTTTTCGGACAACCGAACACCCGCGCACCGCTTTGTTCGGAAAGCCGGACAGAAGACCAAGCCATTTACTTACAAATCAAACAAATATAGATATAAATCAATAGGTTAAATTCTATTGCCAAACAAAATCCCGCTGGTACAAATCCTGCTCTTACTCAGCACCTCGTGGCGTTCAGAACCGCCCGGGTGTTTCTAGATGAACCTGCATCAGCACTCATCAAAACTAGAGAGAAGAATAATGAAATCTGCGTTGAAAACTTTCGTACCGGGCGCGTTAGCCCTCCTGCTGTTGTTCCCCGTTGCCGCTCAGGCAAAAGAAGCTGAAACCCAGCAAAAACTGTCCAACGTGGTGATCCTTGCCACCGGCGGCACCATCGCCGGCGCCGGCGCCAGCGCGGCCAACAGTGCGACCTACCAGGCCGCCAAGGTCGGCATCGAACAATTGATCGCCGGTGTTCCTGAGCTTAGCCAGATCGCCAATGTCCGCGGCGAACAAGTATTGCAAATTGCCTCCGAAAGCATCACCAACGAAAACCTCCTGCAACTGGGTCGTCGTGTCGCCGAACTGGCCGACAGCAAGGACGTCGACGGCATCGTGATCACCCACGGTACCGACACCCTGGAAGAGACTGCCTACTTCCTCAACCTGGTGGAAAAGACCGACAAGCCAATCGTCGTGGTCGGCTCGATGCGCCCAGGCACCGCCATGTCGGCTGATGGCATGCTCAACCTGTACAACGCCGTTGCCGTCGCCGGCAGCAAGGACGCCCGCGGCAAAGGCGTACTGGTGACCATGAACGACGAGATCCAGTCGGGTCGCGACGTCAGCAAGATGATCAACATCAAGACTGAAGCGTTCAAGAGCCCATGGGGCCCGCTGGGCATGGTGGTAGAAGGCAAATCCTACTGGTTCCGCCTGCCAGCCAAGCGTCACACCATGAACTCGGAATTCGACATCAAGACCATCAAAAGCCTGCCGGACGTCGAAATCGCCTATTCCTATGGCAACGTAAGCGACACCGCCTACAAGGCCCTGGCCCAGGCCGGCGCGAAAGCCATCATCCATGCCGGTACCGGCAATGGTTCGGTGTCGTCCAAGGTGGTGCCTGCCCTGCAGGAACTGCGCAAGCAAGGCGTACAGATCATTCGCTCTTCCCACGTGAATGCCGGTGGTTTCGTTCTGCGTAACGCCGAACAACCAGACGACAAATACGACTGGGTAGTTGCCCATGACCTGAACCCGCAGAAAGCCCGCATCCTGGCCATGGTCGCCCTGACCAAGACCCAGGACAGCAAGGAACTGCAACGGATGTTCTGGGAATATTGATCGCTCCCGGGCCCGGCCGGCAACGGTTGGGCCATCCCGCTCGTGGCGTACCGCGAGCGGGTCTGATTTCCCCCGCTTTATCCCCCGCGCAAAAAAAACCTTTGAAAAACAAAGCGTTCCTACACCAAATCGGCAAAACCAATGTCAGAAGAAATTCTTGAATTTTAAGCAGTTGCGAAATTGCCCACAGTTAAATACTGTATGCACGTACAGCCTAATAAGGAATACTCCGTGGCAAAGCCTTCTTCCGCAGCACCCGCAGCGCCTGACGCCTATCAACGCCTGGCCGTTCGCGTGCAAAAAATCATCAATTCCACCAACGCCCAGAAGAACAAGGCGGCGTTGATCTTCCGTTTGCCGGAGGAACCGGAAGACGAGTGGGCACGACTACTGGAGGAGATCGCAGAAAACGACAACGTCACCCTCGCCTATCGCGATGACGGCGGCGTGCAGATTTTCTGGGTTGTGCCGAAGGAAGATTGAGTCAATGAGTGTCCGTTTTATCAGTCTGTTGTGTGTGTTTTTTGCTGTTACCGCTCAAGCCCAAGCCCCCAAGACATTCAGCGAAGCCAAGAAAATCGCCTGGAAACTGTATGAACCGCAATCCACGGAGTTCTATTGCGGCTGCAAATACAACGGCAACCGGGTAGACCTGAAAGCCTGCGGCTATATCCCGCGCAAAAACGCCAACCGGGCGGCACGTATTGAATGGGAACACATTGTTCCGGCCTGGCAGATCGGCCATCAGCGCCAGTGCTGGCAGGATGGCGGGCGCAAGAACTGCACCCGCAAGGACGCGGTCTACAAGCGGGCCGAAGCCGACCTGCACAACCTGGTGCCGAGCATCGGCGAGGTGAATGGCGACCGAAACAATTTCAGTTTTGGCTGGCTGCCGGTACAAAGCGGCCAATATGGATCATGCCTGACCCAGGTGGACTTCAAGGCCAAGAAGGTCATGCCCCGCCCTTCCATTCGCGGCATGATCGCCCGAACCTATTTCTATATGAGCAAGCAGTATGGCCTGCGCCTGTCGAAACAGGATCGCCAGCTGTATGAAGCCTGGAACAAGACCTACCCGGTACAGCCCTGGGAACGCCAGCGCAATCAAACCGTGGCGTGCGTGATGGGGCGCGGCAATGAATTTGTCGGCCCGGTGAACTTGAAAGCCTGCGGCTGAACGAAAAAAGCGGGAGCGCCATGGCCTCCCGCTTGTCGACTCTTTACTGCGCAACCTTGTGTTCGATGACCTCGGACACCGTGTCATTCTTCTTCGCAGTGGCCAGTTTCTCGGTCAACTGCGCTTGTTTCGCCTCGGCCTCGGCCTTGGTGCTGAATGGGCCCAGCAGCACCTGGTCCTTACCGTCTTCCTTCGCCAGATAGAAACTGAAACCGTGTTCCAGCAACCACGCGGTCAGGTCAGTCATCGCCTGCAGCTTGTGATCCGGCGGCCCCACCCATACATCCCATTCTTGAGAGGCGATCGCGCCGACCGCAGGTTGCGCCTGGGCGGGCGCCTCGGCAACGGCAGGCCTGGCCTTGGGGGCGTCGACACTTTTACCTTCACCGCAACCGGCCAATGCCAACACCGCAATTGCCATCGCTACTTTACGCACTACCCTGCTCCTTAGAGGATCAAAGAGGCGACTTTATCATTCACTGTCTATTCTGGCCGTCATAAACGTTGGCTTAAACAATGCGAATGATGTATCGCAGACCTGTATGATGGCGGCATGGGAATTAATGCCGCCTCTATGCGTCCTAAAAGAGGCAGCCACAGGGAAGCGCTTCGCAGTAAGCTACACACATCCGACATCTGCCCTGTCTGAAACATGTGTCCTTCAAAGCAATCAAGGAGAAGTCCATGCTGATACTCACCCGCAAAGTCGGTGAAAGCATAAACATCGGTGATGACATCACGATCACCATCCTGGGCGTTAGCGGCCAGCAAGTAAGAATCGGCATCAATGCTCCAAAGGACGTTGCCGTGCATCGCGAGGAGATCTACCAACGTATCCAGGCGGGCCTGACGGCTCCGGATAAAAACCAGACACCTTGAAGCGCCTCCAGTAGCCAGCCCTTTCGTTCACTGTAACGGCTGGCGAAAACCTCTTTCAGCCTGCTCGCGGCTTCCCGCGGCCAGCGCGCCCTATTCCCTTGTTCCAGCGTCAGGCCAGCGTCATCCCAGGCCGACACCGCGTGCCATGCCACTCGCTGCAATCATCATCAGCACCAGCAGTAACGCCTGCACATGGCTGATGCGCGCAAAAAGACCTGCCTTGTGCAAATCGAGGCGCGTGCCACGCGCCAACGCGATGCGCCATTTGATAAAGCGAATCATCGGCGCGAGCTCCAGTAACAAAATTAATACAAGCAGCGTCATCTTCACGTGAAACAACGGCTGGTGCAGGTAATAATCACTGCCCTTTTCGTAGCCGCCGAAGGCCCGCAGGCCACCGGTTACCAATAACACCAGGGCACTGATTCCCCAGATGTTGTCCGCGATCAATACGCGGCGCAGGGTGGATGGGTCACTATCAGATACACCGCGCAATGCCTTGCCACGCGCAAGCACGGCCGACAATGCCATGGCGAATGCCAGTAAATGGACTGCTGCAAGAAACCACTGAACCAACATAAGGCGTACTCCCTTTTGTATGACACATGGCAGGAACACTTCTCAGTAATAGTCGCTGGCTGCGTTCAACGCATGAAACAGCCTGCAAACAAAGGGAACTTGTGGAGTTTTCCAGGGCCGAATCTCGTGACAAATCCCCTACAGTCTGCAGCGCGCCAAGGAGCACGTTGATGAGGCGTACCGTTAAACAGCCTTACTTATCCAAGTCTTGGTTGATTGTCACGCTGATCAGCGTGGCGTTTGTGGCGCTGGAGTATGGCCTCAAGTTCGAAATCGAAGGTTCCTCCGACAAAGCCTACTCATGGCTGGACCTGACGCTGTTCCTGAGCGCGTACTTGTTTTTCTTCTGCCTCAAGCCCATTCAGGTCGCCGTCCATCGCAGACTGTGCCGGCGCGCGCCTCACAGTGATCGCCGCAAAGCCTCATCCTGACGGCTTTGGGTTTCATCTTGAAGTTCGTTGCCCCAGCGCGGTGTATCCCGCAAGCGGGTTGAAACCGTCGCCGCACTTGCTATCAGATCGCCGGTATTTACAGCTGCGCGACACAACCTATGCTTGGGCATGCACGGTCGGTGAAAGGTTGTAGCGCTGATGGACACACTGAGTAAAAGCGAAATCGAATCAGCACTGGCAGCGCGCCTGCCGAGCTACAAAATCGTCTGCACCCTGCATGCCGATGGCACGCTTTCCGCGATTCTCAGCGGCCCGGAAGCTGATCACTTTGCAGTGACCGGCATCGTCCGCGCCCACCATCGAGGGCCGGAGGCGATTGCCAGGCTTGCCAGCGAAATCCTCAAGGAAATGGTCTTGTCCCGCCAGGGGCTCAAGGGCAACCGCCTGCAGACGCTGACTGGAAACGGCTCCAACGTTGAACCGCCCCTTTACGAAGAAGGCCGATCCGGGTAACCGGGTCGGCCTTTTTTTACGCCAGGCGCTGTAGATGCAACAGCCCGGCTTCGTCCCGCTGAACCTGTAGACGCTCATACCCGTCAATCGAAGGATGCGCGGTGACCATGGGCACAAGGTGGGTCGACGTCACCACCATCACATCGGCCCCCGCCGCCTCGCCGGCGCGAATCCCGACGCTGGCATCCTCAAACACCAGGCAGTCCTGTACCGGTACTCCCAGCCGTTGCGCACCGAGCACATAACAGGCCGGATCCGGCTTGCCGCTGGCGACATCCTCCGCGGTGACCAGCACCGCCGGCGGGTTGATCCCGGCCGCCTGCATACGGCGCAGAGCCAGTGCCTTGGGGGCAGACGTAACCAGCGCCCATTGATCGCCGGGCAATGCGTTGAGGAATTCCACCGCGCCCGCAATCGCCACCACCCCTTCCACATCCTCAAGTTCAGCCTCGGTAATCCACTGCGCCTCAGCCTGCGCGTCCACACCGGGCAACGCCTGGCGGGTGATGGTATCGATGGCCCGGGCACCATGGATGGTCTTCAGAAAGGCCTCGACATCCAGCCCATGGCGTTCAGCCCAGGTGGCCCATACGCGCTCGGCGGCGGCAATGGAGTTCAGGAGTGTGCCATCCATATCGAACAGAAAGGCGCGGTAACGGTGGGCGAATACAGCTGAATCGCGGGTGGACACTGCTCGGCTTCCTCTTACTTTCGTCACCCGGTCTTGGGCGCTGACGAACCACTTGCCTGGTGCAATCTACGGATCGGCCCAAACGCTGTAAACCTTCCCGTGGTTTGTATCGGACTGTATGGGAACCCCGCCTGGATACGCGAACCCGCATTTCGCCACGCCTGGGCACACATGGCAGATACACCCCGGCGATTAACTACGACCACCAGCCAATCCGGCTGACTCACGCGTAGGAGCCTCATCATGTTCAATCTCTCGAAAGCTTCGTCCCTGGTACTCGGCCTGACTGTCATCGCGGGCCTCGGGCTGTCATCCATGGCGTCGGCCGACACCGACGCTGGCGCGGTCAAAGACCAGTCATCCCACCTGCTCGCCGAGGGCGGCGCAGATCGCCTGCACGAACACGGCCTGGCGGAAGGCGGCGCTGAACGCCTGCAAGCAGCCCGTACTGTCTGATGGGTCACCGTCCAACCAGGGCAGCCTTCCGGCTGCCCATTGCATTACAAACTTGTCATCAAGCTGTCAGTGTTGCCCGCACCCTCACTTCATACAGTGAAGTCGTCAGTCACCCACAGCGGGTGACCCAACTTCCCACTGAAAATGAAGCGAGCCCGCCCATGAAACCTGCAAGCAAACTCTGCCTGATCGCCGCCAGCCTGTTGATGCTGGGGACCGGCGCCGCCGTGGCCGGCCCGATTGCACCGGTGAAAGCCAATAACGTAGTGCTGGTACACGGCTCCTGGGCCGACGGTTCCAGCTGGTCCGAAGTGATTACCCGCCTGCAGGCCGCCGGCTTGCATGTAACCGCCGTGCAAAACCCGCTGACCTCGGTGGCGGATGACGTCGCTGCCACCAATCGCGTACTCGATCAACAGGACGGCCCTACCGTGCTGGTCGGCCATTCCTACGCCGGCACCGTGGTCAGCGACGCCGGGGCCAACCCCAAGGTCAGCTCCCTGGTATACGTCGCCGCCCGCGCTCCGGACGCCAACGAAGACTTCGTCGCCCTGTCCGCCAAGTACCCAAGCACACCCGTGCGGGCCGGTGTGGTGGAGCACGACGGTTACCTGACCCTGAACCAGGACGCCTTCCTCAAGTACTTTGCCGCCGACGTACCCCACGCCAAGGCCATGGAGCTGTACGCCGTGCAACAACCGATCGCCAAGACCCTGTTCAGCGGTCGCACCGTCAACGCCGCGTGGCACACCAAGCCGTCCTGGTATGCGGTGTCCAGCAATGACCAGACCATCAACCCGGACCTGGAACGCTTTCTCGCCAAGCGCATGAACGCCACCACCATCGAGGTGCCATCGAGCCACTTGTCCCTGGTTTCCCACGCCAAGGAAATCACCGACCTGATCCTCGAAGCGTCCGGCCGCCAGCCTTAAGCCCTTCATTACGATCTTGTCATCATCCTGTTGGCTGGCTGTTTGTGTCGCCTGGTTACTGTGAACTCACTGCCGGATACCGGCAGCCAACCCTTAAAGAGAGATACCGCCATGAAACTGTTTATCCTCGGCTTTGCTGCCCTCCTCGCCACCGGCTCGGCCTTTGCCGATACCACCGCCACCACCTCGGTGATCCATGACACCCCCGGCTTCTTCATGCACATGGACGTGGCCAAAGTACTGTCGAGCACCGATACCTACGGCCAGTGCGGCATTGTCCCTGCGCGCCTCGACTACCTCGACAGCCAGGGCCGCGAACACGTGCTGGACTATCAAGTACAGGGCATCGGCTGCCCCAATGACAATTGATCGGGCTACACTTGCGCCACGCAAGAACTGCACATCACCAGGGCGAATCCCATGAATATCCTCGTAGTCGAAGACGAGCCCAAGGCGGGCAACTACCTGCTTAACGGCCTGCAGGAACTGGGTTACTCCGTGAGCCTTGCCCGCGATGGCGTGGACGGTTTGCACCAGGCCCTGGAAACCCCGTTCGACGTGATCGTGCTGGACGTGATGATGCCGAAGATGGACGGCTGGGAAGTGCTGCGTCGCCTGCGCAAGGAAGCCGACACGCCGGTGCTGTTCCTGACCGCCCGGGACGATATTGCCGACCGCATCAAGGGCCTGGAACTGGGCGCCGACGATTACCTGATCAAGCCGTTTTCCTTCGCCGAACTGGTGGCGCGCCTGCGCACCCTGACCCGGCGCGGGCCAAGCCGTGAAGAAGAACACTTGCAGATCGCCGACCTGCAGATCGACGTGCTCAAGCGCCGCGTCAGCCGTGGCGGCGTGCGCATCACCCTGACCAACAAGGAGTTCGCCTTGTTGCACTTGTTCGCCACCCATCAGGACCAGGTACTCTCGCGCTCGCTGATCGCCTCAAGGGTGTGGGACATGAATTTCGACAGCGACACCAATGTGGTCGACGTGGCCGTGCGCCGCCTGCGCCTGAAAATCGACGACCCGTTCCAGCTCAAGCTGATCCATAGCGTGCGCGGCATCGGCTATCGCTTCGATACGCAACCATGAGCAAGCCCCGGCATTACTCCCTGACGCTGCGCCTGGCGCTGATCTTCGCCCTGCTGGCGTTCGCCCTGCTGGCAACCCTCGGCGTGGCGCTGTACCGCGACCTTGAGCGCGAACTGATCCACCGCGACGACGCTGCGCTGATCTACCGCGTCGACCAACTGCGCAACCTGCTGAACGACAGCAACACCCTGGACCTGATCAAGACCAAGCCCGAACTGTTCCAGAACATGCTGGGCAACCGCGAATCGGTGCTGAGCATCGCCGCACCCGGGCAGAAACCGCTGCTGGAAGTAAACCCCGGCAACATCGACATGCCCGACGTTGCACCGGTGCCCCGGGACCACGCCCTGGAATTCGCCGACGTGCAGCATTTACCCGGCGTCAATGGCGTCCCCTTCTCCACCCTCGCCGCCACCATCGATTCAGGCGACCTGGGCAGCCTGCAAGTCACTACCGGGCGGTTGATGACCGAGCGCACCGCAGTGCTCGCCAGCTACCGGCTGAGTGTCTATATCCTCGCCAGCATCGCGGCATTGGTACTGGCGGTGGTCGGTTACCTGATGGTGCATCGCGGCCTGCTGCCATTGCGGCGCCTGGCCGTGCATGCCCAGGGCATCGGCGTCGGCAACCTCGCCGCGCGCCTCGACAGCCACGGCGCCCCCAAAGAACTGCTGCCGATGATTGATTCGTTCAACACCATGCTCGAACGCCTGGCCAAGGGTTTTGTGCAACTGGGCCAGGTCTCCACCGACATGGCCCACGAACTGCGCACGCCGATCAATAACTTGCTCGGGGAAACCCAGGTGGCGCTGCAGCAACACCGTAGCATCGAGGCCTACCAGCAACTGCTGGCCTCCAACGTCGAAGAACTCGAACGCCTGGCGCGCATGCTCGACAACATGCTGTTCCTGGCCCGCACCGACCCGGCCAGTGCACTGCGCCAGCGCCAGGAACTGGACGCGGCCGATGAAGTGGAACGCATGGCCGACTACTTCGAAGGCCTGGCGGGCGATGTCGATATCAGCATCCTCGCCCAGGGCGCCGGTGTGATCTGGGCCGAGCCGATGCTGCTGCGCCGTGCCCTGGCCAACCTGTGCGCCAACGCCATCAAATATGGTGCGCCCGCCTCTGAACTGCTGATCCAGGCCACACCCTGCGCCGAAGGCATCAACCTGACGGTGACCAACCACGGCGCGACCATCCCGGCGGAGCACTTGCCCAGGTTGTTCGAGCGGTTTTATCGCGTGGATGAATCACGGGAGCGTTCGGCGCATTCCAATGGATTGGGGCTGTCGATTGTCGCGACCATCATGCAGTTGCATAACGGCCGATACAGCGTGAGCAGCGAGAACGGTGTGACCTGCTTCGCGTTGTTTTTCCCGGGACGCGAAGCCGAAAACCTCAGCTGACTTGCCCACCCGTTTCACTGATATCCACCAAGGTATTCCAGGCCGTCAGCAACGCAATCCGCAAGCCCTCGACCTGCATCGGCAATGCCATCGAGGCCGGCTCGGGTATTCGGCCCACCACCTGCTCGGGCAGCCACGGCACATGGATGAAACCGCTGCGTACCCCTGACCCGGCGAGCGCGTGCTGCAACAGATAGAACACCTGGTTGCACACGAAAGTGCCGGCGGTTTGCGACACGCTGGCCCCAATGCCGGCCTCGCGCACGGCCCTCACCATGGCCTTGCTCGGCAAGGTGCCGAAGTAGGCCGCAGGGCCGCCGGGCAGCACTTCCGTGTCGACAGGTTGCTCACCCAGGTTGTCCGGGATCCGCGCGTCGTTGAGGTTGATCGCGACCCGCTCGATGGAAATATCACTGCGCCCGGGGCCCAGCCCGACAGCAATGACCATCTGCGGGCGGTGTTCGGCCAACAGCTGAGCCAGGCGCTCGCCCGCCGTGGCAAAGGCACAGGGTAACTGCCGCGCGACAATCCGCACATCAGCGCCCAGCTGCACACCCTCTAACAGGCGTACCGCCTCCCAGGACGGGTTGACAAGGTCTTGGTCAAACGGTTCGAAACCCGTCAGCAATACAGTGCGCATTACAGCCTCACATCAGCAGGTAAAGCAGGACAATATTGACCACCAGCATCATCAACGCGGTCGGCATCTGTGCCTTGATGACCGCGTTTTTATCCGGCAGCTCCAGCAACGCCGCCGGGACAATATTGAAGTTGGCCGCCATGGGTGTCATCAGCGTACCGCAGTAACCGGAGAACATGCCGATGGCAGCCATCACCGCCGGGTTGCCGCCGTAGATGCCCACCAGCACCGGTACGCCAACGCCGCCGGTCATCACCGGGAAGGCGGCAAAGCCATTGCCCATGATCACGGTAAACAGTGCCATGCCCAACACATACACCATCACCGCTACCAGCTTGTAATCCAGGTTGATATAGGTGGTGGTGATGTGCGCCACCGCTGTGCCCACGCCCGCTTCGTTGAACAACAGCCCGAGCATCGCCAGCATCTGCGGCAGCACCATCGCCCAGCCCAGCGCTTCGGTGAGGCGCCGGGATTCGCGAAGGGCTTGCACCGGGGTGTCCCGCGTCAGCCAGCAGGCCAGTGCCAGTGCAATCAGGCAGCCGATACCCAGGGAAACAAAGGTGGTGTTCTTCGGGTCCAGCAGCGGCACGCCGCCGATCTCGGTGTGTTTGAGCAATACCGAGCCGATCACCGTAGTCAACGGAATGGCCAATGCCGGGATAAACAATTTATGCCCCAGGCGACCAGCGCTGGCCCGTGCGGCCTTGTCATGCAACTGGGCATGCGCGCCGCGGCCTACGCCGCCCAGGCCCGCGATGAGTGCCATCACCACCACGCCCACGCCGACCACCACCGAGGGCAGGCGCTCCCCCACCAGGAACGGAATGGCAAACAGCAGCCAGAACAACGAACTCGACCAGCGCTTGGGGTGGGTGCGATCCATCAGGATCATCCCGGCGGTGATCACCAGCAGAACGCCGGCCAGCCAGTACAGGTATTGAATGGAAATGATCATTGCGCCGCCTCCGCTGTGTTGGCCGGCAACAGCTCTCGGGTCAGCATTCGGTCAAAGCGGTGCAAGCGGATGGCGTGAATGATGAAGGCGCAGATCGCCGTCGGGATGCCCCAGACCGCAATGTGCAGAGGCTCGACATCAATCCCCGAACCCAACAGGAAGGTGTGCATCAACGCAATCGCACCAAAGGCGACGAAGATATCCTCGCCAAAAAACAGCCCGACGTTGTCGGTCGCGGCACACATGGCCAGGACCTTGTGGCGAAGCTTGTCGGGGAGTTTGCCATAGCGTTTTTCCGCCGCACCTTCCGCCATCGGCGCCAGCAACGGGCGCACCATCTGCGGGTGCCCGCCCAGGCTCGTCAGGCCCATGGCCGCTGTGGATTCACGCACAAACAGATAGATGATCAGCAAGCGCCCAACCGTGGCCCGCTCAAAGCGCGCGATCCAGTTTTGCGCATGCAGGCGCAAGCCATGGCGCTCCAGCAAGCCGATGACAGCCAGGGGCAACAACAGGATCAATTGCAAGGCGCGAGTCTGGAGAAAGCCGTCGCCCATGGTGGCGAGGATCTTTTCCAGTGGAAAGTGGGCGGCAAACCCGGTGGCAATCGCTGCCGCCGTGACGACCAGCAGCGGATTGAAGCGCAACACAAAGCCGACCACGATGACGAGTACGCCAATCAGCGGCCATAGGTTCACAACAGTTTGCATGGTGGTGAGGTCCTTAAGTGCGCGCTGCGGCGCCAGTAAAGCAGGTAGTGAACAAAGGGTTCACTGCAAGAAGACGGCGTGCAGCCCGGCTCGATTTTTTATTGTTGACCTGGAAGGTCGAGCGTCAGTGGCCGCATCTTTGCTGCTTGGGGAGGGAGGTGTCCAACAAGAAAAATTGTTGCTGCAATCCAATAAAGTTTGTGGGTGTTTGAAGCGTTAGAGGGCATTTGTATCGCAGCGGCTGGGTGGTGCGCCCTACGCCGATAACGACAAAGCGTTTGGCGAACGGGTTGCGCAACTGCGGGCGCTCGATGTGCCCACCGTGCTCGATGAGCCGCCTCACGCCTTTGTCGGCCCGTTTGAAGAGAAGGCCCCGGCGCAGAACGTGCTCAGGTACTTGAAGTCCGATAAAGGGCTGGACGGCTTGGTCACGTGGTGAACGGTGACCCGCTAGCCCTCAGCCCAGGTGCTTCTGGAAAAAGTGGCGCGTGTGTCCTGGCGGGTACTCGGCGATATGCCCGAACTCGCTGAAACCCAGCTTCCGGTAGAACCCGGGCGCCTGGAAGCTGAAGGTGTCCAGCCAGATCCCCGCACACCCTTTCTCCCGTGCCAGCTCCTCAGCCGCGTGCATCAGCCGCGAGCCCATGCCTTGAGTGCGCATTGACTCAGGCACGCTCAACAGCTCAATGAACATCCAGCCATAGGAAATTTTCCCGTACAGGCCGCCCACCACTTCCTGGCTGGCGGGATCACGCAGTAACAGCCCAAACGTTTCGAACGGGTTCTCGCCGCATTGGCTGATGTTGTATGCCCTCAGCGGCTGAAGGATGGCCTGGCGCTCTTGCTCCGTAACTTCAAAAGACAACTCTATCGCTGATGCCATCTCAATCTTCCTGATGTGAATGCCCAATTCTGCGGACACTACCAGCGATAGCCACCTGTCGCATACAGGACAGTCTTTGCGCCCTCAGCTACACACAGGTCGCAACCGCCCGCGGGCATGCACTTCATCGCCAGTACTCTTGGAGCACCACCCGGGAGATTTCCAATGACTCTACGCGCTTGCTTGGCCGCTCTATTGGTACTGACCGCCTCCACCGCCTTTGGCGCTCCCCGCTACGATCACCTCTATGCGTTCGGCGATAGCTACTCCGATAACGGTGCGGGTGAACGCTTCACCAAGACCCTGGCCACTCTGAAGGTCAAGGATGCCCAGGAACTGCCCGGCTCGTTGTACTGGAAGGGCCGCTGGAGCAATGGCCCGACTGCCGTCGAGAACCTGGCCCACGCCTTGAAAACACCCTTGACCGACTACGCAGTGGGCGGCGCCAAGAGTGGCAATGGCAACTACTACGCCTGGATGGAGCCCGCCCGCGACACCGGCGTTTCAGGCCAGATCGCTGACTACCTGAAGTCCGCCAAGGCACAAAAAGCCGACCCGAAGGCGCTGTTTTTCATTTTCATCTCGGCCAACGACTTTTTTGAATGGGCCGACTTCTCGCACACCGAGTCGGTTGCCGTACTCAGCCAGAACAGCGTGGCAAATATTCAGAAAGCCACCGAGACACTGATTACAGCGGGCGCAAAACACGTGATGGTAGTGGGCACCACGGATTTGAGTCATGTGCCAGCCGTGGTGCAGGGCAATCAAGTCGAGAACGCGAAAAACTACCAGCAGGTACTGGAACAAAAACTGCCGGTTGTGCTGAGCACATTGGCTAAGGCGCATCAGGTCAGCATCAGCTACTTCGACCACGTGGCGTTCAGCGACAAGCTGCGCGCAGCTCCCCAGGTGGCGGGGTTGAAAGACCTGGATACGCCCTGCCAACACACCTATCCGGACGTGAAGCCGGTGTGTGAAAACCCGGATGCGCATTACTACTGGGATGAATGGCATCCGACGCGCAAGGTGCATGCGCTGGCAGCACAGGCGATGCTTGAAACGTTGAAGGCCGGCCAGTGATTACCCAGGTGACGCCGTCCTACTGAGCCAAGGCGAACACCCACCGATAACCGCTTCTCTTCTGAACGAATCGGGAGAGCCCCCGGTGCTTTTGTCGGTGACATCCACCACGCAGCCACTCACCGGCACGGACTGGACGACTTGATAAGTCGCACCAACGGCAGGGATAAAACTGACCAGGTTTGCGCAACTGCGAAGAGCGTTGGCGCCCTCCTTGTTGGCGCCACCGCTGCTCATGACATTCACGTAGATCCAATTAGACATCACCGCACACTGGTCGCCTGCCGATACTGGCGCGGCGTAAACCCGGTCAACGCCTTGAACTGCCGGGTAAACGCACTGTGGTCGGTATACCCGCACTGCAACGCCACCTCAGTGATCGGCAGCTCGGTATGCAGCAGCCGGTGCGCATGTTCCAGGCGTACCTTCTGGATCATCTGGCGCGGTGTCAGGTGGAACACGCGCTTGCAGTAGCGCTCCAGTTGCGCCACGGAAATCCCGGCGATCCGCGTCAGTTCACCCAACGTGACCCGCCGATTGAAATGCGCCCGGATGTGCTCGTCCACCGCCGCCAGCCGTTGATAGGCCGGGTGGGTTTCGCTGGCGGTTTGCAGGTCGACCGAGATGCCCGCCAGGCCGATGATTGCACCGTCGCGGCTGTACAGCGGCCATTTGTGGGTCAGGCACCAACCCGGCTCGCGGGTACCGTAGAGGTGCAGTTCCAACTGGTCTTCGAGGACAAATCCCTGCTCCAGCACCCGCCGATCCTGCTCGGTATAGCCGGGCCCCAACTGCGCGGGAAATACCTCGGCGCTGGTTTTTCCCAACAGCGGTTGCAAGTCCTTCAAGCCGCACCGCTGCACCAGGGTGCGGTTGGCCAATACGTAGCGCGCCTGCACGTCCTTGATAAAGATCGCGGCATTGGGAATCACGTCCAGCATCGGCAACAGCAACCCCACGCCGGCCAGTAATTCTTCGATGGTCTGTGGACGATTCGACTCGCTCCCTTGGCATAGGGTCGCGAACGCGCTCTGCATCATGACGCTCTCTCCTGCATTTTGCGGACAGGCCAGGCGCCCGGCGGGCGGTGCCTGGCGAGCAGATTGCCGCATGGCGGTAGCCCTGTCGAGCACTCGCAATTGTGCTGATTTCGTCATCGCAGCCTGCGCAAAACATCAATCGCGGCGCCGTTGATGGGTTCACTGTATGGCCACTGCATGCCTATCCAATAACCCACAAGAAGGCGCCGCCATGTCAGCCCAAGGCAAGTTCAAGAAACAGCTTTCATTGATCGACCTCACCTTTATCGGACTGGGAGCGATCTTCGGTTCGGGCTGGCTGTTCGCGGCCAGTCACGTCTCCGCCATCGCCGGACCGGCGGGGATTTTTTCCTGGTTGCTGGGCGGCTTCGCCGTGTTGCTGCTGGGCATTGTGTATTGCGAACTGGGGGCGGCATTGCCCCGCGCCGGCGGCGTGGTGCGCTACCCGGTCTATTCCCACGGCCCGCTGCTGGGCTACCTGATGGGCTTTATCACGCTGATCGCGTTTTCAAGCCTGGTGGCAATTGAAGTGGTCGCCTCGCGCCAATACGCCGCGGCGTGGTTTCCCGAGTTGACGCAGGCGGGTTCCAGCAACCCCACCGTCCTCGGCTGGTTCGTGCAGTTTGCGCTGCTCTCGCTGTTTTTCGCCCTCAACTACCGCAGCGTGAAGACCTTCGCCATGGCCAATAACCTGGTCAGCGTGTTCAAGTTCATCGTGCCGCTGCTGGTGATCGGCGTGCTGTTCACCTTTTTCAAGCCGGAGAATTTCCACGCCCAGGGCTTCGCGCCGTTCGGCCTTTCGGGGATTGAAATGGCCGTGTCTGCCGGCGGGGTGATTTTCGCCTACCTGGGTCTGACGCCGATCATCTCGGTGGCCAGCGAAGTGAAGAACCCGCAACGCACCATTCCAATTGCACTGATCCTGTCGGTGCTGCTCTCCACTGCAATCTACGTGCTGTTGCAGACCGCTTTCCTCGGCGGCATTCCCACCGAAATGCTCGCCAACGGCTGGGCCGGCGTCGCCAAGGAACTGGCCCTGCCGTACCGCGACATCGCGCTCGCCCTGGGTGTGGGCTGGCTGGCGTACCTGGTAGTCGCCGACGCCGTGATCTCCCCCAGCGGCTGCGGCAATATCTACATGAACGCCACGCCACGGGTGATCTACGGCTGGGCGCAAACCGGAACCTTCTTCAAGATCTTCACCCGCATCGATGAAAAGTCCGGCATCCCGCGCCCGGCGCTGTGGCTGACCTTTGGCCTGTCGGTGTTCTGGACCCTGCCCTTCCCGTCGTGGGAAGCGCTGATCAACGTGGTGTCCGCCGCGCTGGTGTTGAGCTACGCCGTGGCGCCGGTATCCGTGGCCGCCCTGCGCCGCAATGCGCCTGACCTGCCGCGCCCGTTCCGGGTCAAGTGGATGGGCCTGCTCGGCCCGCTGTCGTTCATCATCGCCGCGCTGATCGTCTACTGGTCCGGCTGGAGCACCGTGTCGTGGCTGCTCGGCCTGCAAATCCTGATGTTCGTGGTGTACCTGCTGTGCGGGCGCTTTGTGCCGACCCTGCACCTGAGCCTGGGCCGCCAGGTTCGCTCCTCCGCCTGGCTGATCGGCTTCTACGCCGTGACCATCATCCTGTCGAAGCTCGGCAGCTTCGGTGGCCTGGGCATCCTCAGCCACCCGTTCGACACCGTGGTCGTCGCCGCTTGCGCGCTGGGGATTTATTACTGGGGCGCGGCCACCGGCGTGCCGGCGCACCTGGTTCGCCTGGAAACCGAAGACGACGAAAGCGAAGCCCCTGAGCCCGATATCGGCCGGGCACAGCTGGCTTCCTGAGCCTCAGCCAACCACTGGATGGATTGTTCTATGAAACGAGTGCACATCATTGATTCCCACACCGGCGGCGAGCCCACGCGCCTGGTGATGACGGGGTTTCCCACGCTGGCCGGCGAGACCATGGTCGACAAACTCGACGACCTGCGCACCCGGCATGACCAATGGCGCAGGGCGTGCCTGCTGGAGCCCCGTGGCAACGATGTTCTGGTGGGCGCACTGTATTGCGCGCCGGTCTCGGCCGATGCCACCTGCGGCGTGATTTTCTTCAATAACGCCGGCTACCTCGGCATGTGCGGCCACGGCACCATCGGCCTGGTTGCCTCGTTGCACCACTTGGGGCAGATCGCGCCGGGGGTGCACAAGATCGACACGCCGGTCGGCCCGGTGAGCGCCACGTTGCACGCCGACGGCGCGGTCACGCTGCGCAATGTGCCCGCCTATCGCTATCGCCAGCATGTCTCGGTGCAAGTGCCTGGACATGGCTTGGTCTACGGCGATATCGCCTGGGGCGGCAATTGGTTCTTCCTGGTTTCCGATCATGGCCAAGCACTGGAAATGGACAACGTCGAAGCCCTGACCGACTACACCTGGACAATGCTCAAGGCCCTCGAAGCCCAGGGCATCCACGGCGAAGACGGCGCCCTGATCGACCATATCGAACTGTTCGCCGACGACCCCCAGGCCGACAGCCGTAACTTTGTCATGTGCCCAGGCAAGGCCTACGACCGCTCGCCCTGCGGCACCGGCACCAGCGCCAAGCTCGCATGCCTGGCGGCCGACGGGAAACTCGCCGCCGGTGAGCCGTGGATACAAGCCAGCATCACCGGCAGCCAATTCGAAGGCAGCTATGAATGGGAGGGCGAACGTGTGCGCCCTTCCATCACCGGCCGCGCCTACATGACCGCCGACAGCACCTTGCTGATCGACGAACAGGACCCCTTCGCGTGGGGCATCTGAACCGCCCCCGCCCCTTCAATCAAACTGGAGCTGAAACAATGAATACCACTATCTTCACCGGTTGCATCCCTGCATTGATGACGCCGTGCACCGCCCAGCGCAAACCGGACTTTGACGCACTGGTCGCCAAGGGCCGCGAACTGATCGATATCGGCATGAGCGCGGTGGTGTACTGCGGCTCCATGGGCGACTGGCCGTTGCTGACCGAGGCCGAGCGCCAGGAAGGCGTGGCGCGCCTGGTGGCCGCCGGTGTGCCGACCATCGTCGGCACCGGCGCGGTCAACAGCCGTGAAGCCGTGGCCCATGCAGCGCATGCGGCGAAGGTCGGCGCCCATGGTTTGATGGTCATCCCGCGGGTGCTGTCCCGTGGCGCATCGGCGACGGCGCAAAAGGATCACTTTGCAGCCATCCTCAAGGCGGCGCCAAACCTGCCGGCGGTGATCTACAACAGCCCTTACTACGGCTTCGCCACCCGCGCCGACCTGTTCTTCGAACTGCGTCGCGAGTACCCGAACCTGATCGGCTTCAAGGAATTCGGCGGTGCTGCAGACCTGCGCTACGCGGCCGAACACATCACCTCCAAGGACGATGACGTGACCTTGATGGTCGGCGTGGATACCCAAGTGGTGCACGGCTTCGTCAACTGCAACGCCACCGGCGCAATCACCGGCATCGGCAATGCACTGCCACGGGAAGTCCTGCAACTGGTGGCCTTGAGCAAGAAAGCCGCCAAGGGCGACGCCACTGCACGTCGCCAGGCGCGGGAGTTGGAGTCGGCGCTGGCGGTGCTGTCGTCCTTCGACGAAGGCTGCGACCTGGTGCTGTTCTACAAACATCTGATGGTGCTCAACGGCGACAAGGAATACACCCTGCACTTCAACGAGACCGATGCCCTCAGCGATGCCCAGCGTCGTTATGCAGAGAACCAGTACGCGCTGTTCCGCCAGTGGTACGCCAACTGGTCGGCCGAGCAGAACGTCGCTTAACACTATTCAAGGCAGCAAAAATCAAATGTGGGAGCTGTCGAGCTCCGGCGAGGCTGCGATGGGATCACTGCGGTGTACCTGCCAGACCGCAGCGCCTGCATCGCAGCCTCGCTGGGGCTCGACAGCTCCCACAGTGGATTCTCTTCGCCAAGCCAATCTTTACTTTCCAGGACTACGCCATGACTCTGACGGGCACCATGCTGATTGGTCAGCACTCCATTCCAGGCAGCCGCGAGGCCATCCGGGCGATCAATCCTGCCACCAACCTTGCGCTGGAACCCGCCTACGCCGGCGGCACCGCCGAACATGTCGAACACGCCTGTGCGTTGGCCTGGAGCGCCTTCGATAACTATCGCGAAACGCCGTTGGCGGCTCGCGCCGAATTCCTTGAAACCATCGCCAACGAAATCGAAGCCCTGGGCGATGAACTGATTGAACGGGCGATGGCCGAGACCGGCCTGCCCCGCCCACGCATCCAGGGCGAACGCGGGCGCACCTGCCAGCAATTGCGCACCTTTGCCCGCACCGTGCGCGCGGGTGAATGGCTGGATGTGCGGGTGGATACTGCACAACCGGAACGCCAGCCGCTGCCTCGCTCGGACCTGCGTCAACGCCACGTACCGCTGGGGCCGGTGGCCGTGTTCGGCGCAAGCAATTTTCCGCTGGCATTCTCGGTGGCGGGCGGTGATACCGCGTCGGCACTGGCGGCCGGTTGCCCGGTGATCGTGAAGGCACACGGCGCGCATCCTGGCACCAGCGAACTGGTGGGCCGCGCGGTGGCCCGGGCCGTTCAGCAATGTGGCCTGCCTGAGGGTGTGTTTTCGCTGTTGTATGGCTCGGGCCGCGAGGTCGGTATCGCGCTGGTCTGCGATCCGCGCATCAAGGCCGTGGGTTTCACCGGCTCGCGCAGCGGCGGTATTGCCTTGTGCCAGGCGGCCCAGGCGCGCCCCGAGCCGATCCCGGTGTATGCAGAGATGAGCTCGATCAATCCGGTCTACCTGTTTCCCGCTGCGTTGAGCGCACGCGGTGAAGCATTGGCACAAGGTTTTGTCGCGTCCCTGACCCAGGGTGCCGGCCAGTTCTGCACCAACCCCGGGCTGGTGATTGCCGTTGCAGGGCAAGCGCTGGACCACTTCGTCGGCACGGCTGCCAACCTGCTTCGATACAGCACTGCCCAGACCATGCTGACACCGGGGATCTTCAAGGCTTACGAAGACGGCGTCAGCGCCCTGACCCGGCATGCTCAGCTCGCAGGTACCGGTCTGCCGGCAGAAGGGCCGAACCAGGGACAGGCCCATTTGTTCGTGACCCAGGCCCGGGACTTTCTCGCCAATCACAGCCTGCAAGCCGAGATATTCGGCGCCACGTCATTGATCGTGCAATGTGCCAACGTCGATGAGGTCCGCCAGGTCAGCGAACACCTGGAGGGCCAACTGACCGCAACCCTGCATCTGGATGACGACGACCTGGCAACTGCCCGCGCGCTGCTGCCGACCCTGGAACGCAAGGCCGGCCGCCTGCTGGTCAACGGCTGGCCGACCGGTGTTGAAGTGTGTGATGCGATGGTGCACGGAGGACCATTCCCGGCCACCTCGGACTCACGCACCACCTCGGTGGGCACCGCCGCGATCCTGCGATTCCTGCGGCCGGTGTGCTACCAGGATTTCCCGGATAGCTTGCTGCCGACGGCCCTGCAACACGGCAACCCATTGCTGCTGCGGCGCTTGCTCGACGGTCAGAGGGAAGCCTAGAACATGTCCGATAACGTCATGCCAGATGTCGCCGTAGTGGGCGCCGGCATCATCGGCGTCGCCTGCGCGCTGCAACTGGCGCGCCAGGGCCGGCGGGTGGTCATCATCGATCAGCAGGAACCCGGCCACGGCGCCTCGTTCGGCAATGCCGGCCACCTGGCGACCGAGCAAGTGTTCCCCATCGCGGATGCGTCGATCCTGTCGCGTTTGCCCGCCATGCTCATGGACCCGATGGGCCCGCTGCGCCTGGACTGGAAATACCTGCCGCGTGCACTGCCGTGGTTTACCCGGCTGCTGCTGAACCTGCGCCCGGCGCCCTTCCAGCGCACCGTCGCCGGGATCCGCGCGCTCAATGAAGGCAGCCTGGGCGCCTGGCACCGGCTGCTGGGCAGCATCGAGCGCCCGCACCTGATGCGCGAAGACGGCTCGTTGCTGGTCTTCGAGCGCGCCGAGTCGCGACAGGCCATTGATGCATTGCAGGCACGCATGAGTCAGCAGGAAGTGCCGGTGGACCACTGGCACGCCAGCGTGGTGCAGGACGCGGCGCCACAACTCAGCGAAGGGATTCAGGGCGGGTTGTTTTTTCCACGCACCGGGCATTTTCTCGATCCCTATGGGGTGGTTTGCGAGCTGATGGAGGCGGCCAAGGCCAGCGGGGTGCAATTTCTCAAGCGTCAGGTCGTGGGCGGGAAGCTGGACGAGCACGGTGTTTCATTGCGGACCGACCAAGGCACCGTGGCCGCGCGCCAGGTGTTGATCGCATGCGGTGCGCACTCAGCCAGCCTGACCGGCGCACTGACTGGCAAAAAGGTCCCGCTGGATACAGAGCGCGGCTATCACCTGATGTTGCCCCATGAGCATGGACGGTTGCCGTTTGCGGTCACGTCATTGGAGCGCAAGTTCATCATGACGCCCATGGACGGCGGATTGCGGCTGGCAGGTACCGTGGAGTTCGCCGGCCTTGATCGCCCACCGAACATGGAACGCGCGTGGCAGTTGCATCGACTGAGCCAGGGGCTGTTTCGTCGTGACTTGAGTGCCGAGGACGCGACGCCGTGGATGGGGTTTCGCCCTTCCCTGCCGGACTCGCTGCCGATTATCGACAAGGTGTGCGAGGGCAAGGTGCTGCTTGCCTTTGGGCATCAGCATCTGGGCCTGACGCAGGCTGCGGTGACGGCGGAGTTGATTGCACGGCTGGCATCGCCTGCGGCCGCGTCCAACGGGCTGCCGGCGCTTGAGCCCTACCGGCTGGATCGTTTCTGAGATCATCGGAAACGTCTTGCTACTGTTTCGCACTTTCGGCGATACAAGGCAGGTCATTATCGTGCATGACCTTACGGTTACGCTCCGTTGAGAACCTGCCTTGAACAACCACACCTGTATGCAGCCCCGTCCATCGATGCGCAGAACGCTCCGAAGCGTTGCTTGCGGCATGCTCGCCCTATTGCTCTGCACGACAGCCCTGGCAGAACCGGGCATGCCGCTTGGCCAGAAGTCATTCGAAGCGTATCGCGCCGCTACCTTGCAATGGCTGCGGGACCATCGTGACTTCCAGGGCACCGACAAGGATGCCGAACTCAACTGGAACGCCCCGCAGGAATGGCGCCCGGCTGGTGCCCCCAAGCGCGGGATCATTCTCGTGCATGGCCTGGGCGACTCACCCTGGTCTTTCCACGATATCGGCAGCGCACTGGCCGCCCGCGGCTTTCTGGTCAGGACCGTGCTGCTGCCCGGCCACGGCACGCAACCGGCCGACATGCTGCAGGTGCGCATGGAAGACTGGCGCCGGGTGGTGGACGAACAGGCTGCGATCCTTCGCGCAGAGGTGGGAGAAATCTACCTCGGCGGCTTTTCCACCGGCGCCAACCTGGTACTCGACTACGCCTACAAACACGACGACGTCGCGGGGCTGCTGCTGTTCTCTCCCGCGTTCCAGTCCAGCATGACCTACGACTGGCTGACACCCCTGATCAGTTGGGCGCGCCCCTGGCTGCTGGCGCCAGACGCCAGCCGGCCACAACAGAGCCTGGTGCGCTACATGACAGTGCCCACCAACGGTTTTGCCCAGTTCTACCGCAGCAGCCGGCTAGCCCGCCAGGACCTGGAGCGACGCCCCTATGACAAGCCGGTGTTCATTGCCGTCGCAGCCCACGACTCAGTACTCGATACGCACTACGTGCTGGAGACCTTCCAGCAACGCTTCAGCAACCCCCATAGCCGCCTCGCCTGGTACGGCACATTGCCAGAGAGCGCCTGGGATACCCGCCGTGTAAAAGCGCGTACCGACTACCTGCCGGAGTTGCGGATCAGCCAGTTCTCCCACATGGGGTTGCTGTTCTCACCCGACAACGCTCTGTATGGCGAACAGGGCAGCCTGCGGTTTTGCTGGAACGGCCAGACGGACGACGCAACCCGCGCCTGCGAACAAGGGGCCGACGTGTGGTATTCGGACTGGGGCTACCGTGAGCCGGGCAAGATGCACGCGCGGTTGACGTTCAATCCGTATTTCACCTGGCAGCTTGGGGTGATTGACGAGGTCCTGGGCAAGCAGGACCTGGCGAGTCATTAAACGGCAAATCCGGTAAACCGCGTTTATCCCGCGACGCCCAGGAACGGCAGCGCCAGGTACAACTTGATCACGATCGCATTGGTGATATCGATGAAAAAGGCGCCCACCATCGGCACCACCAGAAATGCAATCTGCGATGGCCCGAAACGCTGGGTCACCGCCTGCATGTTCGCAATGGCAGTTGGCGTGGCACCGAGCCCGAAACCGCAGTGCCCCGCCGCCAGGACCGCCGCGTCATAGTTGCTCCCCATCACCCGGAACGTCACGAAAATCGCAAACAGCGCCATCATCAACGCCTGCGCAGCCAGCAGGATGAAAATCGGCAGGGCCAGCGCGGCGAGGTCCCAGAGCTTGAGCGACATCAATGCAATCGCCAGGAACAACGACAGGCTGACATTCCCGAGCACCGAGACTTCGCGCTCGAATACCTGGTGCCAGCCGAGCGCCGACAGGCCATTACGCAACACCACACCGACAAACAAGACACACACAAACGTCGGCAGCTCAAAGGCCGTGCCCTGGATAAAACCGCTGAGGAACGTGCCCACTTGCAGGCTGATGGCGAGCAGCGCCAGGGTCTCGATAAACGAGAAGGAGGTGATCATGCGCTCTTGATTCGGCTGCTCGAATCCTTTTGGCCCTAGCGGTTGTACCGGCGCCAGGGCGGGCGTCTGGACGCGCTTGATCAGCAGGCGAGCGACCGGGCCGCCAATCAGGCCGCCGAGCACCAGGCCAAAGGTCGCGGAAGCAATGGCCAGTTCGGACGCCGACGCCACGCCATACTTCTCGCTGAACACCGCGCCCCAGGCCGCGCCGGTCCCGTGCCCACCCGACAGCGTAATGGAGCCCGCCAACAACCCCATCAATGGATCGAGCCCCAGCGCCTTGGCCAGCGCAATCCCCATCGCGTTCTGGACCACCAGGAGCGCCGTCACCACCAGCAGGAAAATCCCCAGCACCCGCCCGCCTTTCTTCAGACTGGCGAAATCCGCATTCAAACCAATGGTGGCAAAGAAAGCCAACATCAGTGGCGTCTGCAGCGACGAATCAAACCGGACCTCAATGCCAGCGAGCATACGCAGGACCAGGAGCAGCACCGCCACAACTAAACCGCCGGCCACCGGCTCCGGAATATTGTAAGTGCGCAGGAAACCGATTCGAGCGACCAGCCCGCGCCCAAGTAAAAGCACCAGGGAGGCGGCGACCAGCGTTGAATAGAAGTCGAGTTGAAGCATGGGGCAGCTCTCTGTAGTTATTTATGACGAATCGGGGCAGGCCTATCGATCCTTCGGAACAACACAGGAAGAGTAGTAGTACGACGTCATCTTTAACCTCGGAAAAGTCCTAACGTTGCCGAACGGAATCCCCAGGACGTTCAGGCGAAAGACTTGCGAAGCGCAATCTGAAGGGGCACGACGAGAAAATCGAGTGCATGACAAGGGCCGCAGAACTGCGTCTGGACGGGCGCTTTACAGGTCCGCGGCATCCTGCCGACTCAGCGCCCATTCGAATTTGACAATCTCCGGCGTCCTGTCCAAAGCCACCTATAATCATGTCCAGTCGACAGGATCGTCGATGATAAACAGGACAACATCATGCAACGGATCGCTTTCGCAAACGCTTTGCGAGGTATTGCGGCGCTCAGCGTCGTCATTGCCCATTACATTCTGATGTTCAACTACCTCAAAGGTGGCTTCGGTGGCCTGCCACCCCTAGCTGAGCCACCCTTTCCAGCCTGGATGATCAGCATCTTTAATCCGCTCAACAACGTGAACATGGGCGGGTTCGGAGTGGCATTGTTCTTTCTGATCAGCGGTCTGGTAATTCCAATCTCGGTATCCAGCCTGAGCGGAACGGCTCTTGCGAAAACGAAATTCGTGATTGGCCGGCTTTTTCGAATATGGCCTACTTATATCATTGGCCTTCTAATCACCCTGGGTAGCCTTGAAATAGCTGCCTCATATATGGGGAACATCACGACCTACACGACTCTCCAGGTCCTCGCGCAAATGTCTTTGTTTCGAGACTGGTTTGGCAGTTCCGCACCGCTGGATGGCGTGGTGTGGACACTGGAGGTTGAAATCAAGTTCTACCTGATCGTGCTTCTGTGTTGGTCAATGATTACCAAGGGAAAATTGCTGCCGCTCGTGTTGCTGGGCGTCGCAACTGTGCTGGCCGCGAACCTATACCCTGGAAATATTTATCTCACCGGTCCGTTGGCCGCGTTCGTCTTCCCGTTCAAATACATTTTTTTCATGATGATCGGCGTTGCGTTCAACTATTACTACCGTGGACTGTTAAGCCTTGAAAAGCTGTTCGGCATAACCATCTGTATGCTCTGCGTATTCGGGTATAGCGGGTTCACTGAAGGCTGGCCGTTTGAAGTGATCGCTGCCTACTTTATGGCATTTGCGCTGTTTACCATGTTCTACCTGTTTTGCAGCAACTGGACGGGGGCCCCGGTATTCAATTTTCTGGCCGATATCAGCTATCCGCTATACGCCTGCCATGGGGCGTTTGGTATTGTCGGGATGCGGATTATGATTGACCAGGGGATCAGCCCGATTCCTGCCCTCGTTATCCAGTCACTAGCCACCATTTTACTGTCCTGGCTTATCCATCAGGGGGTTGAAGCCCCTACCCACGTACTCGGAAAAAGAATTGCCGGCCTGTTCAGTACAAAGCCAACTAATAATTTGCTACCTGGACAATCCCAATAAAAAGCCCGCTCAATGCGCAATGCTGTTCACTTAAGCGGAGCAGCATTGCGGGTAATCGAATACCGGTTTTTTGACAGCCTCACCGCCCTAAGCCTCGCTGGCCTGGGGCGTTTTGTTATGAAGAGCACACCTATGCTGCCGCGAAGCTCTTCCATGCGTCTTGGCGTGTGTGATGGCGACACGGCGCCAGCCATGGCCACCAAGGAGTCCACGCCAGTCGTCTTGTAGGTAGCGCTCATATCCCCAGGCGTTGGCGATCCTGGGACAGCCCGCTCTTGCCCAGGAGCATCTCCTTGGCAATTCCATCGGCGCAGATATTTAATCAACGGGCGACTTCAATGACCGGCTCGCCCCTGAAAAGGGCCATCCCGACAACCAGCCAAAGCACCATATCCGAAGGCAGACGGCGACGTCGGATCGTTGCTTTATCAGCCTGCGTGGCCGCTGCTGTTATCCATCAGGAATATGATCGGCGAACACCTCAAGACGTGAGAGTGGTCGCTCAGCAAAATCCAGAACGGTGTTTAAATCCTGAGCAACAGGCATAAAAAATCCGAAGTCCTTATCAGACTCCGGATTTTCCGGCTGCTTGAGGATTAGTCAACAATCCTTAAGTGAAGAGCATTGCGCTCAATGCGGGCTTTCTTTTCCATGATTATCAGGAAAAAGGTATGGGCTCAACCATATAGCAATCAACGCAGTCTGAAGTGATGACGTTATCCAGAATCAGAGGGGACTCGGTCGCAGGTCGAAGGAACCCGGTACGAATAGACGCTGTATAGACCCCAACGTTTACTGTATTGAGGCGAGCCCTAGCGTTAATCGACACACAATCAATGCTGTAATTCATCCCCATCCCCAAGCCGCAATTTTCACCACCTGAATTAATCACGCGGGTAGAGTCCTGCCCCTCAATGACAACACCCCAGGCGGTCTGTTCAGGATCAACACCTGGCTCAGTAGCCGTGCAATAACTATCAAGAATGGTGTTGTACTCGCCACCGTTGTCCAGCAGCAGCATGCAGCGCCCGGTCCAGTCAACCGACGTGATGTTCTCTATAACACAGTGTTGTGCGTAGTGCAGATGCAGGCCAACCGCAGCGTCCCCGGTGAACTCAAGGTTACGGATATACACGTTTTTAATCGGGTCACATAAAGCCACGATTGCGCCCAGGGGATGATCACGTTTGATTACGCGATTAACAATCAATGAGTTAGCCAGCACATATATAACCTGGCGAACCTCCAGGGGGCCGTCAAGTGGCATAGGGTAGGTTGCAAAATCGGTTGAAGCATCCGAGATGACGATCCAGGAACCGTTTGTGTACGGAGTCGTGTCGGCCACGGAGATTTCGGTCGTATTGACGTAGGCCGGCGCGGTCAAATAACTGCCCGGGCGAACATTGCCTTGGTAGTCGATGGCGGCATAACTTGGATCTGTGGGGTCCAGCGGGTTACGGCCGATCCCTGAAACGTCAATAGTGACCTTATCGATCCCTGGGGCAGGCTCGATGATCTGCCCACTGTAGGGCCAGTTGTCATCACGGTTTAGCAGGACTGTTGTCCCGATAGGGCAGTCAGTGCCATTGATTTGAATCCAACGGTATCCGGCCTTCATCACCGACTGGAGTTGAGGGCCGTTATCCGCAGAGGGATTCGGGGTAAAAACATAAGGGGTATCGATGTAAATTGACATATGACTTCTCCTGATTTCCCATGGCCATTTTTCGGCGAAACAACTGTACATGCATACAGCTAAAAATCCTACAAAAGCAGCATTCTCAATGCTCACTTTATTGCCCACAGACACCGACATACGCATCACACGCGCCGGACGCGTGATAAAGCCGTTATCGCGTTCAGTGAGGCTCATGGGAGACGGGAAAAGAAGATGCCGAAGCACGCTCAGAAAGGCGCAACGGGAAAAAATCGACAAGCCAGGAGGAGCCGCCGAATCGTCATTCTGAGGGGGTAGGTTGCAAAGGCTTCGCAAATCGCAACAAAAAAGGGCCCACCTTTCGGTGAGCCCTTCTAGACCGCCCAGCAGAGCGGATTTTGTTTGGTAGGCGCGATTGGACTCGAACCAACGACCCCCACCATGTCAAGGTGGTGCTCTAACCAACTGAGCTACGTGCCTGCTGTGAGGCGGCATTCTACGGAATTCCCGAGGGGTGTCAACACCTTTTTTGCAGCTAAGCCTATGAATATGCGAATTTTTTATTTGTGGCCAGCACAACGGTATTTTCCGGCGGCTGGCAGCGGATTTTCAACTCAGGTAGGATCGGCGCACTCGTAAAAAATATAAAACAGAGGTTCCAGGATGGCGAACACCCCCTACCCCCAGTCGTATTACGCCGCGTCTGCGAATGCGGTACCTCCTCGCCCAGAGCTGCAAGGTGAAGTCGAAACCGATGTGTGCGTGATTGGCGCCGGTTATACCGGCCTGTCCAGTGCGCTGTTCCTGCTGGAAAACGGCTTTAGCGTGACAGTGCTGGAAGCTGCCAAGGTAGGCTTTGGCGCGTCGGGCCGTAATGGTGGGCAGATCGTCAACAGCTACAGCCGTGATATCGATGTGATCGAGCGCAGTGTCGGCCCCCAGCAGGCGAAATTACTCGGCGACATGGCATTTGAAGGCGGCAGGATCATTCGGGAGCGGGTGGCCAAGTATCAGATCCAGTGCGATCTGAAGGACGGCGGTGTATTTGCGGCACTGAACAGCAAGCACATGGGCCACCTGGAGTCGCAGAAGCGCCTGTGGGAGCGCTACGGCCACACCCAGCTGGAGTTGCTGGACGAGCGGCGCATTCGCGAGGTGGTCGCCTGTGACAACTATGTGGGCGGCCTGCTCGACATGAGCGGCGGGCACATTCACCCGCTGAACCTGGCGCTGGGCGAAGCGGCAGCCGTGGAGTCCCTGGGCGGCACCATTTATGAGCAGTCGGCGGCGACTCGCATCGAGCGCGGCGCCAATCCGGTGGTGCATACGGCGCACGGCAAGGTCAGGGCCAAGTTCATTATTGTCGCGGGCAACGCCTATCTGGGGAACCTGGTTCCGGAACTGGCGGCCAAGTCGATGCCGTGTGGTACGCAGGTGATTACCACCGCACCACTGGGCGATGAACTGGCGAAGACGCTGCTGCCACAGGATTACTGCGTCGAGGACTGCAATTACCTGCTGGACTACTACCGCCTGACGAGCGACAAGCGCCTGATCTTCGGCGGTGGCGTGGTGTACGGCGCGCGTGACCCGGCGAATATCGAGGCGATCATCCGGCCGAAGATGCTCAAGGCCTTCCCGCAGCTCAAGGACGTGAAGATCGACTACGCCTGGACCGGCAATTTCCTGCTGACCTTGTCGCGCCTGCCGCAGGTCGGTCGCCTGGGGGATAACATCTACTACTCCCAGGGCTGTAGCGGCCATGGCGTGACGTATACCCACTTGGCGGGCAAGGTACTGGCGGAAGCGCTGAGAGGCCAGGCAGAACGTTTTGATGCGTTTGCCGGCCTGCCGCACTACCCCTTCCCCGGCGGACAACTGTTGCGCACGCCGTTTGCGGCGCTGGGGGCCTGGTATTACGGGTTGCGGGACAAGCTGGGATTCTGATCCGGGACCACGGGGCTGGCTTGCCGGCCCCTGCACTTGCCGCCCCGGCACCCAATCGCAGACACAAAAAACCCCGGTCTTTCGACCAGGGTCTTTGCTATCGATCCAACCAAGCCAGCGGCTTGCTTTGGCGTCTCAGGGCGTTCAGTGGGCCCTGGAACAGATATGGCGCAGCGGACGGGACTCGAACCCGCGACCCCCGGCGTGACAGGCCGGTATTCTAACCGACTGAACTACCGCTGCGTATCGCTCAGACTGCTGAAGTGTCACCTTCAACCGCCTTCAAACATCTGACTGACCAACCTTGGCTGTTCAATCTCAAATCTGAAACATCAGACCTGGAAAATATGGCGCAGCGGACGGGACTCGAACCCGCGACCCCCGGCGTGACAGGCCGGTATTCTAACCGACTGAACTACCGCTGCGCGTCGGTGCAACCTTTAACGTTGCGTCTTGCCCTAGGGCAAAACTCTCAAGAAGTGGTGGGTGATGACGGGATCGAACCGCCGACCCTCTGCTTGTAAGGCAGATGCTCTCCCAGCTGAGCTAATCACCCTTTGCTTCGTTGAGGCCGCGAAATTTACGCAGGTAGCGGACCTAAGTCAATAGCCTGCTTGAAGTTTTTCTGAAAAAGACAAAATGGCTTCAGGACCGCGACCCGCCCTACTCGGTGTAAATCATCTTCTTGCTCATGCCGCCGTCGACGACGAACTCTTGCCCGGTGACAAACCCGGCATTGCGCGACAGCAACCACGCCACCATCGCCGCTACGTCTTCCACAGTGCCTACCCTGCCGGCCGGGTGCTGGGCGTGATCCGCATCCGTCAGCGGCTCGGCACGGCGTGCAGCCGGGTCACGGGCATCGATCCAGCCCGGGCTGACGGCATTGACCCGTACTTCCGGCCCGAGGCTGATAGCCAACGCGTGGGTCAGGGCCAGCAAACCGCCCTTGCTCGCCGCATAGGCTTCGGTGTCCGGTTCCGACTGGCGTGCCCGGGTCGACGCCAGGTTGACGATGGCGCCGCCGTGGGCCCGCAGGTAGGGCGCACAGTGCTTGGCCAGCAACATGGGACCACTGAGGTTCACCGCCAGTACACGATTCCAGTAAGCCAGGTCGAGACTTTCCAGGGTGATGTTGCGCGGGTCGGCCACGGCGGCATTGCACACCAGCGCATCCAGGCGCCCGAACTGGCCAAGTACCTCGGCCACGCCCTGGGCAACCTGCCGCTCATCGGCCACGTCCATGGTAATAAACCAGGCGTTGTCGCCGAGCACCTTGGACACCTTGGAACCGCGCTCACGGTCCAGGTCCGTCAATACCACCTGCCAGCCTTCGCTGATCAACCAGGCGGCAATCCCCAGGCCGATGCCCCGCGCCGCGCCGGTCACCAGCGCGACCCGCCCGTTACTGGCGCTCGCCGCCTCCATGGACCACTCGATCACAGGGCAGCCAACCCACGGGCCAGGTCGGCCTGCAGGTCAGCGACGTCTTCCAGGCCCACGGCAATGCGGATCAGGCTGTCACGAATCCCGGCAGCTTCACGCTCCTGCGGCGCCAGGCGGCCGTGGGAGGTGGTGCTCGGGTGAGTGATAGTGGTCTTGCTGTCACCCAGGTTGGCGGTGATGGAGATCAGGCGAGTCGCATCGATAAAGCGCCAGGCGCCCTCTTTGCCGCCCTTGACCTCGAAACTCACCACGGCGCCGAAACCACGCTGCTGGCGCTGGGCCAACTCGTGTTGCGGGTGGCTCTTGAGGCCGGCGTAATGGACTTTCTCGATGCCGTCCTGCTGCTCCAGCCACTCGGCCAGGGCCTGGGCGTTGGCACAATGGGCCTTCATCCGCAGGCTCAGGGTCTCCAGGCCTTTAAGGAAGATCCAGGCGTTGAACGGGCTCAGGGTCGGGCCGGCGGTGCGCAAGAAGCCCACCACTTCCTTCATCTGCTCGCTGCGGCCGGCAACCACGCCACCCATGCAACGGCCCTGGCCGTCGATGAACTTGGTGGCCGAGTGCACAACGATGTCTGCGCCCAGCTTCAGCGGCTGCTGCAATGCAGGGGTGCAGAAGCAGTTGTCGACGATCAGCATCGCGCCCTTGGCGTGGGCCACTTCAGACAATGCGGCAATGTCCACCAGCTCGGCCAACGGATTGGACGGCGACTCGACGAACAGCAATTTGGTGTTGGCCTTGATGGCCGCGTCCCAGCCGGACAGGTCCGCCAGCGGCACGTAGTCGACTTCAATACCAAAACGCTTGAAGTACTTTTCGAACAGGCTGATGGTCGAACCAAACACGCTGCGCGACACCAGGACGTGGTCGCCGGCGCTGCACAGGCTCATGACTACCGCGAGAATCGCGGCCATGCCCGTGGCAGTGGCGACAGCTTGCTCGGCGCCTTCCAGCGCGGCGATACGCTCTTCGAACGCGCGCACGGTCGGGTTGGTGTAACGCGAATAAACGTTGCCCGGCACTTCACCGGCAAAACGCGCAGCGGCGTCGGCCGCAGTGCGGAACACATAGCTGGAGGTAAAGAACATCGGGTCACCGTGCTCACCTTCCGGGGTGCGGTGCTGGCCGGCGCGCACAGCCAGGGTATCGAAAGCTACGCCATCGAGGTCGCTGTCCAAGCGACCGGCATCCCATTCCTGACTCATGCTCTACTCCTCAACTCGAATGCTTTATCAAAGATACAAAACCGGCCCCTCAGGGCCGGTGTCTACTCAGTTGTTGTACAGGTCGATGATCGCGCTGACCGCCTGGGTCTTGATCTTCGAGGAATCGTTACGGGCCTGCTCGATCTTGTTCAGGTAGGCCTCGTCGACATCGCCGGTGACGTACTTGCCGTCGAACACCGCGCAATCGAACTCCTCGATCTTGATCTTGCCACCACCGACGGCTTCGATCAGGTCCGGCAGGTCCTGGTAGATCAGCCAGTCGGCGCCGATCAGGTCCGCAACGTCCTGGGTCGAACGGTTGTGGGCGATCAGTTCGTGGGCGCTCGGCATGTCGATGCCGTACACGTTCGGGTAACGCACGGCAGGCGCGGCGGAACAGAAATAAACGTTCTTCGCACCGGCTTCGCGGGCCATCTGGATGATCTGCTTGCAGGTGGTGCCGCGTACGATGGAGTCATCCACCAGCATCACGTTCTTGCCGCGGAACTCCAGCTCGATCGCGTTGAGCTTCTGGCGCACCGACTTCTTGCGCGCAGCCTGGCCAGGCATGATGAAGGTGCGGCCGATGTAACGGTTCTTGACGAAGCCTTCGCGGAATTTCACGCCCAGGTGGTTCGCCAACTCCAGCGCAGCGGTGCGGCTGGTGTCCGGGATCGGGATAACCACGTCGATGTCGTGATCCGGGCGCTCGCGCAGGATCTTGTCCGCCAGCTTCTCGCCCATGCGCAGGCGCGCCTTGTACACCGAAACACCGTCGATGATCGAATCCGGACGCGCCAGGTAGACGTGCTCGAAGATGCACGGGGTGAGTTTCGGGTTCAGTGCGCACTGACGGGTGTGCAGCTTGCCGTCTTCAGTGATGTAGACCGCTTCGCCCGGCGCCAGGTCGCGAATCAGGGTAAAGCCCAGCACGTCCAGGGACACGCTTTCGGAAGCGATCATGTACTCGACGCCTTCGTCGGTATGACGCTGGCCGAACACGATCGGGCGGATGCCGTGGGGGTCGCGGAAACCGACGATACCGTAGCCGGTCACCATCGCCACTACCGCATAGCCACCGACGCAGCGGTTGTGCACGTCAGTCACGGCAGCGAACACGTCTTCTTCGGTCGGCTGCAGCTTGCCGCGCTGGGCCAGCTCGTGGGCGAACACGTTCAGCAGTACTTCGGAGTCCGAGTTGGTGTTGACGTGGCGCAGGTCAGATTCGTAAATCTCCTTGGCCAGTTGTTCAACGTTGGTCAGGTTGCCGTTGTGCGCCAGGGTGATGCCATAGGGCGAGTTGACGTAGAACGGCTGGGCTTCGGCCGAGGTCGAGCTGCCCGCTGTCGGGTAGCGCACGTGGCCAATGCCCATGTGCCCGACCAGGCGCTGCATGTGGCGCTGATGGAACACGTCACGCACCAGACCATTGTCCTTGCGCAGGAATAACCGGCCGTCGTGGCTGGTCACAATACCGGCAGCATCCTGGCCGCGGTGCTGGAGGACGGTTAGCGCGTCATACAGCGCCTGATTCACGTTCGACTTACCGACGATACCGACGATGCCACACATGCGACGCAACCCCTACTTAATGAATCTTGACTGAACACAACTTACTGAGGCGTTTTGGCCGGCAAGAGGTGTTCCTTGAACGGAAGATCAGCGGGTACGCTGATCCCGCTGGCCAGCCACTGACTGCTCCACCCCAAAATGAGGTTTTTGGACCAATCTGCAACCAATAGAAATTTTGGCACGAGTACCGACTCCTGCCACCACGAATCCTGCTGTACCGGCCCCAGGCTCAACAGCCCGACCGCCACGACCACCAGCAAGCCGCCACGCGCGGCGCCGAAGGCCATGCCGAGAAATCGATCGGTCCCGGAGAGGCCGGTGACGCGTATCAATTCGCCGATAAGATAATTGACCATTGCCCCCACCAACAACGTGGCGATGAACATGATGGCGCAGCCCGCGATGACGCGAGCCGAAGGTGTCTCGATGTATCCGGCCAGGTAGACAGACAATGAACCGCCGAACATCCAGGCTACAACTCCTGCGATGATCCATGTCAGCAGCGACAATGCTTCTTTGACGAAGCCGCGGCTCAGACTGATCAAAGCGGAGATGGCGACGATTGCAACGATCGCCCAATCAACCCAGGTAAATGGCACAGTTCAGCCTACAGACGGATAAGGCGGCGCATTTTAGCAGAGCGCTGGGCTATCGGTAAGCTGTGATTGGCAGTGCATTTGAAATCAATGAGTTATAGGGGAAACCGGCCTGTTGCGGCACACCCAAAACACTTGTGGGAGCGGGCGTGCTCGCGAAGGCGGTGGGGCAGCCAATAAATCTGCTGACTGATACACCGCTTCGCGAGCAAGCCCGCTCCCACATTGACCGCATTCCAGCTTGAATCCTTGCAGCCTCAGCCTTTTTCGGGCTGGAAGCGAACCACAAAACCCTTGAGGTTCTGCTGGCGATCCAACAGGTCCCGCAGGCGATCGGCTTCAGCCCGCTCGATCAGCGGCCCGATGAATACCCGGTTCTTGCCATCGGCGCTGCGGATATAGGCGTTGTAACCCTGGGTGCGCAGCTTCTTCTGCAACGCATCAGCACTTTCGCGGTTAGCCAGGCTGGCCAGCTGGATCGACCAACTGATCGGCAAGCCATTCGGGTCAATACGGCTCTGGCCCACGTCCGGCTTGCCCGGTGCCGCAGGTTGCGGGGCCACAGGTTTTGGTGCTGGCGCCGGCGCCGCAGGCTTCGCAGCAACTGCAGGAGCAGCAGGCGCAGGCTTAACCACCGGCACGCTCGGCTGCACCGGCATCGACGGCGCTTGCTGTGCAGCCACTTCGTCATCGGTCGGCACCGGCTCTTCTTCCGGCAGCGCTTGCGGCTCGGGAACCACCACCGGCTCAACCTGAACCTGAGGCACCGCAGGCGCCTGGGGCGCAGCTGGCGCTTCAACGGTCACTTGGCGCTGCTCATCCTGACGGGAAAACAGCATCGGCAGGAAAATCACCGCCAACGCCACCAGGACCAGGGCTCCAACCATTCGCTGCTTGTATGCGCTATCCAGTAATGCCATGTGCAGCTTCCTCCGTGGAGCGCCGGGCCAACCATTCGAGCGCCTCGGCAACACAATAAAATGATCCGAACAACAGAATCTCATCCTCAGGCGTCGCAACCGCGCACTGGGCTTCCAGGGCGGCTGTCACGCTTGCATGGGACGTCACGGACGCGCCAAGGTTCTGCAAGGCAACCTGCAACTCGATGGCAGGACGACTGCGGGACGTATCCAGCGGTGCAACCGCCCAGGCCTGGACGTCGCCCAGCAAGGGTGCAACCACGCCGTCCAGGTCCTTGTCGGACAACAACCCGAACACCGCGAGGCGGCGGCCGGCGGGCGGCGTGCGTGCCAGGCGCCTGGCCAGGTATTCAGCGGCGTGAGGGTTATGCCCCACGTCCAGCAGCAGGTTCAGGCGCTTGCCCTCCCAGTCGAACGTGCGCCGGTCAAGGCGCCCCACCACGCGAGTAGCCTGCAACGTAGCGGCAATCTGCTCGGCATGCCAGGGCAAATCCAGCAACAGGTAGGCTTGCAGCGCGAGCGCGGCGTTTTCCATCGGCAGGTTCAGCAGTGGCAAGTCGCGCAACTCAACAGTTTGACCGCGCGCGTCAAGCCCGCGCCATTGCCAGAATTGGTCGCCAATCTCGAGATTGAAATCACGCCCGCGCAGGAAGAACGGGCAATCCAGCTCGCGCACCTTGTCCAGCAAGGTATGCGGCGGGTCCAGGTCGCCGCACAGTGCAGGCTTGCCCTGGCGGAAGATCCCGGCTTTTTCATAGGCCACGGACTCACGGGTGTTACCCAGGTAGTCCGCATGGTCGACGCCAATACTGGTAATCAGCGCCAGGTCGGCATCCACCACGTTGACCGTGTCCAGACGCCCGCCCAGGCCGACTTCCAGCACCACTACATCCAGCTGCGCACGCTCGAACAGCCAGAACGCCGCCAGGGTGCCCATCTCGAAATAGGTCAGGGAAATCTCGCCACGCTCGGCATCAAGTGCGGCGAAGGCTTCGCAGAGTTGCTCGTCAGTGGCTTCGACGCCATTGAGCTGCACCCGCTCGTTGTAGCGCAGCAGGTGCGGCGAGTTGTACACGCCGACCTTCAGGCCCTGGGCTTGCAGCAAGGCCGCGACAAAGGCGCAGGTAGAGCCCTTGCCGTTGGTGCCGGTCACCGTGATCACACGCGGCGCCGGCCGGCCCAACCCGAGGCGGGCCGCTACCTGTTGCGAGCGCTCCAGGCCCATGTCGATGGCTGACGGATGCAACTGCTCAAGGTAGGCGAGCCATTCGCCCAGGGTACGTTGGGTCATATGTTTGCAGGCACCGGTGGCACGACAATCGGCTCGATTTTAGGCGCGACGTACACAGGTGTCGGCAGGCCCATCATTTGCGCCAGCAGGCTACCCAGGCGCGGACGCAGTTCGCCGCGCGGAATGATCAGGTCGATCGCGCCGTGCTCCAGCAGGAACTCGCTGCGCTGGAAGCCTTCCGGCAGTTTTTCGCGAACGGTTTGCTCGATAACACGCGGGCCGGCAAAGCCGATCAGCGCCTTCGGCTCACCGACGATCACGTCACCCAGCATCGCCAGGCTGGCGGACACTCCGCCGTAGACCGGGTCGGTCAGCACGGAGATGAACGGAATACCTTCTTCGCGCAGACGCGCCAGTACCGCGGAGGTCTTGGCCATTTGCATCAGGGAGATCAGTGCTTCCTGCATCCGCGCACCACCGGAGGCGGCGAAGCAGATCATCGGGCAACGGTTTTCCAGCGCGTAGTTGGCGGCACGTACAAAACGCTCACCGACGATGGCGCCCATCGAGCCGCCCATGAAGGAGAATTCAAAGGCCGAAACCACCACCGGCATGCCCAGCAGCTTGCCGCTGACGGAAATCAGCGCGTCCTTTTCACCGGTCTGCTTCTGGGCCGCGGTCAGGCGGTCCTTGTACTTCTTGCCGTCGCGGAACTTCAAACGGTCAACCGGCTCCAGGTCAGCGCCCAGTTCGGAGCGACCATCGGCGTCGAGGAAAATATCAATGCGGGCGCGGGCGCCGATACGCATGTGGTGATTGCACTTGGGGCAAACGTCCAGGGTCTTTTCCAGCTCCGGGCGGTACAGCACCGCGTCGCAGGATGGGCACTTGTGCCAAAGACCTTCAGGAACCGAGCTTTTCTTCACCTCGGAACGCATGATCGAAGGGATCAGTTTGTCTACTAACCAGTTGCTCATGCTTTCTTTCTCCAGTACCGGTGGCTTGAACACAGCCCCGCGTATGCCCTTGAGCTAAATTCATATGTGGCGATGACACAAACTGGACGGGGTCAGACGTTCGACCAGCCATTTCCTGCCTGTGCCCTCAGCCTTCCAGACAACCTGCCGTGCAGGGTTGCCACTTCATTTCCGGGCCTCCCACAGGCGGCGCCGGGCTGTTTTACACAGTGGTAGTTATGGACGGCGGCAGACTGCCAGCCGTCACATCGTCCCGCTGCTGTCGCGCACGGCCTGCATGAATGCGCGAATCCTTGCGTGATCCTTGATGCCCTTGCCCTGCTCTACCCCGCCGCTGACGTCCACGGCATACGGCCGAACCTGCTGGATGGCACTGGCCACGTTGTCCGGATTCAGGCCGCCCGCGAGGATAATCGGCTTGCTCAACCCTTCGGGAATCAACGACCAGTCAAACGCCTCGCCCGTACCACCGGGAACGCCTTCGACGTAGGTGTCGAGAAGAATCCCGCGAGCCCCGCCATAGGCAGCGCATGCCGCAGCAATATCGTCCCCGGCCTTGACCCGCAGCGCCTTGATGTACGGGCGCTGGTAGCTCTCGCACTCGTCCGGACTCTCATCGCCATGGAACTGCAGCATGTCCAGTTGCACGGCGTCGAGGGTTTCATTGAGCTCGCAGCGGCTGGCGTTGACGAACAACCCCACGGTGGTCACGAACGGCGGCAACGCGGCAATGATCGCCCGCGCCTGCAACACATTCACCGCCCGCGGGCTTTTGGCATAAAACACGAAACCGATGGCATCGGCCCCCGCCTCGACCGCCGCCAACGCGTCTTCTATGCGGGTAATCCCGCAAATCTTGCTGCGAACGGCAGACATGTCGATGAAACCTCAGGGCGTGTCCGGGAAAGTCCCGGATGGTAACAAATGCTTTTGAGGGCGTCAGCCGCCAAGTTCGCTGAAACCTGTGAGGAAGTGTGGCCCGATGAATCGCTGGGGCAATTCGAACTCGTCGCGGTACTCCACATCCACCAGGTACAGGCCGAACGGATGCGCCGTGACGCCGCCGGTACGGCGAATCCGGCTTTCCAGCACTTCCCTGGCCCATTCCACCGGGCGTTCGCCGGTACCGATGGTCATCAGCACCCCGGCGATATTGCGCACCATATGGTGCAGGAAGGCGCCGGCGCGAATATCCAGCACGATCATCTTGCCGTGGCGCGTCACCCGCAGGTGATGGACCTCCTTGATCGGCGACTTGGCCTGGCACTGGCCGGCACGGAACGCGCTGAAATCGTGGATACCTACAAGATGCTGGGCCGCCTCGGCCATGCGCTCGGCGTCCAGCGGGCGGTGGTTCCAGGTGATTTCTTCGTTGAGATGGGCCGGGCGGATCTGATCGTTGTAGATCACATAGCGATAACGCCGGGCGATGGCCTTGAAGCGCGCGTGAAAGTCCGCCGGCATTACCTTGGCCCAACTGACGCTGACGTCGTGGGGCAAGTTGATATTGGCGCCCATCACCCATGCCTTCATCGAGCGCTCGGCCTGAGTGTCAAAGTGCACCACTTGCCCGCAAGCGTGCACGCCGGCATCGGTCCGCCCGGCGCACATCAGCGACACCGGTGAGTCGGCGACTTTCGACAGGGCCTTCTCCAGGGTTTCCTGCACCGTTGGCACACCGGAGGCCTGGCGTTGCCAGCCACGATAGCGCGAGCCTTTGTATTCCACGCCCAGGGCGATTCTGAAAAAGCCTGCGGCCGCCATTTCGGCGGCCGCGTTATCTATATTTGCCAAGAACTGAGAGCCTGATGAGTTGCGCAAAGGCGGCCATTATAAGGCCGTGCGCCTGGGACGCCATGGGTTTGGTGCCTGGATGGCAAAACGGCAGCCCGAAGGCTGCCGTTGTATTTACCGCGCGTATCAAGCCAGCCGGCTGAGCATTTCCTTGGCTTCGCCCTTCTGACCGTCATCGCCTTCCTTGAGCACCTCGCCAAGAATGTCCCGCGCACCGTCGGCATCGCCCATGTCGATGTAGGCCTGCGCCAGGTCGAGCTTGGTGGCCACTTCGTCGGTACCGGAGAGGAAGTCGAATTCCGGCTCATCGCCACCCAACGCCGCGTCGTCGGCGGTGAAGGACGGTTCGATTGGCGGATGTTCCAGGCTTTGCGACAGGCGATCCAGCTCGGCGTTGACATCATCAAGCTCCGACGCAAACGCGTCCGGCTTGGCCGCTGCGGGCACCTCGGGCTCGTCGGCCAGGGACAGGTCGAAATCCTCCGGCAGGTCGAGGTCGTCGAGGTCGGCCGGCGTCAGTGTCGGCGGCTCTACCGGCGGCAGGTCCTTCATCTGGTCTTCAAGGCCGGAGAGGAAGTCGTCGTCTGACTGGGCCGACGAGGGTGGATCGAGTTGCAGGTCCAGGTCGAAATCCGAAAGGTCTTCCGCACTGGCCTTGGCCTCGGTCTGCTGTTGCAGCACCGATTCAAAGCTCAGGTCGTCGTCCGACGTCGGGCGGACCACGGCTGGCGAAGCAGCCTCCAGATCGTCCAGGCTGAGGTCGAAGTCTGTGTCAAACGCGTCCGGCGCAGGCTCAGGTGCAGGCGGTGCCGGGTCGTCCTTGAGCAGGTCCTTGACGTATTGGGCGTCGAGAGCGGCAGCGGCAACGGCAGCGCTGACGCCTGCTGCGAACACGGCCATGGCCGGGAAGCGGCTTTTCAGTTGTTCGACCTGGGCATGGTTGTCGCCATTGGCGACCAACTGGCGCTCCTGGGTGACAAACCCGTCCTTGTTGCCCTGCAAGCCGTGGACTTCCATCAGCTTGAGACGCAGGTCACTGCGGGCGGGCTCTTGCTTGATTGCATCTTCCAGCACTTCCGCAGCCTGGTTCAGGTGGCCACGGTCGATATGCGACTGGGCTTGCGCCAGGGCGTCAGTCGGACGCTGCGCAGCAACAGGTGCGACCACCGGCGCAATCACCGGGGCAACCACCGCCGCCGGAGCTGGAGCTGGAGCTGGAGCTGGAGCCAGCTTGACGTTCGGCGGCGGCACATCAAGGCCTTCGAAACTGTCAGATGGCAGATCGTGATCAATGTTCGGCGCAAATTCCGGCTCTTCAGCCAGGGCCCGCGCCATGCGCAGGTGCTTTTCTTCTTCAAGGCGCGCATTGCGATGACGGGCCCACAGCAGCAGAAGCAACAGCACCAGCAAACCCGCTGCGCCGCCGATCACACCCAGCACGATCGGGTTGGTCAGCAGGTCGTTGAATTTACCTTCAGTGCTGGCAGGTGCCGAATCCGGCTTGACCGGGGTCTCGACCGGCGCAGCCGCGGGGGTTGCTGCCGGAGCTGCCGCTGCCGGCGCCGCCGGTTGTGCAGCCAGCTCGGCCGGCATCGCCGCCGTTGCAGCAGGCTGCGCCGCAGCGCCACCCGGGGTCTGCAACTTGGCCAGTTGGTTGTTCTTGAGCTCGATCAGCCGCTGCAGCTTGTCCAGCTGACTTTGCAGGTCAGCCATGCGGCTTTTCAGTTCTTCATTCTCGCGACGGGTCGAATCCAGGCTTTCCTGGGTCACCGCCAGCTTGTTGTTCAAGGCCCGGCTGTCGCCCGCCGCGCCCTTCCCGCCTTTCCTGGCCGCTTCGGCCGAGACCAGGCTCAAATTGTCCTTGGTATTGGTCTGCGACGGCGCATTACCCGCCTGGGTACGCTTGGTCGCGTCCAACTGCGCCTTGCCGGCGAGCTGATTGCCGCCACGGCGGCCCTCGCGCCACGCCGCGTTTTGCGCCGTCACTTCAGCAATCGCCTCGGGCTGCGGCAGGCTGGTGCTTTGCCCCGAATCCGGCAGGCGCAGGACCTGGCCGGTTTTCATGCGGTTGATGTTGCCGTCGATAAAGGCGTCAGGGTTCAGCGCCTGAATGGCCAGCATGGTCTGCTGCACCGAGGCGCCATTGCGGTTTTTCGCGGCGATTTCCCACAAGGTGTCACGGGAAGTCGTGGTGTGTTCCTTGGCCTTGGTGACTGCCGGAGCCGTCGTCGCAGGCGCACTCAAGCGTGGCGCGGGTGCAGGTGCACCGGCGGCCGGGGTCGACTGGTCGAACTTGGCCGGGTCCAGCAACACGCTGTAGTCGCGCATCAGGCGACCGTTGGGCCATTGTACCTGCAGCAGGAAACGCACGTAGGAATCCGGCAGCGGCTTGCTGGAGGTGACACGCACCACACTGCGGCCGTTGGGATTGACCACCGGGGTAAAGGTCAGGTCGTTCAGGAACGCCTGGCGATCGACGCCCGCATCCACAAAGGCCTGGGACGACGCGAGGCTGGGGGTGATCTCGGAGGCGGTCAGGCCACCGACATCGAGCAACTCGATTTCCACCGACAGCGGCTGGTTCAGCTTCGACTTGAGGGTCATCTCCCCAAGCTGCAGTGCTTGCGCCATACCGGAGGACAGCGCCGAGGCGGCCGCTATTGCTAACACCAGTTTGCGAACTTGAACCATAGCCTCATCCTTTTTGAACACTCCCCGGCCGGCGAGAAGGTGGGTAACCGCTGCCATTAGGCATGGCGAGCCGATAGGTCACCGACGCGCAATTTTTCCAGCTTGGGGCCAAGCATAGCGCTTGGCTAGAATCAATCTACAAATTGCCGCCAAGTATCTTTTACACAAGGCCTTTTATCAACAACTGCGCCAGCTGTACGGCGTTCAGTGCCGCCCCTTTGCGTACGTTATCTGACGCCAGCCACATATTTAGTTCCGCGGGGTCATCAACACCGGCACGAACCCGGCCCACGTAGACCACGTCCTGACCGACCGCATCGCCCACAGCCGTGGGGTAATCGCCCTCTTCCACCAATTCGACACCCGGTGCCGAGTCCAGGGCACGGTTGACGGCAGCGAGATCCACCGCTGCCCCCAATTGCAGTGACACAGTCAGGCTATCGCCAAAAAACACCGGGGCTTGAACGCAAGTGACGGAAATCTTTAGCAAAGGCATTTCCAGCACGGCGCGCAATTCGTGCACCAGGCGTTTTTCCAGGGCAGTGTGGCCTTGCGCGTCAGGCTTGCCGACCTGGGCCAGCAGGTTAAAGGCCATTTGCCGGTCGAAGAACTTCGGCTCCAGCGGGCGCACATTCAGCAACTCGGCGGTCTGCCGGGCGAGTTCGCTGACAGCCTCACGGCCCTGGGCGGAAACGGCGAGGTTGGCGGTGACGTTAACGCGCTGAATGTCCAGCAAGCCGCGCAGTGGCGCCAGCACCACGGCCAGGGCAGTCACCGACGGGCTTGGGCTGCTGACCTGATAAGGTTTTTTCAGGCCATCGAGGATCTGCGCGTTGGCTTCCGGCACTACCTGCGGCGCCTGATCGGCCGGCAAGGCGCCGGACAAGTCGATCAGGGTGCAGCCCGCAGCGGTGGCGCGCGGGGCAAAACTCAAGGTGACCGCAGGGCCGGCGGCGAAGAACACCAGTTGGACTTTGCTGAAATCGAATTCATCGACTTCCCGCACCCGCACGTTCTTGCCACGAAACGGCACCGAATGCCCGGCCGACTCGCTGCTGGCCAACAGGTGCAGGCTGCCTACCGGGAAGTCCTGCTCTTCGAGGATCTGCACCAGGGTTTCGCCAACGGTGCCGGTGGCGCCGATCACGGCAATATCAAAGGTCTGGGTCATGGGGGCTGCCTCGGGCATTGCGGGGGGAGCGGCACTTTACCGGGTGGCTGGGGGTGAGGCAATTAACCTGGGGGTTGTGGTGTGGCTGATGGCCTCTTCGCGAGCAAGCCCGCTCCCACATTCGAGCGAGTTTCTTCAGTTGAAATGCGATCAAATGTGGGAGCGGGCTTGCTCGCGAAGAGGCCCGAGCGCGCAATAAAAAACCCGCGCCTGTCACCAGAACGCGGGTTTCTTATTACCAGCAGCGATTACCGCTCCAGCAAGATCCGCAGCATGCGACGCAACGGCTCAGCCGCGCCCCACAGCAGTTGGTCGCCGACGGTGAACGCACCCAGGTACTGCGTCCCCATGTTCAGCTTGCGCAGACGGCCAACCGGCACATTCAGGGTACCGGTCACCTTGTTCGGGCTCAGTTCCTGGATGCTGATATCACGGTTGTTCGGCACCAGCTTGACCCAAGGGTTGTGCTGGCTGATCAGCCCTTCGATATCGGCGATCGGCACGTCTTTGTTCAGCTTGATGGTCAACGCCTGGCTGTGGCAACGCATGGCGCCGATGCGCACGCAGATACCGTCCACCGGGATCGGGCTCTTGAAGCGACCGAGGATCTTGTTGGTCTCGGCCTGGGCCTTCCACTCTTCACGGCTCTGGCCGTTAGGCAGCTCCTTGTCGATCCACGGGATCAGGCTGCCGGCCAATGGCACACCGAAGTTCTCGGTCGGGTAGGCCTCGCTGCGCATGGCCTCGGCCACACGGCGGTCGATGTCGAGGATCGCGCTGGCCGGGTCAGCCAGTTGATCGGCGACAGCGGCGTGGGTCGCGCCCATCTGCTTGATCAGTTCACGCATGTTCTGCGCGCCGGCACCGGAGGCCGCCTGATAGGTCATGGCGCTCATCCACTCCACCAGGCCGGCTTCGAACAAGCCGCCCAGGCCCATCAGCATCAGGCTGACGGTGCAGTTGCCGCCGATGTAGTTCCTGGTGCCCGCGTCCAGTTGCTGGTCGATCACCTTGCGGTTGACCGGGTCCAGCACGATCACCGCGTCATCCTGCATGCGCAGGCTGGAAGCGGCGTCGATCCAGTAACCCTGCCAGCCGGCTTCGCGCAGCTTGGGGAAGACTTCGCTGGTGTAGTCGCCACCCTGGCAGGTCAGAATGACGTCGAGGGTCTTCAGTTCTTCAATGTTGTAGGCGTCCTTGAGCGGAGCAATGTCCTTGCCCACGGACGGCCCTTGACCACCTACATTGGAGGTGGTGAAAAACACCGGCTCAATAAGATCGAAATCCTGCTCTTCCAGCATCCGCTGCATGAGCACGGAACCGACCATACCGCGCCAACCGATCAGACCTACACGTTTCATCGCAACTACACCTTGTTCAAAAGTGGGCCGCCTTGCAGCAACATCTGCAAGCGGGCCCGAGAGATTACAGATTCCGCAGCGCGGCGACTACTGCGTCGCCCATTTCTTGCGTACCGACCTTGGTGCAACCCTGGGACCAGATGTCGCCAGTGCGCAGGCCCTGGTCGAGCACCAGGCTCACGGCCTGCTCGATGGCATCCGCGGCGTCGGTCAGGTTGAAGCTGTAACGCAGCATCATCGACACCGACAAAATGGTCGCCAACGGGTTGGCAATGCCCTGCCCGGCGATGTCCGGCGCCGAACCGTGGCACGGCTCGTACATGCCCTTGTTGTTGGCATCCAGGGAGGCCGACGGCAGCATGCCGATGGAACCGGTGAGCATCGAGGCCTGGTCGGACAGGATGTCGCCGAACAGGTTGTCGGTGACGATCACGTCGAACTGCTTCGGTGCACGCACCAGCTGCATGGCGGCGTTGTCGACGTACATGTGGCTCAGCTCGACGTCCGGGTAGTCCTTGGCGACTTCCTCGACGATTTCACGCCACAGCTGGCTGGAAGCCAATACGTTGGCCTTGTCCACCGAGCAGACCTTCTTGCCACGCACACGGGCCATGTCGAAACCGACACGGGCGATACGGCGGATTTCACTCTCGCTGTACGGCAGGGTGTCGTAGGCCTGACGCTCGCCATTCTCCAACTCGCGCACGCCCCGTGGCGAGCCGAAGTAGATACCGCCGGTCAGTTCGCGGACGATCAGGATGTCCAGGCCCGCGACGATTTCCGGCTTCAGGCTGGAAGCGTCCGCCAGTTGCGGGTAAAGGATCGCCGGGCGCAGGTTGCCGAACAGGCCCAGTTGCGCACGGATCTTCAGCAGGCCGCGCTCAGGGCGGATGTCACGTTCGATCTTGTCCCATTTCGGGCCACCCACGGCGCCCAGCAGCACGGCGTCGGCTGCGCGGGCACGCTCCAGGGTTTCGTCGGCCAGAGGCACGCCGTGCTTGTCGATGGCCGCGCCGCCGATCACGTCGTGGCTCAGTTCGAAGCCCAGGCTGTACCTGGTGTTGGCCACTTCCAGCACCTTGACCGCTTCGGCCATGATTTCCGGACCAATGCCGTCGCCAGGGAGAATCAGAATCTGCTTGCTCATGCGTTCCTCATTTCATCAAGCGACCCGCCCGTGGGCAGGTCGGGAAAAATTAATCAGCGTTCGGCCCACACCACCAGCACGTCGGTGCTGAAGGTGCCGTCGGCTTGAATCTCGAAGTAATCGCGCACTTCCTGGCCCATTGCCTTTTGCAGCTCCAGGATCGCGGCACGCAATACCTCTGGGGTGCGCATGCGCTCGACCCACGAGGTGTATTCCAGGCGCAGGCGCTGGCGGCTGCTGTTGCGCACATGCAAACCGGCTTCGCTGAGCTGGCGCATCCACTCGCCGGCGGAATAGTCACGCACATGACTGGTGTCGCGCAGCACTTCGACGGTTTGCAGGTAAGTGTCCAACAGCGGGCTGCCCGGTGACAAGACGTCCACAAACGCGGCCACGCCACCCGGCTTGAGCACCCGGCGCACTTCACGCAGGGCCAGGCCCAGGTCGCTCCAATGGTGCGCCGAGTAGCGGCTGAACACGAAGTCGAATTCGCCATCGGCAAACGGCAGGCGCTCGGCGGCGCCGTGCACGGTGCGGATGTTGTCCAGGCCACGGTCCACGGCAGCGGCGGCGACCACGTCAAGCATCTGTTGGGACAGGTCGTACGCCACCACTTCCTTGACCAACGGTGCCACGTTGAAACTCACGTGACCGGCGCCGCAACCCAGGTCCAGCAGTCGTGCAGCGCCCTGCCCGGCCAGTTCGGCCTGGAGCAGCGCGAACTCGGTGCCTTGAGCATGTACTGCGCTGCTCAGGTAGGCCGAGGCCTGTTCGCCGAATTGTTTTTGCACGACTTGGGTGTGGGCAGTGCTGGTCATGATGATGTCCCTGGTTTTTGTGTTGCTGTTGCTGGCCCTTTCGCGAGCAAGCCCGCTCCCACATTCGACCGAGTTCCTTCAGTTGAAATGCAATCAAATGTGGGAGCGGGCTTGCTCGCGAAGGGGCCAGTCCGGTCTACATGGAATCAAGCGTCGCGAAACAACCAAGGCTGGCTGGCCCGGTGTTTGGTTTCAAACGCGGCAATCGCATCGCCGTCCTGCAAGGTCAGGCCGATGTCGTCCAGGCCATTGATCAGGCAGTGCTTGCGGAAGGCGTCCACTTCAAAGTGATACACCTTGCCGTCCGGACGGGTCACGGTCTGCGCCGCCAGGTCGATGGTCAACTGGTAGCCCACATCGGCTTCCACCTGCTGGAACAACTCATCCACTTCGGCATCGCTCAAGATGATCGGCAGCAAGCCGTTCTTGAAGCTGTTGTTGAAGAAGATGTCGGCGTAGCTCGGCGCGATGATGCTGCGAAAGCCATATTCTTCCAGGGCCCACGGCGCGTGCTCACGGCTGGAGCCGCAACCGAAGTTTTCCCGGGCGAGCAACACGCTGGCACCCTGGTAACGTTCGGCGTTGAGCACAAAGTCCTTGTTCAGCGGGCGCTTGGAGTTGTCCTGGTAGGCGTAGCCCACGTCCAGGTAGCGCCACTCGTCGAACAGGTTCGGGCCAAAACCGGTGCGCTTGATCGATTTCAAGAACTGCTTGGGAATGATCTGGTCGGTGTCCACGTTGGCACGGTCCAACGGCGCGACTAAACCGGTGTGTTGAGTAAAAGCTTTCATCGGGTATTCCTCAGATCAATTCGCGAACGTCGATGAAACGACCGTTGACGGCAGCCGCAGCAGCCATGGCCGGGCTGACGAGGTGGGTACGGCCACCGGCGCCCTGACGCCCTTCGAAGTTACGGTTGGAGGTGGACGCGCAATGCTCGCCCGACTCCAAACGGTCCGGGTTCATCGCCAGGCACATCGAGCAACCCGGCTCACGCCATTCAAAACCGGCTTCGAGGAAAATCTTGTCGAGGCCTTCGGCTTCAGCCTGGGCCTTGACCAGGCCCGAACCTGGCACCACGATCGCCTGCTTGATGGTCGAGGCGACTTTGCGGCCCTTGGCGATCACCGCCGCAGCGCGCAAATCCTCGATCCGCGAGTTGGTGCAGGAGCCGATGAATACGCGATCCAGCTGGATGTCGGTAATCGCCTGATTGGCTTTCAAGCCCATGTACTTCAAGGCGCGCTCGATGGAACCACGCTTGACCAGGTCGGTTTCCTTGGCCGGGTCCGGCACGTTCTGGTCAACGGCCAACACCATTTCCGGCGAGGTGCCCCAGCTGACTTGCGGCTTGATCTGGGCGGCGTCGAGGGTGACCACGGTGTCGAATACGGCATCGGCGTCGGACACCAGGTCTTTCCAGGCTTCGACTGCGGCGTCCCAATCGGCACCGCTCGGTGCGAATGGGCGACCCTTGACGTAGGCAATGGTCTTTTCGTCCGCCGCTACCATGCCCACACGGGCACCGGCTTCGATGGACATGTTGCAGATGGTCATGCGGCCTTCGATGGACAGGTCGCGAATCGCGCTGCCGGCGAATTCGATGGCGTGGCCGTTACCGCCGGCAGTGCCGATCTTGCCGATCACGGCGAGGACGATGTCTTTGGCGGTGACGCCGAAAGGCAATTCACCTTCCACCGACACCAACATGTTCTTCATTTTCTTGGCGACGAGGCACTGGGTGGCGAATACATGTTCCACCTCGGAGGTACCAATACCGTGGGCCAGGGCGCCAAACGCACCGTGGGTAGAGGTGTGGGAGTCGCCGCAAACCACGGTCATGCCGGGCAAGGTAGCGCCCTGCTCCGGGCCGATCACGTGAACGATGCCCTGGCGCACGTCATTCATCTTGAATTCGGTGATGCCATATTCGTCGCAGTAATCATCGAGGGTCTGCACCTGGAGGCGCGACACGGTGTCGACAATGGCGTCGATCCCGCCTTTACGCTCCGGGGTGGTCGGCACGTTGTGGTCCGGGGTGGCGATGATCGAGTCGACGCGCCAAGGCTTGCGCCCGGCCAGTCGCAGGCCTTCGAACGCTTGGGGCGAGGTCACTTCATGGATGATGTGACGGTCGATGTAGATCAGCGACGACCCATCATCGCGCCGTTTCACTTCATGGGAATCCCAAAGCTTGTCGTAAAGCGTTTTGCCGGCCATCACGCGGTCCTCATCAGGTGTTTCTATGCCCCGGGCCTTGAACGATTCAATAACCCTTTGGCTTGTGAGGCTGATGGTATGGCGCTACATTAAATAACTCAAATTCATATTTTTTATGCTTTGGATTACCAACTGGAATAGCACAATGGACCTGGCCAACCTCAATGCCTTTATCGCCATCGCCGAGACCGGCAGCTTCTCCGGTGCCGGTGAACGCCTGCACCTGACCCAACCGGCCATCAGCAAGCGCATCGCCGGCCTGGAGCAACAATTAAAGGTGCGCCTGTTCGACCGGCTGGGGCGTGAAGTCGGCCTCACCGAAGCCGGACGGGCGCTGCTGCCCCGGGCGTATCAGATTCTCAATGTACTGGACGACACCCGCCGCGCCCTGACCAACCTCACCGGCGAAGTCAGCGGGCGCCTGACGCTGGCCACCAGCCATCACATCGGCCTGCACCGCTTGCCACCGGTCCTGCGCACGTTCACCCGGGAATACCCGAATGTCGCGCTGGATATTCAGTTTCTCGATTCGGAAGTGGCCTACGAAGAAATCCTCCATGGCCGCGCCGAAGTGGCCGTGATCACCCTGGCGCCGGAACCCCACACGCTGGTGCGGGCCACCCCGGTGTGGGACGACCCACTGGATTTCGTGGTGGCGCCGGAACACAGCCTGATCAGCAACGGCAGCGTCAGCCTGGCGGACATCGCCCGGCACCCGGCGGTGTTTCCCGGCGGCAACACCTTTACCCACCATATCGTGCAGCGGCTATTCGAGGCCCAGGGCCTGACGCCAAACATCGCCATGAGCACCAACTACCTGGAAACCATCAAGATGATGGTCTCCATTGGCCTTGCCTGGAGCGTATTGCCGCGCACCATGCTCGATGACCAGGTGGCACGCATCGCTTTGCCGGGCATACAGCTCAGTCGCCAGCTAGGCTATATCGTGCACACCGAAAGGACGCTGTCGAACGCTGCGCGGGCTTTCATGAGCCTATTGGATGCACAGGTCGATCTGCCAGGGAATCAGGCTTGAATCGCCGTGGCCCGTAGACCGTGGAACCCGCGCCGAACGCCCATCGAGCCAAGGCCCTTTGATAATGCGCAACCCCGTCGATACCGTGCCACCCCTGCCCCGCATCTACGCCCTGGACCCACAGGAGGCGGAGCAAAGCTGGGACAGCGCGCCGCAACTGCTGGCGGCGCTCAACGCTGCCCGGCTGGGCGCCTGGAGCTGGGAAATCGATACCGGCCGGATCAGCTGGTCCCGAGGCACTCAGGCCCTGTTCGGCTTCGACCCGCGCCAGCCGCTGCCTGAAGACCTGGAGTACCTGGACCTGCTGGCCCCCGAGGACCGCGCCAAGGTGGTCCGGGCCTTTCATGCGGTGCTGGCCGGCGAACCCGCTGTCCAGGCCATGCACCACCGTATCCAATGGCCCGATGGCAGCCTGCACTGGCTGGAAATCAACGGCAGCCTGCTACCGGACAAGGCCGGGCGTCGTCGAATGATCGGGGTGATCCGCGAAATCACCCACCAGCGTGAGCGCGAACACGCCCTCAGCCATTCGGAAAAGCGCTTCGCCACCCTGTTCCATTTGTGCCCGCTGATGGTCCTGCTGACCCGCCAGGCGGACGGCCTGATCAGCGAAGCCAACCAGTATTTCGAGAGCCTGTTCGGCTGGCCGTTGGCCGATGCCATTGGCCGCAGCACATTGGAGCTGGGCCTCTGGGTACACCCCGAACAACGCGCGCATCTGGTCAAGGCCACCCAGCGCAAAGGCGCCCCCATCACCATGGAAGTGCAGTTTCGCGCCAGCAACGGGCAGGTCCACGATGGCACCCTCAGCGCCCAGAAAGTCGAGCTGGACGGCGAGGACTACCTGATCAGCACCTTCCTCGACACCACCGAGCGCAAGAATGCCGAGCAGGCCCTCAAGGACAGCCAGGAACGCCTGGACCTGGCCCTGGACTCGGCGCAACTGGGCACCTGGGACTGGCACATCCCCAGCGGCATGCTCTATGGCTCGGCCCGCGCCGCCCAACTGCACGGGCTGGAACCCCAACCGTTCCACGAATCCTTCGAGGCCTTCTTTGAAGGCATGCCCCAGGAAGAGCGCGAGAGCATGCGCAACGCCTACCGCACCCTGCGCGAAGGCCCGGCGGGCAACTACCAACTGACCTACCGCGTGCAACTGGAAGACGGCAGTTCGCGCTACCTGGAAAGCCGCGCCCGCCTGTATCGCGATGACACGGGCGTACCGTTGCGAATGGCCGGGACCCTGCTCGACATCACCGACCAGGTTGAACGGGAGCAGCGCCTGATCGCATCCGAAGAAAAATTCGCCAGCCTGTTCCTCGCCAGCCCCGACCCAATCTGCGTGACGCGCCTGGAGACCGGCCAGTTTATCGAGATCAACCCGGCCTTCACCCAGACCTTCGGCTGGACCGCCGCCGAGGTGCTCAACAACAACGCCGAGCAGATCGGCTTGTGGGAGGAGTCCAGCCAACGCCTGCAGCGCATCGAGCAGGTGATCCGCGAACAATCCCTGAGCAACGTGGCAATCACCGTTCATCACAAGAACGGCCAGACCCTGAACTGTGTGATATCCAGCCGCCTGATCCAGGTCAGCGACCAACCCTGCATCGTCACCACCCTGCGGGACATCACCCAACAACAACGCTCGGAAGCGGCGCTCAAGGCCAGCGAAGAGAAGTTCGCCAAGGCCTTTCATTCCAGCCCCGATGCGGTGTCGATCACCGAGCGCGATACCGGGCGCTACGTGGAGGTCAATGACGGTTTCTGCCGCCTCACCGGCTACCGCGCCGAAGAAGCGATCGGCCTGACGCTGTACCAGATCGGCATCTGGGCCGATGAAAACCAGCGCGCGGCGTTATTGGCCGAGTTGCAGATCAAGGGCCGCATTCATCACCTGGAAATGCTCTGGCACAACAAGCGCGGCGAAGTGCTGGCGGTTGAAGTGTCGGTGGAGCCCATCACCCTCAATGAAACCCCCTGCCTGTTGCTGACCGCCCGGGACGTCAGCCTGCTGAAAAACGCCCAGGCGCAGATTCGCCACCTGGCCTATCACGACCCGCTGACCAACCTGCCCAACCGCGCCCTGCTGATGGACCGCCTGAGCCAGCAGATCGCCCTGCTCAAGCGCCACAACCTGCGGGGCGCCCTGCTGTTTCTTGACCTGGACCACTTCAAGCACATCAACGATTCCCTCGGCCACCCGGTAGGCGACACGGTGCTGAAGATCGTCACTGCACGCCTTGAAGCCAGTGTGCGCATGGAAGACACCGTGGCACGCCTGGGCGGCGATGAGTTTGTGGTGCTGCTCAGCGGCCTGGAAGGCACGCGCCCGCAAGTCAGCACTCAGGTCCAGGAGCTGGCCGATACCCTGCGCGAACTGTTATCCGAACCGATGTTCCTGGATGGCCACCGCCTGCAAGTCACCCCGAGCATCGGCGTGGCGCTGATCCCCGATCACGGCTCAACCCCGGCAGATTTGCTCAAGCGCGCCGACATCGCCCTGTACCGGGCCAAGGATTCAGGGCGCAACACCATCCAGATGTTCCACAACAGCATGCAGAAAACCGCCAGCGAGCGGCTGCGCATGGAAACCGACCTGCGCCTGGCCCTGGCCCGCGGCGAGTTCAGCGTGCATTACCAACCCCAGGTGGATGCGCGCGGCAACACCATCGTCGGCGCCGAGGCCCTGGTGCGCTGGCAACATCCGCAGTTGGGCGCACAGTCTCCGACGGAATTCATCAAGGTCCTGGAAGACAGCGGCCTGATCCTTGAAGTGGGCACCTGGATCCTCGACGAAGCCTGCAGCACCTTCGCGCAGTTGATTGCCGAGGGGCTGGTAGACCCGCTGAACTTCAGCCTGTGCGTCAACATCAGCCCGCGGCAGTTTCGCCAGAATGATTTTGTCGAACGGGTAGAACGCAGCCTGCGCACCCACCATCTGCCTTATACCCTGCTGAAGCTGGAGATCACCGAAGGCATCGTGATCCAGAATCTGGACGACACCATCAGCAAAATGCGCCGCCTGAAAAAGCTCGGCGTGAGTTTTGCGATGGATGATTTCGGCACCGGCTATTCGTCGCTGACCTACCTCAAGCGCCTGCCGGTGGATGCGCTGAAGATCGACCAGTCGTTTGTGCGCGACGCCACCCATGACCCCAACGATGCGGAGATCATCCGTGCCATTGTGGCCATGGCGCGCAGCTTGAACCTGGACGTCATTGCCGAAGGAGTGGAAACCCCTGAGCAACTGGCGTTTTTGCAGGGGCTTGGGTGTCATTTGTATCAGGGGTATCTGCACAGTCGGCCCTTGCCGGTGGAAGGGTTCAGGCAGGTACTGAAGCGAATGCCCCAGGCCACTTCATCGGAATAAGTTGCACCGGATTTTCCTGATGGGCAGCTGCTTTTTGAGCCTGTAGATTCAGGTGCTTTCCATTTTCGGACACACCTACCATGCAGGATGCAAAGCACTCCCCGGCGCTGCTAGGCGGCGCCTCGAGATAACCGGCGCCAGGGTTGATGGACACCATGGGAGCAGACAGGGCATACAGCCAATGCTGTTGAATTTCATCCATGACCAGGAGGTTCAAGAGTCGATGAGAGTAGCCGAGGCCAACTACGTATGCGGACACAGATTGCAAGGCATATGCAGCCGGCCACCATCGGACTTGTCTTTTCTGCGCGCAGAAAAAAGACCACGAGATCTCGTGGCCTGTGTTTCTCAAACTCTGCACCTTTAAACCTAAACCAGCGTTAGCGCAGTGCCCTCTTCATCCATCCAGCTTGATGATTTCAGTGGGTGTTTATACCCGTAATCATCAAAAGCCCCATCAACGACGACAACAGAATGCATGAAGTTCGCCAACGTGCCGGTTGCACCATCTGCCAGCGCCTGGACGCTGCTGCTTCGGGTAAAGGCGAACAAACCCAGGCGCCGCAGTGCATCACCGGGGGTCTCGCCATCATTGAGCGTGCTCATCGCCGCTTCAAAGCTCTCGCCGGCACGAAACTCGTGGTTCTCCATTTGCGCCCGCTTGGCGCTGACGGCGTACAGGAAATTCGCATCCTTGAGCAGGCCGGCGTCGGTGCCTTTGAAATTCGAGTGTTCCCGGGCTGTTTTCAGTTCTGCATGGGTCAAGCTCACCTTGCTGGAATCGCGCATCGTCACGGTGTAACCGTCGCGGGTCTCGGTGATGTTTTTATAGATGCCCCGGGGACTTTGCCCATACTTCATCATCGCCGCCTTGATCGCCGATACCGTGACACAGTTCCCCTCGACACCTTGATAGAATCCACTCCAGATATCCCCAGGCCTGACCCCGACCGGTACATTGGAAATAGGTGGGGGCCGCATGCTTGAACCAACGGGCACTCCGTCCGGTACCTCCTCGGCGAGCATGTAGCCATAAGATTTGACGATAGATGGCTTGTCACCATTGCTGTGCTGCAGGCCATCCAGTACCAAGGCACTCGAATAGCCAAAAGTACTGACCACCCCCACCGCGCCCTGCTCCTGCATCTTGGCGGGTGGCACGATGCGCAAGAAGCCAGTCATGCCCAAGCCCTTCAACACGCGGTATTCCGTATCGCCTTTGAGCGTGTTCGATAAAACCTTTTCAAACGATGCCCCAGGGTCCTGGTCACCGCGGGTCATCTGCTTGCGTTTCGTGTACGCCGCCAGCATGAAGTTGGCCTGCTTCACCGCGTCGGGGTTGTTCCCAGCGAAACGCGAGGCCGTGGTCGCTTGCTGCAACTCTTGCCGGGAAAAATGCAGTTCGAAACCGTCCTTCATCGTGATGTCATAACCGTCTCCCGCCGGGGTGACTTTCTCGAACATATCCGTGGCGTCTGGACCAAACCTCATCATCATCATTTTTATGACGCAGGCATGGCTGCTGCCATCAACAACCTCACCGAATCCTCGCTCGGCCGCGTTAAATCCGCTGAGAATGTCAACGGGCTTGCGGCCACGCCGGGTGGACGGCGTATCGACGTGGGGAACATCGACCGGAGCAACCGGCACATCCCGCTTGACCGGCTTAGCCGTTTGCCCCTCCTTGTCCAGCACGTAGACGTAGGGACGGTCGGGACGATATTGACGGTCAAACCGATGCGCCACCCCATCCCGAATCAGCGCGGCACCGAAGTTATGCGCCTCCATGACGCCGACGGAGTTCTTGCCGACGAGTTGCTCCGAAGGGATCTGCTGCATAAAACGGCCCATGCCCATGCCCTTGAGCAGGTTCGATGCAGTCTCACCCTGTAAGGACGTGGTCAAGGCCGCGTTAAAGCTGCTGCTGATACGGCTGTCGGAACTGGACAATTGTTTGCGCTTGACGAAGACAGCCAATGCGAAATTCGCGTTTTCCACTGTACTGGCATCACCACCGACAAATCTCGACGCTGAGGCAGTGCCATGCACTTCATGATCGGAAACATGCAACTTATAACCGTCTTTCAGCGTAACGTCATACCCCGAGCCAACGCGTTTTACTTCATCAAATAGATCAGCGCGCGCAGGACCGAAGGTCGATATCATCATCTGGATAACAGCAGAATGGCTGCTCGTATCAAAATGCTCACCGAACTGTCGCTCGGTAGAATTCAAAGTACTTACACTGTCGACGGATTTATTTTCACCCCCGTATACACGCGCAGGATGATGGACCGCCGTACTCATTGCATAACCCGTATTCATCGTAATCATGGAGCACTCCTTTAAAGGGCGAACACACAATAGCCCGTGGTAAACGCTGCCACCTGCACGTTGCGTTCAGGCATAAAAAGAAAGTGCATGAACACGGCATACAGTATTTTCTGCACGCGATGAACTGCACTCAGTCAGATAATAAGTTCAACAAGATCTAGTTATAGATTTAACGTGTTGCGCAGCAACGATCATCTTCTTATTGTTTTATGGACGGCCCGTTAGCCAACCAATGCAATAGCCCGTCCAAACCGCGGTCTTCCCGCTTTAGTCCCATACATCTCCTCACACCCATCAACCACTGCTACAGAGTGCCTGCTCCTGTTGACCATACCGATCAATGATTTATCAGCAAACGCACTGACCGGAACTTCTTTCATATGCTGGCGCAAGCCCAGACGCTTGAAGCCTTCCCCGGGCCCCGTTTCGTCTTCACCGTCGTTGAGGCTGTTTATTGCGGATTGAAAGCTCCTGCCTGCAGTCCCGTCATTGTTTTCCAGCATCGCTCGCTTGGCGCTGACGGCAAATAGAAAGTGCGCATCCTTGAGCATGCCGGGATCGCGCATCGCGACAAACTTCGAGCCACGCCTGGCTTGGGCCAATTCATCCTTGCTCAAATCCAGCGCGTACCCGTCACGCATGACAATGTGATAGCCATCACCCTTGGCTTGAACAGACTTGAAGATATCGGTCGGGCTTTGACCGAACTTCGCCATCGCCGCCTTGATCGCCGAAATGGTCACGCAATTACCGTCAGGGCCCTGGCGAAAACCGTTCCATATATTTGCCGGCTTGGCGCCGTTGCGCTTATCGGACAGATCAGGGAGCGGCTGCTGTGTTGGATCCGGCAGGGGTGCATCCGGCTTGGGCAGCACTGCCGGCGGGGGTGCAGGCGTTACCTTGGTCGCCACTGTATTCGCCAGTTCCTTGCCCGCCAGCAGGCCTTGCAACTGTGTAAAAAACTGGGTGAACAGTTCGAGGAGCTTTGCTAACAGCGGGGTGTCGCTGGCTGTGTTCCCAACGGTACTTTGATCGTTATTACCGAACGATGAGAGGACTTGGTTATTAACGAATACCGGCTGCACGGGAACCGATCGTCCTGGTGTGTTGCCGGTTTGCGAATGTTGATAATAGTTTCTGACCGCGCCCGCATTATTGATTTCTGAACAAGACATATAACCATCCTTCATCAAGGGCCCCCCGACGTTTTTTATCGGGAGCGCCTTGTTGAAAAAAACTGAGGAAGTGGCCGACTTACTTGCTTATCCGGCGGCCGGGATTAAACCGCCAGTCGTTGTCGAACGCTCGACGCCTGCCGCTGGTTTCGAACTCAAAGAAATCCTCAGACGGCCCTGGCGAAGTGATGTCCGGCTCCGGCTTATCCGGCTTCGGAGCATCTGGTTTAGGCGCATCCGGCTTCGGTGGGACCGGAGCGTCTGGCTTCGGCGGGACCGGCACGTCGGCCTTCGGCGGAACCGGTGCATCGGGCTTCGGCGGAACCGGCACGTCCGGCTTCGGCGGGACCGGTGCATCGGGCTTCGGCGGAACCGGCACGTCTGGCTTCGGCGGGACCGGTGCATCGGGCTTAGGCGGGACCGGCTTCGTTGCATCCGGGTGAGGGCAATGGCAGTTCATCACTTGGACCGTGACGTTCACGTCGGAACTGCTCCGGCTGTTCGGCTGCACGTCCTTGCCCGATGCGGGGTCTGGCCTGCGGGGCTCTGGCAGGGGTTTAGGCGTTACCTTAACCTCGGAACTCGGGACCGCTGGATTGTTTGCTGGCTTGTCTTTCTGTACCGACACCTCAGGGTTGGTCCCGGACTTGTCCTTGAGTGCAGTGTTCAATACCGGCGAGTTGGTCTCGGCTTTGTCCTTGGCTACAGTGTTCGGCACTTGCGAGTCAGTCCCCGCCTTGTCCTTGGCCGCAGTGTCCGGCACATTCGATTTACTGTCCGCCTTATCCTTCACCGGAGTATCGCTACTCTTCTCGGGTTTAGGCAGCGGGCCAGCATCGGGTACCAACTTGGGCATCCCGCCCTGCCCGGACAGCATGTTCCGTATGGCCTTGAATGCATATTCAAACAACTCGAACAACTTCTCGAGTGCATCCTTGTTGAAGGTGACGGTTCCATCCGTCACCACGGCGGGATTGTTTTTCAATACTGTGCCGGGCGTATTCGCCCGGATTTCGCCGGCGCTCTTGTCGACAGACTTTGGCAGGTCTGCATTCTGCTGATTGAAGTCATTAGTCAAGCGAGGGAAATTATTGACCGACAAATTAGACATAAACAAATCCTTATTCAGTGATTGCCAAAACTCCTTCAGCGGTCTGCAAACAGACCGTCCAGGTTCTGGACTGGAAACAAACCCGAGTGCTGCACACTCCCTACTTTCGTGGGTGTTGCGAGCATCGGGTTCCGAAAATCGGCCTTCACATAAGGAAATCAAATGAAAATAGAGACTTTATCCTATGGACTTTCCGTAAAACATCATGCTTACCCGGTGGTCGCCGTGGGCAAAATGGATATATCAGGCAACAGTCAGCCGTTAAGGCAAATTGATGAAATCACTCACCCACGCCAGTCATTCATATCTGTGTTATTGCGCGCGCCCCTCATACTCCAACTAACAAAACTTAAAAATATGCGTCGCTGACACCGCAAGACTCTGTAGCAAACAAGAAACTTGCTCACATATATAAAGCAATCAAAAAGCTCTAGTCACGTGCCCACAAACACTCGCTGTTAACGATCCGCGGCCTTATTTCAAGCAAAAAAAAGGGCGCCCACGGCACCCTTTCCTACTGGATTGAAACGCTTATATATATGTACTCAATTTTGCAGCGCAACCGAATCAGGCACCCCTAACAATCGTCCTACCTGCTCCAGGTCGGTTTCCCGCCGCATCAGCGTAAATAGTTCAACTGCTTCGGGATAGTTGCGGGTCAGCATCGCCAGCCATTGCTTCAAGCGTCCCGGCGCCTGGCGCTCGGTCAATTGCTCAACGGATTGCCGCCAGAATTCCTGGAGCATGGGTTGCATCTGCGCCCAAGTCATCTCGACCACCTCTTCCCCGGCCCGCGCGGCAGCAATCTGCCGGGCCAGGTCGGGACGAGCCACCAGGCCGCGACCGAGCATGATGTCTTCGACACCACTGATTTCGCGACACCGCCGCCAGTCTTCAACGCTCCAGATATCACCGTTGGCGAACACTGGCACCTTGACCACCTCTTGCACACGCGGGATCCACTCCCAGTGCGCCGGAGGTTTGTAGCCGTCAGCCTTGGTGCGGGCATGCACCACGATATGCGCTGCGCCGCCTTCGGCCAGGGCCGTGGCGCACACCAGGGCACCGTCGGGGCTGTCGAAGCCCAGGCGCATCTTGGCCGTGACGGGAATATGTGCCGGCACCGCACGCCGTACGTGTTCGACGATCTGGTTAAGCAGCTCCGGCTCCTTGAGCAGCACCGCACCGCCACGGGACTTGTTCACGGTCTTGGCCGGGCAACCGAAGTTGAGGTCAACCACCTGAGAGCCCAGCTCACACGCCAGGGCGGCGTTTTCCGCCAAACACACCGGGTCTGAACCGAGTAACTGCACACGCAGCGGCACGCCGGCAGCGGTCTTGGCACCGTGCAGCAACTCAGGGGCGAGTTTGTGGAAATAGGCAGGCGTCAGCAGGCGGTCGTTGACCCGGATGAACTCGGTCACGCACCAATCAATACCACCGACCCGGGTCAGCACGTCCCGCAGGATGTTGTCGACCAACCCCTCCATGGGCGCCAAAGCAATTTGCATGGAAAACACTCAACGAAAAACGTGGCGCAGTTTACTGGTTTCAGACGCTGGCAGGTAATTCGCCTTGCAGCGCAGGGCCATAACCCTCAAGAAATTCCGACGGCATGCGCTTGGGCTTGCCGCTGGACAGTTCGATGCAGACGAAGGTGGTTTGCGCTCGCAGCAAGGTAGCGCCATCACGCGGGCGTACCAGCTGGAAGCGTCGGGTCATTTTCAGGCGCTGGTCCCAGTCGACGATCCAGGTCGCCAACTGCAGCTCATCGCCTTCGTAACCGGCGGCGAGGTAATCGATCTCATGACGCACCACGGCCATCGCGCGATCCAGCCTGCGGTACTCGCTAAGGTCCAACCCCAAGCGCTGGGAATGGCGCCAGGCGCAGCGTTCGAGCCAGGACACGTAAACGGCGTTGTTGGCGTGCCCCAGACCGTCGATGTCGTCGGCACCGACCTGCAGATCAATGATAAACGGCGTTGCCAAATCCCAGCCCATGGGGTGCTCCCGGTCGATTAATGTCGGCGGCGAGCAGTGTAACCCATGGCTCAGGCGGTTTGGCGCTCCGGCATGTGGCGGCCGGCCAGCAGCGCCAGCACGCCCTCGATCACACGCGGATCCGCCAGCACTTTCTGGTGCCCGCCCTGCTCCAGGCGCAGCAGGCGGCTGTCGAACCAGGCGTCATGGATGACCTGGCAAGCCTTGACCGAGACGAAGGTATCGTCTTCGGCATGCACGATCAGGCCCGGGATATTCATTTGATAGTGGGCGACATCGAGGTGCTTGAGGGGCATGCCCATCGTCAGCTCGACCTCCTGGATAAACGCCGAACGTGCTCGCGCCGGCAAACCGACCATGCCGGCAAAGCCGCGCAGTACGTCGAGAAACCGCGAGGGTGCGGCGATACTGACCAACGCCTTGGTGCGCAAACCCAACTGCACCGCCAACATCGCGCTGGCCCCACCCATGGAGTGACCGACAACCGCATGCAGCGGTGGCAGTTCGGCAGCCGCTTCCAGCATGGCGCGGGCAAACAGCAGCACATGGGCTTCGCGCCCCGGCGAACGCCCGTGGGCCGGGCCGTCCAGCGCAACCACCGAATAACCCGCGTCCACCAATGCGCTGATCAGGCTGGCGAATTGCGTCGGGCGCCCTTCCCAGCCGTGCATCAACAGCACCGCAGGGCCCTGGCCCCACTTCAGCGCCGACAGGCCGAAACGCAAAGTGATGCGCTCGGACTGCGCCAGCAGCGGCAGCTCCCAGTCACGGGGCGGCAAATCGCGAGGCGTCATGAACACCCGACGCATCTTGCTGGCCACCGTTTGCGGCGCCAGCCGGCCCAAGGTGCCATTGACGCCACGAATCCATTTCAACGTGCCCATCGCTCATCCCTCAGGCCAGAAGCCGTTCTTAACGCACTGCGGACTTGGCCGCACGCAATACACGATCCGATAACTCACCCGGGCCCAGGGCGCGGGCCAGCGACAAGCCGCCGATCATCAGCGCCATGTCGGCCAGAGCCTTGTCGGTGTCTTCCGGGCTGGCGGCCAGCTGTGCTGCCATCAGTTCGCAGTGTTCGTTCAAGGCCTGGCGAAATTCGTCCGGCAGGCGGCTCATCTCGCCCACGGTGGACGGGATCGGGCACGCCTGGCTGGTGGAGTCACGGTGTTTACGCGACAGGTAGAACGCTGCGACCAGCGCGCGACGCTCTTCACCGGTCAGCGAGGAGTCCATGTCATCGACGGCGGCGCGACGCCGGGCCAGCAACTCGGTGAAGGCCTCCAGCATCAGTGCGTCCTTGCTTTCAAAGTGCGCGTAGAAACCGCCTACGGTAAGCCCCGCCGCGCCCATGACTTCGCCCACACTCGGCTCGGCCGGGCCGCGTTGTACCAGGGCGGCGCCGGCAGCTTGCAGAATGCGTTCGCGGGTTTGCGCTTTTTTATCGTTCATCGTTGCCTCCGAATCTCATGCTTCGAATATTATTACCATAATAATATTTCGCAAGCCACAGGCATGACCATTGGTCAGAAGAACACTCAGGGAAAAAGGAAGGAGGATTGGCCAAACGCCAGACAAACAAAAGGGCCATTCAATAATTGAATGACCCTTAAAAATCCCGCAGAGCGGGTAATCGTGGCGTCCCCTAGGGGACTCGAACCCCTGTTACCGCCGTGAAAGGGCGGTGTCCTAGGCCACTAGACGAAGGGGACACAAACCTTCTGTACAACTGATCAGCGCTGAGGACTGATCGAATTCAAGGACGGTGTGGCCAGACCTTGAACCTGTAAATTGGTGGAGCTAAACGGGATCGAACCGTTGACCTCTTGCATGCCATGCAAGCGCTCTCCCAGCTGAGCTATAGCCCCTCGTCGGTGAGGACGGGGCGAATCTTAATGGCGTATTCGAAACGTGTCAAATTTATTTTCAACAATTTTCAAAATTTTTTGCCGAGATAACAATCACTTACCGAGCAAACCCCGGAAAACCGGGGTTTGGCCGTTACAACGGCGTGCTTAAGCGATAGCGCCCAGCAGCTTTTCCCATTCCTTGTTTTCTTTCTTCGACACACCACCAAGCAAATCAAGGGCTTGGCGCAGACGGAAGCGAGTCAGGTCCGGGCCCAGAATTTCCATCGCATCGAGCACCGACACAGAACTCGCCTGCCCGGTGATCGCGGCAAACATCAGCGGCATCGCATCGCGCAATTTCAGTTCCAGGGATTCAACCACCGCCTGGATAGTCGCGGTAATCGCATCCTTCTCCCACTGGCGCAGGCTTTCGAGCTTCCACAGGATCAACTGCATCAACTGGCGAACCTGGTCACCCGAGAGTTTCTTCGACTCAAACAGCTTCACGTCCGGGTTCACGCCACCGGCAAAGAAGAAACTCGCCAACGGTGCGACCTGGCTGAAGGTCTCCACCCTGCCCTGCACCAGCGGCGCGATCTTCATCATGTACTCGGGGTTCAACGCCCATTGCTGCACGCGGCTGGCGAACTCTTCCACCGGCAGGTCACGCAGCCACTGGCCGTTGAGCCACGACAGTTTCTCGATGTCGAAGATCGGCCCACCCAGGGACACACGGGACAGGTCGAAGTGATCGACCATTTCCTGCAACGAGAACTTCTCGCGCTCGTCCGGCATCGACCAGCCCATGCGGCCCAGGTAGTTGAGCATCGCTTCGGGCATGAAGCCCATGCGCTCGTAGAAAGTCACCGAGGTCGGGTTCTTGCGCTTGGACAGCTTGCTCTTGTCCGGGTTACGCAGCAGCGGCATGTAGCACAGCTGCGGTTGTTCCCAGCCGAAGTACTCGTACAGCAGGATCAGTTTCGGCGCCGATGGCAGCCACTCTTCGCCACGCAGTACGTGGGTGATGCCCATCAGGTGGTCATCCACCACGTTGGCCAGGAAGTACGTCGGCAGGCCGTCGGTCTTCATCAGCACTTGCATGTCCATGCGGTCCCACGGGATCTCGACGTCACCGCGCAGCATGTCCGGCACCACGCACACGCCTTCGCTCGGCACCTTCATGCGGATAACGTGCGGCTCGCCGGCGGCCAGGCGCCGGGCCACTTCTTCCTTCGACAGCAGCAGTGCGCGGCCGTCATAGCGCGGGGTTTCGCCACGGGCCTGCTGCTCGGCGCGCATCTGGTCCAGCTCTTCGGCGGTGCAGAAGCACGGGAAGGCGTGGCCCATGTCGACCAGTTGCTGGGTGTACTGCTTGTAGATGTCGCTGCGCTCGCTCTGGCGATACGGGCCGTGGGGGCCGCCGACGTCCGGGCCTTCAGCCCAGGTAATGCCCAACCAGCGCAGGGCATCGAAAATCTGCTGTTCCGACTCGCGCGTGGAGCGCAGTTGATCGGTGTCTTCGATCCGCAGGATGAATTCACCGCCATGCTGCTTGGCAAAGCAGTAGTTGAACAAGGCGATGTAAGCAGTACCTACGTGGGGATCCCCAGTAGGCGATGGCGCGATGCGCGTGCGGACGGTGGTCATGGCGGGTCTCGAATTGGCGATAAAACTGAAAATGAAACAAGGGGCGAATGGTAACAGCCCCAAGCCCTTGGGCTCCAGCGTGGGGAGGCGAACAAAGGGCATATGAGACAAGCTCCGGTCTCAAGTCTCGACATGGCTATTTGCCAGACCGTTCGCTGGCTATATTCCATTACCTTTTGTCGACGACATTATTGCCATGCCTGCCCCGCTCAAACGCCGCCTGTTTATCTTCCTGTTTATCGTGGTCCTGATCGCCGGGGGCTTTTTCGCCCAGTGGTTCTTCAAGGGCCGTTTTTATGAAAGCACCGACAACGCCTACGTCCAGGGCGAGATCACCCGGGTCTCCAGCCAACTGGGTGCGCGCATCGTCGAGGTGCTGGTGGGCGACAACGAGCACGTGGAAAAAGGCCAACTGCTGGTCAAGCTCGAAGGCGACGACTTCCACCTCGCCGTCGACCGCGCCAACGCCGCCCTGGCCATGCGCGAAGCCGAGCGCGTGCAGGCCCAGAGCAAACTGACCCAGCAAGCCAGCCTGATCGCCGCCGGTGCAGCCAAGGTCTCGTCCAGCCAGGCCACCCTCGGCCGCTCGCAGATCGACCTGAACCGCGCACAAACCCTGCGCAAACCCGGGTATGTCTCCGAAGAACGGGTCACCACCCTCGACGCCGACAACCACATCGCCCGCTCCCAGGTGACCATGGCCCAGGCCGACCTGCAGGGCCAGCGCCAGCAGGTCAACGCCCTGAACGCCGAGATCAAGCGCCTCGACGCGATGATCGCCAACGCCAGGACTGACCTGGCCCAGGCCGAACTGAACCTGACCCGCAGCGAAATCCACGCGCCCATCAGCGGCCTGATCGGCCAGCGTGCCGCGCGCAACGGTCAATACGTACAGGCCGGCGCCTACCTGCTGTCGATCGTCCCGGACCAGGACATCTGGGTGCAGGCCAACTTCAAGGAAACCCAGATCGGCCATATGCAGCCTGGGCAAAAAGCCGAGCTGACATTCGACGCCTACAGCGATACTCCAATCGAAGGCCGCGTGGCCAACCTGTTCGGCGCTTCCGGCGCGCAATTCAGCCTGCTGCCGCCGGACAATGCCACGGGCAACTTCACCAAAGTCGTACAACGGATTCCGGTCAAACTGACCTTCGCCACCGACAACCCGCTGCAGGGCAAAATCCGCCCGGGCATGTCGGTGACGGTCAAAGTGAACATCCAAGACCCGCATGATGGCCGGTGATCAACTGCTGCCGCCGGTAGGCGAACCGAGCCGGCGCGACTGGATAGCAGTCATGAGCGTGATGCTCGGCGCCTTCATGGCAGTGCTCGACATCCAGATCACCAACTCGTCCCTCAAGGACATCCAGGGCGCGCTGTCGGCCACCCTGGAAGAAGGTTCGTGGATTTCCACCTCCTACCTTGTGGCCGAAATCATCATGATCCCCCTCACCGCCTGGCTGGTGCAGCTGCTGTCGGCGCGTCGGCTGGCGGTGTGGGTCTCGGGCGGGTTCCTGATCGCCTCGCTGATGTGCTCCATGGCCTGGAGCCTGGAAAGCATGATCGTATTCCGCGCGCTGCAGGGCTTTACCGGCGGCGCGCTGATCCCCCTGGCGTTCACCCTCACGCTGATCAAGCTGCCCGAACATCACCGCGCCAAAGGCATGGCCATGTTCGCCATGACCGCCACCTTCGCCCCATCCATCGGCCCGACCATTGGCGGCTGGCTCACGGAAAACTGGGGTTGGGAATACATCTTCTACATCAACATCCCACCGGGCCTGATCATGATCGCCGGGCTGCTGTACGGCCTGGAGAAAAAGGACTCCAACTGGGACCTGCTCAAAAGCACCGACTATCTTGGCATTGTCACCATGGCCGTGGGCCTTGGGTGTTTGCAGGTGTTTCTGGAAGAAGGCCATCGCAAGGACTGGCTGGAATCCAGCCTGATTGTCAGCTTGGGCACTGTCGCCCTGCTCAGCCTGATCACCTTTGTGATCGTGCAGATGTCCAAGCCCAACCCGCTGATCAACCTGCGCATCCTCGGCAATCGTAATTTCGGGCTATCGAGTATTTCGAGCCTGGGGATGGGCGTGGGGTTGTATGGCTCGATTTATCTGCTGCCGCTGTACCTGGCGCAGATCCAGAACTACAACGCCCTGCAAATCGGCGAAGTGATCATGTGGATGGGGGTTCCGCAGCTGTTTTTGATTCCGCTGGTGCCCAAGCTGATGAAGTACGTGTCGCCCAAATGGCTGTGCACCCTGGGGTTCGGGCTGTTCGGGTTGGCGAGTTTTTCATCGGGGGTGCTGAACCCGGACTTTGCCGGCGACCAGTTCAACCGCATCCAGATCATCCGTGCGTTGGGGCAGCCGTTGATCATGGTGACAATTTCGTTGATTGCCACGGCATACATCATGCAGAAGGACGCGGGGTCGGCGTCGAGCCTGTTCAATATTTTGCGAAACCTGGGCGGGGCGATCGGGATTGCGTTGCTGGCGACGCTGCTGGATGCGCGCACCAAGACCTACTTTGATTACCTGCGTGAGGCGATTGTGCCGACCAATCCACAGGTGGCAGAGCGCATGGCCAGGCTGACGGAGACGTTTGGCAGTGAGACGGCGGCGTTGGGCAAGTTGAGTGAGATAGCGCATCAGCAGGCGCAGATCATGGCCTATAACGATGCGTTCCATTTTGTAGGGTTGGCGTTGGGGATCAGTATGGTGGCGATCTTGTTGACCAAGGCGTTGCCGGCGGGGCTTAAGGCTGGGGAAGCCCACTGAAATAACCTGTGGCGAGGGAGCTTGTTGTGGCGAGGGAGCTTGCTCCCGCTGGAGTGCGGAGCGCTCCCAGAATTTTGGGGCCGCTTCGCAGCCCAGCGGGAGCAAGCTCCCTCGCCACAAAGAGCTTGAAGATCGTTCCCACGCTCTGCGTGGGAATGCCTCACTGGACGCTCCGCGTCCGCTCTTGGGACGCAGAGCGTCCCGGGCTGCTTTCCCACGCAGAGCGTGGGAACGATCATCAGACCGCCAGTAACCGCTCCCGCAACTTGCCGATCTCATCGCGCATCTGCGCCGCCGCTTCAAACTCCAGATCCCGCGCCAACTGGTACATCTTCTCTTCCAGCTGGCGAATACGCTTGGTGATCTCGCTCGGCGAACGCAATTCCGCTTCGTACTTGGCATTCTCCTCCGCAGCCTTGGCCATACCCTTGCGCTTCTTGCTGCGCGAACCCGGCACGGTCGCGCCTTCCATGATGTCGGCCACATCCTTGAACACGCCCTTCGGCGTGATGCCATGTTCCAGGTTGTAGGCAATCTGCTTGTCGCGACGACGCTCGGTCTCGCCAATCGCGCGCTCCATGGAACCGGTAATCCGGTCCGCATACAGAATCGCCCGGCCATTCAGGTTGCGCGCCGCCCGGCCAATGGTCTGGATCAACGAACGCTCAGACCGCAGGAAGCCTTCCTTGTCCGCATCCAGAATCGCCACCAGGGACACTTCCGGCATATCCAGGCCTTCACGCAGCAGGTTGATCCCCACCAGCACATCAAAGGCGCCCAGGCGCAGGTCGCGGATGATTTCCACGCGCTCCACGGTGTCGATGTCCGAGTGCAAATAACGCACGCGCACGCCGTGGTCGGCCAGGTAATCGGTCAAGTCTTCGGACATGCGCTTGGTCAGCGTGGTGACCAGCACCCGCTCTTCCAGGGCCACGCGCTTGGTGATTTCCGAGAGCAAGTCATCCACCTGGGTCAACGCTGGGCGGATTTCGATTTGCGGGTCCACCAGGCCGGTCGGGCGCACCAGTTGCTCAACTACCCGCCCGGCATGTTCGGCCTCGTAGTTACCCGGCGTGGCCGAGACAAAAATCGTCTGCGGGCTGATGCCTTCGAACTCGTCAAAACGCATCGGCCGGTTATCCAGCGCCGATGGCAGGCGGAAGCCGTATTCCACCAGGGTCTCTTTACGGGAACGGTCACCTTTGTACATCGCGCCCACCTGCGGCACGCTGACGTGGGACTCGTCGATCACCAGCAAGGCATCGTCCGGCAGGTAATCGAACAAGGTAGGTGGCGCCTGCCCGGATTCACGCCCCGAGAGGTAGCGCGAGTAGTTTTCGATGCCGTTGCAGTAGCCCAGTTCGAGGATCATCTCCAGGTCGAAGCGGGTGCGCTGTTCCAGGCGCTGGGCTTCCACCAGCTTGTTGTTGGAACGCAGGTATTCCAGGCGCTCCACCAGCTCAGCCTTGATGCCCTCGATGGCGCCCATCAGGGTTTCGCGCGGGGTCACGTAGTGGCTTTTCGGGTAGAAGGTGAAGCGCGGCAGCTTGCGGATCACTTCGCCGGTCAACGGGTCGAAGGCCGACAGGCTCTCGACTTCATCGTCGAACAGCTCGATGCGGATCGCTTCCAGGTCGGATTCCGCCGGGTAGATGTCGATCACATCGCCGCGCACGCGGAAGCTCGCCCGGGCGAAGTCTATGTCGTTGCGGGTGTATTGCAGGCTCGTCAGGCGACGCAACAGTTCGCGCTGGTCGAGTTTGTCGCCGCGGTCGACGTGCAGCACCATCTTCAAATAGGTTTCCGGGCTGCCCAAGCCATAGATGCACGACACCGTGGTGACGATGATCGCGTCTTTACGTTCCAGCAGCGCCTTAGTCGCCGAGAGCCGCATCTGCTCGATGTGGTCGTTGATCGAGGCGTCTTTCTCGATAAAGGTGTCGGACGACGGCACGTAGGCTTCCGGCTGGTAGTAGTCGTAGTAGGAAACGAAGTACTCCACCGCGTTGTTCGGGAAGAACGCCTTGAACTCGCCATACAACTGCGCGGCCAGGGTCTTGTTCGGCGCCAGCACCAGGGTCGGGCGGTTCACCTGGGCGATCACGTTGGCGATGCTGAAAGTCTTGCCGGAGCCGGTCACGCCGAGCAAGGTCTGGTGCGCGAGGCCGGCCTCAATGCCTTCGACCATCAGGCGGATGGCTTCCGGTTGATCGCCGGCAGGCTCGAAACGGGTGACTAGCTGGAAATCCGACATAACGTACCTCTTGAGTCACCCCGGGGCCGGAAACAGCAACGGGGACGAAAAAGACCGCAACCCGCGACTGTTCGGCGCAGGTTGCAGGAAAAAACCATGATAGCTGTAGAAGTGGAGGCGAATGTGACGGGTTTCAAGGCAATCGTCCTACATGCCGTTGGTCACCCATGTTGCAATAAGACTAACGGTCGGTAAATAAACCGAAAAACTTGGCCGAAAAGCCGTTTCGGCTGTCGCCGTGAGCAGTGATGGCCTCTATACTAGCTCCCCGTTTGTGCACCGCTCTAGTGCATTCGGCTGGAGCGCGACACGTCCCTCCACTCTCTATAGAGCTGCCGCAAAAATGAGCCTGTTCTCCGCTGTCGAAATGGCACCACGCGATCCAATCCTGGGCCTCAACGAAGCATTCAACGCCGATACCCGAACCACCAAGGTCAACCTTGGCGTGGGCGTTTACTGCAACGAGGAGGGGAAGATTCCACTCTTGCGTGCCGTTGCCGAAGCGGAAGCCATTCGCGTGGCGCAACACGCCGCCCGTGGCTACTTGCCGATCGACGGTATTGTTGCCTACGACCAGGCCGTGCAAAAGCTGCTGTTCGGCGCGCAATCGCCGCTGATCAGCTCCGGCCGCGTTATCACCGCCCAAGCGGTCGGCGGCACCGGCGCCCTGAAAATCGGCGCTGACTTCCTCAAGCAACTGCTGCCCAACGCCGTCGTCGCCATCAGCGACCCGAGCTGGGAAAACCACCAGGCGCTGTTCGAAAAAGCCGGCTTCCCGGTGCAAACCTATCGTTACTACGACGCCGCCACCCACGACGTAAACCGCGCCGGCCTGCTGGAAGACCTCAACGCCCTGCCGCCACAGTCCATCGTCGTGCTGCACGCCTGCTGCCACAACCCGACCGGCGTCGACCTGAGCCCGGCCGACTGGCAACAAGTGCTGGACGTGGTCAAGGCGAAAAACCTCGTGCCGTTCCTCGACATGGCCTACCAGGGCTTTGGCGACGGCATCGACGAAGACGCCGCTGCGGTGCGCCTGTTCGCCGAGTCGGGCCTGACTTTCTTTGTGTCCAGCTCGTTCTCCAAGTCGTTCTCGCTGTACGGCGAGCGCGTGGGCGCCCTGTCCATCGTCACCGACTCCAAGGAAGAAAGCGCGCGCATCCTGTCCCAGGTCAAGCGTGTGATCCGCACCAACTACTCCAACCCGCCGACCCACGGCGCGGCGATCGTGGCAGCGGTGCTGAACAACCCTGAGCTGCGCGCCCAGTGGGAAGCGGAACTGGCGGAAATGCGCCTGCGCATTCGCGGCATGCGCGAGCAGATGGTGGCTGACCTGGCCAAGGCTGCTCCGGGCCACGACTTCAGCTTCGTCGGTCGCCAGCGCGGGATGTTCTCCTACTCCGGCCTGAGCGTTGAACAAGTGACACGCCTGCGCAGCGAGTTTGGCATCTATGCGTTGGATACCGGCCGTATCTGTGTGGCGGCGTTGAACCAGAACAACATTGATGCCGTGACCAAGGCCATCGTTCAGGTGCTGTAAGCCTGTTGTGATACAAAAAAGGGGAAGCCGGTGGCTTCCCCTTTTTACTGCAACATTCTTTTGTGAACACCGAACCTGTGGCGAGGGGGCTTGTCCCCCGTTGGGCTGCGCAGCGGCCCCAAAAACCTGCCACCGTGAACTTTCTGAATGAATGCGGTGCCTGAATGGGGGCCGCTTCGCGCCCCAGCGGGAGCAAGCTCCCTCGCCACAGGGTGAGCAGATTGCTTCAATAGATGAGTGCATCCCCCCTAAAAATTCGCTGCTTTCAGTCCGCTGCCCCTAGACTGACAGCAAGACAGTCCCCTTCCTTGAGTAGCCTATGAGAAACGACGACCTGGACCTGCGTGCCGACCGCGACGAACTGGACCACTTCACCCCGCGCCCACCACCCGCCAAGCGCCAGAAAAGCCTGGTGCTGCAAGTCGCGCTCGGCGTATTCCTCGGTGGTTTGGCCTTATGGCTGGTGCAACTGGGCGCCGGCGCCCTGATGGCCAAGCTGGCCATGGGCACCTTCCAGTTCGGCGGCTGACAAAGATCAAATGTGGGGGCCGTCGAGCTTTAGCGAGGCCGCGATAGCGGTGGGTCAGGCACCCTCAATGTCGACTGTGCCGACGTCATCGCAGCCTCGCTGAAGCTCGACAGCTCCCACAGGGGATCTACTCCCGCCTTCAGTCCGCGCTCGTGTGGCTGGTTCAACTCGATCCAAGCAGTCCCCCTGCAATTTGGCGGCTGACAAAGACCAAATGTGGGAGCCGTCGAGCTTCAGCGAGGCCGCGATAGCGGTGGGTCAGGCACCCTCAATGTCGACTGTGCCGACGTCATCGCAGCCTCGCTGAAGCTCGACAGCTCCCACAGGGGGTCTACTCCCGCCTTCAGTCCGCGCTCGTGTGGCTGGTTCAACTCGATCCAAGCAGTCCCCCTGCAGTTTGGCGGCTGACAAAGATCA
>NZ_JACAQY010000036.1:144059-197073 GCF_013386835.1 Pseudomonas sp. IPO3774
TGTGGGAGCCGTCGAGCTTTAGCGAGGCCGCGATAGCGGTGGGTCAGGCACCATAAATGTCGACTGTGCCGACGCCATCGCAGCCTCGCCGGGGCTCGACAGCTGCTACGGCTACAATGCCAGGGCCAGGCCACGCTCTTCCAGCAACTGCACAAAACTGTTCAGACTCTGCGACACCGTACCCCGGCGCCAGATCAGCCAGGTATTCAGAATCCGGAACGTATCGGTCAGCGGCCACACACTCACCGCCGTAAACCCCGGCATGCTCTCCAGCATGCTCCGCGGCATCAGCGCCAACCCGGCACCGGCACTCACACAGGCGAGCATCCCGTGGTACGACTCCATCTCGAAGATCTTCCCCGGCACCGCGCCATCCTGTGAAAACCAACGCTCGAAGTGATGCCGGTACGAACAGTTAGAACGAAACGTGTAGATGCTCTCCCCGCTCACATCCCGCCCCCGGGTGATCGGCGCGTGATGCAACGGCGCAATCACCACCATCTCCTCCTCGAACACCGCCACGCCCTCCAGCGTCGCGTGCAACACCGGCCCATCGACAAACGCCGCCGCCAGCCGCCCCGACAACACACCCTCGATCATCGTGCCGGACGGCCCGGTGGTCAGGTCCAGCTCGACCTTGGCGTGCTTCTGGTTATACGCCGCGAGCAACGCCGGGATGCGCACCGCCGCCGTACTCTCCAGCGAGCCCAACGCAAACGCGCCCTGGGGCTCCTCCCCCGCCACCGTCGCCCGGGCCTCTTGCACCAGGTCGAGAATGCGCCGCGCATACCCGAGGAAATTCCACCCGGCCGGCGATAACCGCAGCCGGCTCTTCTCGCGAATAAACAAGTCCACGCCCAGGTCTTGCTCCAATTGCTTGATCCGCGTGGTCAGGTTCGACGGCACCCGATGGATCAGCTGCGCGGCAGCGCTGATGCTGCCTTGCTCGGCAACGGCTTTGAAAATTTCCAGCTGGACCAGATCCAAGTCATTCTCCAAACGTGAACGTATTGCTTAATATTATTCAGTTTCCGAAAAAGATACAGCCCCGTACGCTGGCCTCCATCCCATTCACTGCGCAGGACGGTGCCATGAACTCCATTTCCTCCCAGACCCACGCGTTGTCGATCAACCCCGCCAACGGTGAAACGGTCGCCAGCTACCCGTACGAAACCGAGGCGCAGCTGGATGCCGCCCTGACCCGCTCGATCAACGCCTTCCGCAACGGGCGCAATACCCCCGTCGCCCAGCGCGCCGAATTGCTGCTGGCCCTGGCCAGCACCCTGCGCGACCAGGCCGAAGAAATGGCCCAGATGATCACCCTGGAAATGGGCAAACCCATCGCCCAGGCCCGTGGCGAAATCGAAAAATGCGCGCAACTCGCCGAGTGGTATGCCGCCCACGGCCCAGCCATGCTGGCCCCGGAAGCCACCCTGGTGGACAACGGCACCGCCCAGATCGAATACCGCCCGCTGGGCCCGATCCTCGCTGTAATGCCGTGGAACTTCCCGGTGTGGCAAGTGCTGCGCGGCGCGGTACCAACCATGCTCAGCGGCAACACCTACGTGCTCAAGCACGCGCCTAACGTAATGGGCAGCGCGTACCTGATGAAACAAGCCTTCCAGCGCGCCGGCTTTGCCGATGGCCTGTTCGAAGTGATCAACGTCACCCAGGACGGCGTGTCCAAAGCCATCGCCGACCCGCGCATCGCCGCCGTGACCCTCACCGGCAGCGTGCGCGCCGGCATGGCCATCGGTTCCCAGGCCGGGGCCGCGCTGAAAAAATGCGTACTGGAACTGGGCGGTTCCGACCCGTTCATCGTGCTCAACGACGCCAACCTCGACGAAGCCGTGCAAGCCGCCCTGATCGGCCGTTTCCAGAACTCCGGCCAGGTGTGCGCCGCCGCCAAGCGCCTGATCATCGAAGAAGGCGTGGTGGAAGCCTTCACCGCCAAATTCCTCGAAGCCAGCCGCAACCTGGTGATGGGCGACCCGACCGCTACCGAGACCTACATCGGCCCGATGGCCCGCTTCGACCTGCGGGACGAACTCGACGGCCAGGTCCAGGCCACCCTGGCCGAAGGCGCCACCCTGCTGCTGGGCGGCAGCAAAGTCGAAGGCGCGGGCAACTACTACGCCCCCACCGTGCTGGCCAACGTCACCGACCAGATGACCTCGTTCAAACAGGAACTGTTCGGCCCGGTCGCCTCCATCATCACCGCCCGCGATGCGGACCACGCCGTGGCCCTCGCCAACGACAGTGAGTTCGGCCTGACCGCCAGTGTGTTCACCACCGACCCAGAGAAGGCACGCAGCATCGCCAACCAACTGGAAACCGGCGGGATCTTTATCAACGCCTACAGCGTGTCCGATCCCCGGGTCTCGTTTGGTGGTGTGAAAAAGAGCGGCTTCGGGCGGGAGTTGTCGCACTTTGGTGTGCGGGAATTCTGCAACGCGCAGACCGTGTGGCTGAACCGCCGCTAAGGCACGCGCTGCAAACGATGGCCCGCCCTGCGGGTCATCGTGCTGTCTGATTCAGCACCGTCACGTAGGCACTGAACATATCCGCCATGGCATCCGCATAGGCGGTGATTTGCGCCTCGGTGCGCGGGTTTCCCGAGAATTCCTTTGCCACCGAACTGAAGGTGGTGGCGATCAAATCGCAGGCCAGGGCGCGGGTGGCTTCAGGCACCTGCGGCAGCAGTTCCAGCATGAACGCCTGGAAAATCTGTTGCCCTTCTGCGCGAACCTCATGGGCTTCGGGCGCATCACGGTACAGCGGCGCGGCGTCGCTCAGGGCGACGCGCATCTGCGCCTCCTCACATTCCGAACGAATAAACGCATGCACCAACGCCCGCAACCGCTCAAGGGCCGGCTGGCTTACGTCCTGCAGAATGCGGCTGAGCATCTGCGAGGTTTGCTGCCACTCATCGGTCTGCAGCCGAAACAGGATGGCCGCCTTGTTGGGAAAGTACTGGTACACCGACCCCACGCTGACACCGGCCTTTTCCGCGACACGGGCGGTGGTGAAACGGCTGGCGCCTTCCTTGGCCAAAACCTGAATAGCCGCTTCGAGAATGGCCGTCACCAACCCGGTGGATCGCGCCTGTTTGGGCTCTTTGCGTGAGGAAATCTGCGAGGTCTGGCGATCGGTCATGGGGCCTTCCTGCTGCCGTTGGAATGCGAATAGCGAATGTGACGAATTGTTCGCATACTTTAAATGCGACGAATCATTCGCATACTAGCCCGGCGCCTCACGGCGCTCAACCTGCAGCAGGACATCCCCATGAATACGCTTACCTCGGCCCCGATGGCGGCCCTGATTGAACGGCTGTACACACAGGCCGATGCCGCCACCAGCCCCATCATCAACACAGTGACCCACGAAGAACGCGACCGCCTGATGCGCAGCAAGACCGACTACCTGGCACTCTACGGAATGCTGAAAGACCTGTGGTTGCCCGTCTCCCGCGACACCGGCACCCTGCTGTACATGCTCGCACGCAGCAGCAAAGCGCAGGCCATCGTCGAGTTCGGTACTTCGTTCGGCCTGTCCACCCTGCACTTGGCGGCCGCCCTGCGGGACAACGGCGGCGGCACGCTGATCAGCAGCGAGTTCGAGCCCTCGAAGATCGCTCTCGCCCGGCAACACCTGGAGCAAGGCGGCGTGAGCGACCTCGTGGAGATCCGCCAAGGCGATGCCCTGGTCACCCTGGCCACCGGCCTGCCCGACAGCGTCGACCTGCTGCTGCTCGACGGCGCCAAAGCCCTGTATGGCGATGTACTGAACCTGGTGGAAAGCCGCCTCAAGCCCGGCGCGCTGATCATCGCCGACAACACCGACTACTGCCCCGACTACCTGGCCCGGGTGCGCTCGCCGGCAAACGGCTACCTGTCGGTGCCGATCGGTGACGACGTCGAGCTTTCCGTTCGCCTGGGCTGATGCCCGTCAGAGGATTCAACTCATGTCTGGATTGGTAAGCCCTGTGGTACTGAAATTACTGCCCATCACCCTGGCGGTGTTTGTCGGGTTCCTGATCATCGGCATGCAACTGCCGGTGCTGCCGCTGCACCTGCACAACACCTTGGGCATGGACACGCTGGTGGTGGGCGTGGTGATCGGTGCGCAGTTTGCCGGGGCATTGTTGTCGCGGTCCTGGGCCGGCAATTTTGCCGATATGCGCGGCCCCAAGCGCGCCATGCTTGTGGGCATGCTGGTGGCGGCCAGCTCCGGCTTGATCTACCTCGCGTCCCTGGCGTTTGTGGCATCACCGGTGGTCTCGGTGTGGGTGTTGCTCGCCGGGCGCGTGGTGCTGGCGCTGGGGGAAAGCCTGATCGTGACCGGCTCGATGGGCTGGGGTGTCGGGTTGGTGGGGCCGCAAAATACCGGCAAGGTCATGGCCTGGATCGGCATCGCAATCTACGCCGCGTTTGCCCTGGGCGCGCCCCTCGGGGTGGCGGTGAATAGCCAGTGGGGTTTCAGCGGGATCGCCGTCGGGACCATGGTGATTCCGCTGCTGGCACTGGCCATCGTCGCCGGAGCGCAAGGCGTTGCGCCCACCAGCCAGCGGCGCACCTCGTTTTTCAAGGTGCTGCGCTCGGTGTGGGTACCGGGGTTGGGCCTGGCCTTTGCAAGCGTCGGGTTTGGCGTGATTACCGCGTTTATCGCGCTGCTGTTTGCCACCAAGGCCTGGGGCAATGCGTCATTGGCGTTTACCGCCTTTGGCCTGGCGTTTATCGGCGCGCGGATTTTCTTTGGGCACCTGCCCGACAAGATCGGCGGTGCCAAGGTCGCGCTGGTGTGCGTGATAATTGAAGCCGCCGGTCAGCTGTTGATCTGGGGCGCAGACAGCGCCTTGACCGCCTACCTGGGCGCGGCGCTGACCGGGTTCGGCTACTCCCTGGCGTTTCCCGGCTTTGGGGTGGAGGCGATAAAGCGCGCGCCGCCCCAATCCCGCAGCCTGGCGATGGGTGCGTATGTGGCGTTCCTGGATATTTCGCTGGGGGTCAGCACCCCGCTGATCGGCGCCTTGGCCGGCGTGGCCGGAGTGGCATCGGTGTACCTGGCGGGCGCAGTGGCCGTGGCGCTCTCGGTGATCGTGGCGCTGGCGTTGCTTTTCAAGGCGCCAGTGGCGGAGCGCGAGGTTTATACTTCGCCACCTCGCCCTTAACCCACATCACCCGAGATTCCCGATGAGCCTTTCCCTATCCACAACCCCAGCGCGCAAGCCGGTCGCGCCATTGCTGGCGTTTGCCATCCTGCTGTTCGGCGCCGTCTTCCTGCAAAACAGCGTCGGCTCGCGCCAGGTGCTGTTGCTGGTGGTCGGCGCCGCACTGGGCCTGACGCTGTACCACGCCGCTTTCGGCTTCACCTCGGCCTGGCGGGTGTTCATCACCGACCGGCGTGGCGCGGGTTTGCGTGCGCAAATGGTGATGCTGGCGATTGCCGTGGTGCTGTTCTTCCCCGCGCTGGGGGCCGGCACCCTGTTCGGCCAGCCCGTGGTCGGGCTGGTGGCACCGGCCGGGGTTTCGGTGGTGTTCGGGGCATTCATTTTCGGCATCGGCATGCAGCTGGGCGGCGGTTGTGCGTCCGGCACCCTGTTCACTGTGGGCGGTGGTAACGCGCGCATGCTGGTGACGCTGTTCTTCTTTATCTGTGGTTCGTTGATTGCGACTCACCACGTCGACTGGTGGTTCTCGCTGCCTTCGTTCCCGGCGGTTTCCATCGTCAAAAGCTTCGGCGTGGTGCCGGCCTTGCTGCTGAGCTTGGCCGTATTTGGCATCATCGCGGCAGTCACCGTGCGCCTGGAAAAAGGCCGTCACGGGCAACTCGAAGCCGGCGTGACCAGCGAACACCAGGGCCTGCGCCGCTTCCTGCGCGGGCCATGGCCATTGGTGTGGGGCGCGATTGGCCTGGCCCTGCTCAACTACGCCACCCTGGCACTGGCCGGGCGGCCATGGGGTATCACTTCGGCGTTCGCCCTGTGGGGCGCCAAGGTTGCCGGCGGGTTGGGCGTGGACGTAGGCAGCTGGGCGTTCTGGCAAATGCCGGGCAATGCCAAGGCCCTGGCGGCGCCGGTGTGGGAAGACGTTACCAGCGTAATGGACATCGGCATCATCCTCGGTGCGCTGTTGGCTGCGGGATTGGCCGGGCGTTTCGCTCCAAGCCTCAAAATTCCGGCACGCTCGCTGTTTGCGGCGGTGATCGGTGGGTTGCTGTTGGGTTACGGCTCGCGCCTGGCGTATGGCTGCAATATCGGCGCGTACTTCAGCGGGATTGCGTCGGGCAGTCTGCATGGCTGGGTGTGGTTGGTGGCGGCGTTTATCGGGAATAGCGTGGGCGTGCGGTTGCGGCCGTTCTTCTTTGCAGGTGAGCGTCCGCAGGTAGCGTTGACCGGTTGCTGACTGATCGTTCCCACGCTCCGCGTGGGAATGCCGCCAGGGACGCTCTGCGTCCCGCTGTTGGTGACGCGGAGCGTCACGGGATGCATTCCCACGCGGAGCGTGGGAACGAGCAGCATCATCGGCTTTTTGAAATCACTCCACTCATGTACTGATTCAAGTCGCGGAAGTCCTGAACTTTCCAGGTGAACGGTGACAACTTCACACCGTTCTCCCGCAACGTTCTGGGAATCAGGTCGCCATTTGGACGAAGAATGACGGACGACACGATAACGCCCGGATAATCACTCAAGCGTTTTTTGAAAGTAGCCGTTGTCAGGTCAGGCGTAGGCGGATTGCTTTTATTCGCCAAGGGTCCCGTGCCTTTGATATCCGCGCCGTGGCACATGGCGCAGCGCTGCAGATAAATGTTTTTCCCGTTAGCGTTGTCCGCAAAGGACAGTGATGTTTGAACCAGCGATAAAATCCCCAGCGACGCGATGAATGTTTTTGCTCTCATCTTTCCATGTGGCCTTGTTGTAAAAATCCAATATCAACCAACCGAGCGTAAACGACCCGTTATCCACTCGCGACTGTAAGCCAGCACGCGGCCCGACATCGCCGTCGGAAAATGAATAAACCCATGAGCCGCCTGCGGTAACAAAAACACCTCGGACCCCGCCCATCGCTCGGCCATCTGTAGCGTGTCGTCCAGCAACGGGTCCAGCTCCCCCACAAACATCAGTGCCGGCGGCAGCCCGGCAAGGTCGCCATACAACGGTGACAACGGCGGCTGCCGACGCTGCTCGTCACTCAGGCCCGGCGTCAGCAAGCGCAGCGCCTCCACCATGCCCGGCCCGTCCAGCAGCAGCGTTTCGCGACCTGCCGTGCGTACGCTCGGTGTACCGGTCAAATCGTAGACGCCGTAATACAGCACCGCCCCGCTCACCCGCGCCAGCAATTCGGGCGATTGCTTCAGCGCCAGCAACGTGGCCGCCGCCAGATGCCCACCGGCAGACTCGCCGACAACGATCACCGGCAGGCCGGCGAACTCCTCACAGTCCCCGAGCAACCAGCGCGCCGTGGCCAGGCAGTCTTCCAGAATCCCTTCGACCGGTGTATTCACCGCCAGCCGGTAATCCACCGACACCACCGCCACCTCGCACGCATTCACCATGGCCACGTTGAGGTCGTCATTCATCTGCGCATTGCCGATCACCCAGCCGCCGCCATGGATATCCAGCACCACGCCTTTGGCCTTGCCCTTCGGCCGGATGATGCGCACCGGCACCGAGCCCACCCGCCGGCTTTCAGCCTGCAGGCCATGCTTGAGCAACTTGTTGCCGGCCACCATCTGACTGGAGCGCAACAGCGCCTGGATCACCCGGGGCGTCACGCGGTTGCGGATGCGAAAGCGCGGCATCCAGGCGAGCTTCTGGTTAAAGCGCTGCATTTGCGCCAGTTCATGTTCTTCAGCAGGCCACAGCGTGTGAGTTTCCAATTCGATATTCCCTCTATCTCTAAAAGAGATGTTCACCTTGGCCAGTGTGCGTGGGCATCATGGCAATGATGTTTCCGCCCTCTGCCCACGCCGCCAGGCTCAGCGGTTATTGCGCAGGATGGAGAAATTCAACGCAGCCGCAACGCTGAGCCACACCAGGTACGGGAACAGGATCAGCCCGGTGATCAAATCCAGCCGCACCGTCAGCAGCACCATGGCGGCCACTACCAGCCACAGCAGCGTGATGATCACCATCCCGGCGAAAATCCGGTGGGCACCGAAGAACACGGGCGTCCACAGGGTGTTGAGGGCGATCTGTGCGGCCCATAGAGCCAGCACGATTTCGCTGCTGGGAATCAGGGTCAAGCGATAGCCAGCCCAAGCCAGCAGCAGGTAGATGATGGTCCAGGCGACCGGGAACAGCCAGTTGGGAGGGGTGAAGCTGGGTTTGACCAGGGTGGCGTACCAGTCGCCCGGTTTGAAGATAATGCCGGTGCTCGCAGCAGCACCGCAGGCCAGAAGAAAAATAAACAACGTCACCATGATCGGTCCTTAGCTGAGAGCAGCTGCCTGGAGATGAAAGCCTTGACGGCGGTTTCAGGGTTGGACGCCCCGCGCAGCAAAAAGTGTATTTTTCTTTGCTCCGTGCCCCGCCACAGATGCCCTAGCTGAACGCGATGTAAACAGGCTGCTGCTCCACCGCCGACTGCTCACAAGCACGCACCAGATCCCGTACACAATAAAGTCGCCAGCCCTTGCCCGCGCCCCACTTGGCAGCCACATCATCAAACGACGCCGCTTCATCCCGCGCGGCCCGCTCCCAATCATCGTGGCCGATATCGGCGATCAAGCGTGTTTGGTAGTCCTTCAAAAAGGGAAGCAAGCCCTGCGCATGATCAACCTCCAGCAGCACAACGTCAGCCGAGTCCAGTTGCTGCCTGGCCGCCTCGACCCAGTCCCGCGCCTGCAACGGCAGCGCGTCCAGCACCGCCTCAAAGGCCGACCCCGACTTGTCGCTGCCCTGAAACGAACCACACCCAATCTCGCCACCCGCCATGTCGCTCTCCTTGATAGTGATTCATACGCGCTGGGTTACTGCCGGCGACTACTTTTCCGGACAGGGATTGAACACTTCCGTCGCCGCCACCGCAGACACATACGGAATTTTCGTGCCTGGAATGATCCCGACGGAGTAGGCATTTTTGCCGGTGTCACGCACATAGGTCTTGTCGGTGGTCAGATCGCCCGGCTGGTTCTCACCGAGCAGGTAATCCAGAAACTGGATTTTCACCGGCGTGTTGAACTGCCCCTCGGCCGTCAGCGGAATGATCTGAGCAGCCCCCGCCCGAGTGAACGCGAAAAACGCCGCGGCGGCTTCACGGCTGCGGAAGGTTTTCACGCACAGCACATCGCGGGTACGCAGTGTGATAAAGCGCTGATAACGGCCACCGGAATAGGTGCTCAGAATCAAGCCATCGTCCACCAGAACGCCCAGCCCCTGAGTGGCACGGCACTGGCCATCGCCGCCATTCTCCGAGCCGTAGGGCAAGTAGCACCAGTTGGTCTGGCTCAGGGCCCGCACCGAACCGGGGGCAATCTGTAGGTCGTGCTCGATTTGCTGCCGGGCTTCGGGTGTTTGATACGGAATGCTGCAGCCGCTGAGGATCAGGGCCAGTAACACGTACAACAGGCGATAAGAGCGCATAGGTTTTCCATAACGGACACGGCAGGTCGTTGCGCGCGTTGCCAGGGGGTCATTCCTTTGAAAGCTGCGCAGGTTTTGTCACATTCTACGACAAGTACCTTTCGGCGAAACTTTATGGAAATACAGATTTCGGAAACGTCCGACTGGCAATTGTTCGCGGCCACCGCCGAAGTGTTGGAGCACGGTTTGAAAGGTGAATGGACCGTAAAGGCCGATGGGCTGGTGGTTGCATTTGCGGGATAAAGGAGACTTTGCGTAGGCCGTAGCACCTTGCTCCTTTGCCTACGCTTGCGTCAGAATCCGCCGGCTTGTGCACCTGGTTGGTCATCTCTAAGGTTGCTCGGTCGCTGAAAACTCAGTGATCGGGTTTAGTAGCCCTAGGGTCAATTACACATAGTGCATGAGCTGCATCTATCAGACGTTCCTGTCTGTGCTTGATGGTGGCTGTGCGTAGGGCGCCTTCGGGTGCGCCGGCTTTGTGTAATTCCCCGGTCTACTAACCTGCGTACAGCTGCCACCCTCTTGTGTAGTAGCGAAAGGGTGTCGGCCCCATTCAGGAATTGCACCATGTTCAAAGTAACGCCGAATCCTCCGAAGAAACCGGATCTAAAACTCCACCAGGCTGCCCAGCGCGCCATTGATCACTACCTCAATCCCGGCACCGAGACAGTCCCAGAGACAACCGCCCTCTTCAGCGTCACCTCCGGCGTCAGCAGCGAAATCCTGATCGCCAACAGCTACGAAACCGTTTCCTCCGTCAGCGCCCTGCTGCTCGACCTGTCCGACGAACTGACCGGCAAAGACCGCGACGTGGCATTGGCCATTCACCAACTGAGCGAATTGAGCGTACTGCTGATCGGCAAACTGATGGATCGCGAAACACCTCGGGCATAGAGCCCAACGCAGTCCAGCGGGACTAGCCCTTCAACTCACCCAACCGATTACTCGCCGCGTCGTCGTATGTCATATACAGCGACGCGGCGAGAGGCGCACGGTGCATTCAGCCATTGCTGAACCCCGCCTGGTTCGTTGTAATGGGCCTAGTCGAAACCCAACAGGTGATTCATGGACGCTGATCCGCTATGCCTAGTATTTGTACCAGCCCTCGTAGCCGTTCTCACCGCCGCTGAAGACAGAAAGGGTTCACCTCTTACCGAGGCTGAGGTCTGCAATATTCGAGACCAGGCGGTTTGTATTACCCTGCCATTCAGCGTGGCGCTTGATATGGAAAGGGAACGCGGCTATCCGGATATAGTTGCGGAGAACTGCTGGAGTGAATGGCAAAGCCGCAAATGTCATTGATTGATGTGGTCAGAATCACTTCACGTCTTTTCTAAAAGACTGTATGTGATGGTTGCCTAACTCAATTTTAGCGAGCGTGCTATGCCTGAATTAAAATGTTTCTTTCTTGATCATGACGTTGATATTGATCCAGATCCTCAGGCATATGCTGAGTTCTTCTTGAACTATCAATCTTCAAAGTGGCAGAAAGGGTCCGGTGATGGAGTATTTAGCTATATTAGTGACGAAGGTGACAAGTCCGAGCTATCAGTGCTAGAGAATAAAGAGTTAGGTATTTCAGTTAGATACAACATCCGAATATCCGGAGAACGAACAGGCGCTGAGTTTTATTCAGTGGGTACACTGAATAAAATTAATGTCGTTAAGAATTGTGGTGATGATCAGTTCGTACCTGAAGGCTCATTTTTAAAGCCCGATGTAGCATGGTTAGCGGTGGAAGATTTTTTAAAGAATCCGAGAGTTAAATCAGCTCGGATAACATGGTTGAATTCTGATGATATTTCCTGGCCCGACAGGTAATGAAATGACTTGATATGCCTGGATAACCCGGCACCACGCTGAACAGAAAGGGGCTTTATTTTTTCGATTAAAAAACCAGACTTCTTTTCCTTCTTGATCACGGCCTGAATCCCGCTACCGTCCCAGAGACGACCGCCCTTTTCAGCGCACTCTCCGGCGTCAGCAGCGAAATTCTGATAGCCAACAAACACAAAACCGTTTGCTCAGTCGGTGCCCTGCTGCTCGAGCTGTCCGACGAACTGACCGGACAGACCGCGATGCGGCACTGACCATCCACCAACTGAACGAATTGAGCGAATTGCTGATCGCAAACTGATGGACCGCGAAACACCTCGAAGCTAAAGCCGAACGCGGTCCAGCGGGACTAGCCCTTCAACTCACTCAACCGATTACTCGCCGCGTCGTCGTATGCCACATACAGCGACTCGGCGATTTGGCTTTTGATAGCCTTGGCGCTTTCCAGACCCAATACAAAACCTTCAGCCTTCCCGCCTGCGCGGTTGAGGTCTTCTTTGGTGTCAGCACCGGTGATGGCGTCGAGGAGCTTGATGGCGTGAGGGCCTACGCCTTTTGGGAGGCTGATTTGGTCGATGCTCATTGGGATGCCTCGGATGAGGTGCGGGATGGGGTGATGCGGGGTGAAGAGGTCATGGGCGATACCTTGAGATTGAGGTCGGTAGCGCGTGGAACCACTGCCGGGGGGGCCATGGTAGACCGGTATGGGAATTAAAGGGCTGGTTTCGGCCAAAAGCTGACCTTCGAACAATATTCAAGGGCACCATAAATCAGAAAAAAGAGTAGCGGACATGAAAAAGGAATTTACCCTTCGGACTGCACTGCCAGGAGATGGCCTAGCTATTTTCCATGTCACTCGGCAGTCAATAACCGAGCTGTCGAACGGACTCTATACCCCAGAGCAACTCAATGGCTGGATGGGCGAAAGAACCCCAGAGTTTTATGAGCAACTGATAAAGCAAGGGCAAATGGTCGTGGCGCTGCATCTGGGAAGGATCGTTGGATTTGTGGATTCAGAGCCAGGAGAAGTTACACGGCTTTTTCTTCTTCTCGAGGCCTCCAGTAAGGGGCTCGGTGCTCATTTGCTCAAGACAGGTATTGATAATGCGCGTGGGCCTGGCATCCGCGTCATAAAGGTAGAGTCGACTTTGAATGCTGAAGGCTTCTATAAAAAACATGGCTTTGTGACACAAAAGCACGGTTTTTTCAGCCATGGTGTGGGTGGGCAACCCATAGAAATCATTCACATGGAACTTGAGTTGGAGTGATTTATTCTGCATACCTCCACGGGCGCTTGGAGGAATTTGATTCACTGACGAAAGTCAGCTTTGGGTCGGAAGCGGTCGGTCATGAGCGGCCGCTTCTGGCCGATTCTGTTGAAAAAGCCGTACTCGCTTAGCCAAGGTGACCGCCTGCATCAATGAATAGCTTGCGGAGTTTTTTCGAGCCGCCTCTGAAAGACGCTGTGAATAGCGTTGAAACTCTTCTTCGGCTGTATCGGGCTTGCCGTTCATGGCCAATACAAACGCGTATGCAAGAGGATGTTGTATGTAGTTGTAGAAACCCAGGCCACCCGTCGACAAATGCTGCTTGACCCGCTCGAAAGCACCAGGCAGGGCGGCTATCGAACGAGCCTCGTCCCAAAACGATTCAGCTTTTGGAATGGCAGCCCGGAGGATATTGGGTGCGCTGGTTGCTATGGCATCAGGTCCGTAGCTGCATGAGATATCAAACGCTCGATCGCGCACATCGAAAGTCAGATCAGGTCGTGCTGATTTTGACGTCCTGTGCCATTTGATTTCATTGCCGGAAAGATGGGGAACGAAGTCCAGTGACAGAGCCCATGACGGCGCTAGCGCGCCGCCTTTCCACTGCTCAAGGCGAAAGAGTTGGCGAATGGGAGCATCGACGCTACGAAGCCAGGACAGCGGGCCCTGAACTTCGAATCCTAACGGCTGTAAAAGTGACTCTACGGTTGGCGAAACAATTTCGTGGATCTGATCTATTCGCACTATCTCGAACGTTTTTCCCTGCATCGGCGGCCCCATGCTCAAAAGTAATCCCATTTCGACAACTTCGGTCGTTGGTTCGACCTCAGATAATTGATGGAGTCTTCTTCATCCTCATTCGGGAATCAAGGCACACGAAACTTCTCTCGGCGAACTGTCTTTTACATCTGGCAGATAGTGAAAACGTGGTCTGACCCCTTTTCCGTTGTGGTCCTTGCGTAGAAATCACCCACCCCCTCCCTGGATAGCTCCCCGCCTTACCTGGCTCAAATCCTGCCTGCATCACTCCCACCAAGTCGCTACTAACTACGCGGACGACTCTTTTGAGCCCCGCCGCCCAATCCCCGCCCCCGATAATCAAGCATCCCCTTACCACCGCCGAGGCCTTCCCCCATGACGAGCCCATCCACCGACCAGGTCAGCCCCCAAACCCTGCGCAGAGTGATCATCGCCGCCGGCATCGGTAACTTCGTGGAGTGGTTCGACTTCGCCGTCTACGGCTTTCTCGCCACCACCATCGCCCAGCAATTCTTCCCCAGCGGTGACGCCAGCGCGGCGTTGCTCAAGACCTTTGCGGTGTTCGCGGTGGCCTTCGCCTTCCGGCCCCTGGGCGGGATTTTCTTTGGCATGCTCGGCGACCGGATCGGGCGCAAACGCACGCTGGCCATGACGATTTTGCTGATGGCCGGCGCCACCACGCTGATCGGCCTGCTGCCCACCTATGCCGCCATCGGCGTGGCGGCGCCGATTCTGTTGTCGTTGATTCGCTGCGGCCAGGGCTTTTCCGCCGGGGGCGAATACGCCGGGGCCTGTGCCTATCTGATGGAGCATGCGCCCAGTGACAAGCGCGCCTGGTATGGCAGTTTTGTGCCGGTGTCGACGTTTTCTGCGTTCGCTGCGGCGGCCGTGGTGGCGTACGCACTGGAGGCTTCGCTGTCCGCCGAGGCGATGGGCAGCTGGGGCTGGCGCTTGCCGTTCCTGATCGCGGCGCCGCTGGGGCTGGTGGGGCTTTACCTGCGCTGGAAGCTGGATGAGACGCCGGCCTTCCAGGCGGTGAAGCAGGAGCACGCGGTCGCGCACTCTCCCCTCAGGGAAACCTTGCGCAACCATGGTGCGGCGATCTGTTGCCTGGGCGCTTTTGTGTCGCTTACGGCGTTGTCGTTCTATATGTTCACCACCTACTTCGCGACGTATCTGCAGGTGGCGGGTGGCTTGAGTCGGGCGGTGGCGTTGCTGGTGTCGCTGATTGCGCTGATTTTCGCGGCGGCGATCTGCCCGCTGGCGGGGTTGTATTCGGATCGGGTGGGGCGTCGGGTCACGGTGATGACGGCGTGTGTGTTGTTGATTGTGGTGGTGTACCCGTCGTTCCTGATGGCCAGTTCCGGGTCGTTCGCGGCGTCGGTGGTGGGGGTGATGTTGCTGGCGGTGGGCGCGGTGTTGTGTGGAGTGGTGACGGCGGCGTTGTTGTCGGAGACCTTTCCGACACGCACTCGGTATACGGCTTCGGCGATTACCTACAACATGGCGTACACGATCTTTGGCGGTACGGCGCCGTTGGTGGCGACGTGGTTGATCAGTACCACGGGCAGCAACCTGTCGCCGGCGTTTTATCTGATTGCGGTGGCGGTGCTGGCGTTGGCGGGCGGGTTGGCGTTGCCGGAGACGTCGCGGATTTCGCTGCATGAGGTGGGCGTGGAGGAAAAAGGCGCAGCGCCGGTGTTGTCGCGCTAGGTTCGGCTGGTGTGAACGCAATGCCCAATCCAACAAAGATCAACTGTGGGAACGGGCTTGCTCGCGAATGCGGTCTGTCAGTGAAAAATGTGCTGACTGGCCCACCGCATTCGCGAGCAAGCCCGCTCCCACATTGGTTTTTCTTTGCTTGTTAGATCTCCACTTCCGGACTGAACAGTGTGGGCGTCAGCCGGCGTAACTATTTAGCCACTTCCCCAATCGCCCGCGCCGCCTGAGCCAAACGCTGCGTAGCGACGCGGATTTCCTCCGAATTGAGCGAGGCGAAGCCCAGGCGCAAGGCATTTTCAGGATGATCAAACGGTGAAAACAGGCGACCGCTGCGCACCACCAGGTCCAGCTCCAGTGCTTTTTCGGCCAGTCGGTCGACGTCGATTGAGTCGGCGAACTTTACCCACAGCGCCAGCCCGCCTTCGGGTTCCTGCACAGAGATCTGCTCGCCAAAAGCTTCCAGCAAACAACTGAGCAGGGTCTCCCGACGCCGACGGTATTCCCTGGACACCCGCCGCAGGTGCTTCTTCAATTCGCCATCGTTGATCAGGTCCGCGAGCATCCGCTGCATCACGGCATCGCCCTGGCCCAGGCTCACCGCCGCCGTACGCTCAAGCACTTCGATGAGGTTCGACGGGGCAACGATATAGCTGCAACGGAAGGTGCTGCCCAGGGACTTGGACAGCGAGCCGATGTAGATCACATGACGCTGGGCGCTGTCACTGGCCAGGGGCAAATAGGGCCGTCCGGCAAAGTGATACTCGTGGTCGTAGTCTTCCTCGATGATGCAGAAGTCATGCAGCCGGGCCAGTTCCAGGAGCTGCTGGCGACGTCCGGCACGCAGGCTGACGGTGGTAGGAAACTGGTGATGGGGGGTGACGTACATCATCCGTACGTCATGCAGGCGGCACAGCTCGGCGAGTTGGTCGACCCGGCAACCTTCGTCGTCCAGGTCCACGGTGACCAGTTGCGCGCCCAACTGGCGGAAAATCTCCCAGGCCGGTGGGTAACTCAGGCGTTCGACCACCACCACATCACCGGGTTTGAGCAGCGCGCTGGCGGTCAGGTACAGCGACATCTGCACGCCTTGGGTCAGGCAAATCTGCGGCGCGCCGACCGTCAGGCCGCGATTGTGGCGCAACATTTCGGCCAGGGCGTTGCGCAGGTACTGGCCGCTGCCTTCGCTGCCATGGCGCACGGTGTTGGTGGTAAAGCTGTTGCGCAAGGCATTGCGGTAATAGCGGTGCAGCACGGCTTGCGGCAGCAAGCGATGGTCACAGGCGCCATTGTCGAAAAACAGCGCGCCGGGCCGGTGTTGCAGGGCTGTCACCTGTTCGCCCGGGGTGAAATAGGCCGCCGCAGGCACCTCCCGCAATGCCGGGGCAAACGACTTCGGGGCGCGGGTGGCCGGCACCGCGCCTGTCGCCAGCTGCGAACTGACGAAGGTACCGCGACGTTGAAGGCTGACCAGCCAGCCCTTGGTCACCGCCTCCTCGTAGGCAAGGATCACCGTCTTGCGGTTGACGTCCAGAAGTTGCGCCATCTCCCGCGTGCCGGGCAACAGCGCTCCGGGGCGCAGGCGGCCCTCGACAATCGCGCTCACCAGGCCCTCGACGATCTTTCTGTAGGACGCCTGCGGCTGCTCCCCATCGAGTTTGAGCAGCGGGCGCCATTTGCGAAGCTGGACCATATGAATTATCCAAAACTGGAGGTTCTCCTGGTCCTAGTCTACCGCAACAATCGAGCCTCAATTGCCCCGAGGTGTTTATGCAAAACCGCCATGTCGTTGAATTGTTGCCCTCGGGCAAATCCTTCGAAGCTGCCGATCAATTGCTGCTCGACGCCATGCTGGCCAGCGGTCTCGCCGTACCCTTTTCCTGCCGGCGCGGCGCCTGCGGATCGTGCAAGGTCAAGGTGGTGTCGGGCCAGCACCGGGAAAAGCTGCGCACACCCGACACCCCTGCCCCTTCTTACCCGCTCGCGGCTGACGAGATGTTGCTGTGCCAGAGCCATGCCTGCAGCGACATGCGCCTGGAAATCCCCGGCTGGTCACTGGACACGCCCGCGCTGGAAGCCAGCGCACAGGTGATCAGCAAACGCGCGTTGAGCGCCGACATCGTCGAGCTGGTGTTGCTGACTGCCCAGCCACTCGAAGTCCGGGCCGGCCAGTACCTCAGGTTTCGCCTCGACGATGGCGACAGCCGCTGTTTCTCCGTGGCCAATCTGCCCGCGCAGGATCAAGGCCGGTTGGTATTTCATATTCGCCAGGTCAGCGGCGGCCTGTTTTCCGAACGCATCCTGCCGACCTTGCAAGTGGGTGATGCGGTGAAACTCGAAGGCCCCGTGGGCGCCTGCACCTGGCAACACGACGATGAACGCCCTGTTGTGCTGTTCGCTACCGGGACCGGTTATGCCGGTATCAAGCCCTTGTTGCTGACGGCCCTGGCCCGCCAGGCCGAGGTCACCCTGTATTGGGGTAACTCGGCACCTGCAGACTTCTATGACGTCGAGTTTCTCGAACGGGCCAGCCAGGCCCATCCACGCTTTCTCTGGCATCGGGTTTTGTCGGCAGACGCCCGCGTACAGCAGGTCGCGTTGACACAGCCCCATGACTGGGCCGAGAGCCAAATCTACGCCTGCGGCAATAGCACGATGATCAACCAGGCCCGCGAAGCCTGCCTGGCGGCGGGTGCGCAGGCGCATCGTTTCGTCGCCGAAGCCTTCGTCCCCAGCGGTGCATTGACGCCAGCGGAGTCGCTCAACACGCGGCACCCGGTGCTGGAAAAAGTCGGCCCGCGCTACTCGCTGGACGGCATGCTCGCGGCCCGCGAGCAAACGGTCAGGGCCCTGGCCGCCATCGCCGATCAATTGAAAGTCGGCATGACCACGGCGCAAGCCCTCGCAATGGCCAGCGAGACATTGCAGGCCATGGGCGCGTCTCACACCTGGCATCCCACCTATATCCGCTTTGGCGAAGACACCGTCCGCACACCCCGCCAAGGCATCGACCTGCTGCGCAAGCTGCGGCCCACCGATATCGCCGTGGTGGACCTTGGCCCGGTGTGGGATGGCTATGAAGGCGACTATGGCGACACCTTCGTATTCGGCGAGCACCCATTGCATGACGCTTGCACGAAGGCCCTGCATGAAGTGTTCGACGAAACCCGCAACGCCTGGCACCGCGGGCTGACCGGGCGCGAGCTGTACGACTTCGCTGAGGGTAGCGCCCTCTCCAAGGGCTGGCGCCTTGAGCGCAACCTGGCCGGACACCGCATCGCCGACTTCCCCCATGCCCTGTTCGGGCAGGACAAGCTGGCTGAAGTCGAGATCGTACCGAGCGAGATGGTCTGGGTGCTGGAGATACAGATCTGCCATCCCACACAACCGGTCGGGGCGTTCTTCGAGGATATTCTGATTGGCGAGGCCAACGGGGGCGTGTAGGGACGGGCCGTACGGTGGACCCGGTGAGTCCAGAGCGGTAACGTTATCCGGGCATTATCACCTCAGCAAAAAGGGAGTTTGCATCATGACCGACGACACAAAAACAAAAGGGCCAGCGTCGTACTTCCCCTCCATCGAAAAAAACTATGGGCAACCCATTAGCCACTGGCTGGATCTGCTCAAGGCCGCCAGTTCCAGGAAGCATATGGAGCTTGTGGCCTTGCTCAAGACTGAACACGGCATGGGCCATGGTCACGCCAATGCGTTGGTTGCGTACTTCTTGGCGGCTGAAAAAGGCAATTGATCCACCTCCCGGCGGGCGGTGAACGTGCCTACCCGCCGGGCGTTGCGGCTGTCTCTTGCAGCGTTCGTTCAAGTCGTCGTAGGTGAGCATTCACAATGAGTTTGTGCGCTGGCCCCACTGGCAGCATGTAGAGGCGCCCATAGGTGTTATGGGTGACAACCGACGAGGTGATCGTGAGTACACGGTCAGCGATTGAAAGGCAGATCATCACATCCAGGTGCCGGTCACGCTCGGTCAGCACCAGCATGTCGGGCGCGCTGCGTTCCACCAGGAAGAAGTCCAGCCGGTCGCCGACCTGCACAGCCTCGCGCAAGGTGCCGGAGAACCCACCGATGCGCTTCACACCAAACAACGAGGAAATGGCATCCCTGATTCGGAAAGCCACCTGCATCAACGGCCCCGGTTCGCCGGTCATGATGTTCCAGGCATCCAGCGCGGTGATTTCAGTAGGCAGCGGGGCTGACCGGGTGTCGTAGTAATCAAGCTCTGACGGTGCACGCAGCGTGTGAACAACATCGGTAGTCGTCAACATTATCTTCCCTGATTGCTCGGTTAGAGCGGCTGACCTACATCAATACGATTCCCGTCCGGGTCTTCGAACACAAACGCCCGCAACCCGTAATCCTGATCCTTGAGGCGCTTGATGATCCTCGCCCCATGCTGCACGCAAGCGGCGTGCAGCCTGTCGACATCGTCCACCATCAGGTGGGCAATCGTGAACGCGGCGGCTGGGTGGTTGGGTTGCAAGGTCAAATGCAGCTCGCCCTGGTCGCGCTGCAGAATCATGAAGCCGATCGGGTTTCCATTTTCGAATGCTTTCGTAAACCCCAGGGCCCTGGTGTAAAAATCATGGGCCCTGCCCATGTCCTTTACGGGAAGCGTTACTGCAATTCGTCCGAAACGGACGCCATGATCAACGACTGCGCTCATCGCAGAACCTCAACGTGCAAGCACCATGACACCTGCCAGGCGGTGCTGGTGAGTGTGAAGCGCCTTGCCAAACCTGAAGGAGCAGGACGGTGCCTGCGAGGCAGAGGTTATTTTGCGCAGCTACCGAAGTAAAGAGAGATACGAGGGTCGCTGCAGGTCAATGATCAGCAGGCGGTCGTTCAGCTACGATTGCTCGGAGTCGGAACTGAGCCCAAAACCAGCAGGATTGATCAAGCGAACTGAAAGGGGGCGAAGCGCATGCGTTTATTCTCACCCCCTGCCTCTAACACGGTTTCAGAGATGAAACACCGGCCCCGCCTCTGCACCTTGTGGAGGCGCTTCAACCTTCACCTTCAGCGCAATCAACAGTGCCGCCAACAGCATCAAGATACCTGCCGCGACAAAGACCCCGCCGATACCACTGAAACTGAACATCGCGCCGCCTGCCGCCGCACCGGCTGCAATCGCCGACTGCACTGAAGCCACCACCATGCCCCCGGCGCTTTCAGCCTGGTCAGGCACTGCCCGCGCCACCCAGTTCGACCAGGCCACCGGCACCCCGCCAAACGCCAGGCCCCAGAGCATCAACAACCACACCTGGCCGGTCACGGTTGCCGGCAACAGCGCCAGGGCGAGCGCCGCAACGCCCACCAGCGCGGGCATCAGCACCAATGTTCCACGCGGCAGACGCACCAGCAGCCAGCCGGCCAGCAGCGTGCCGGCAAAGTTCGCAACACCGAATCCCAGCAACATCAACGCCAGCCCCTCGGCATCGACGCCAGTGGTGCTTTCCAGGAATGGCCGGATATAGGTGAACAGCGCAAAGTGCCCGGTGTGCACCAGCACGCACCCCAACATGCCCACGGCAATGCCCGGGCGCAGCAGCACTTCCAGCACCGTCCTCAAGCGGGCGGTCCTGCGGGGTGCGAGCGGCGGCAAGGTGAACAGCTGGAACACCAGGGTCACGCCGCCCACTGCGGCGGCGGCGAGAAACGCGCTGCGCCAGCCGTACAGCCCACCCAAAAAGCTGCCCAGCGGCACCGCCACGACAGTGCCCACCGCGATGCCGCTGAAGATGATCGACAAGGCACGCGGCAGCAGTGCCGCCGGTACAAGCCGCATCGCCACCGCCGCCGCCATGCTCCAGAAGCCACCCAGGGCGATGCCCAGCAGGACGCGCATCAGCAGCAACACCGTGAGGCTCGACGAGACCGCCACCAGCAGGTTGGAGCAGATCATCAGTGCGCTGAAGCACAACAGCACCACGCGCCGGTCGATCCCGCGGGTCAGGCCCGGTACCAGCAAACCGGCGAACAACGCCACCACCGCCGTGACTGTCACCGCCTGCCCTGCCAAGGCTTCCGAGACGCCGAGTTCGACCGCCATCGGCGTCAACAAACTGGCCGGCAGGTACTCCGCCGTGAGTAATCCGAACACGCCCATCGCCAACGAAAACACCGCCATCCAGGCCGGTGTCGCGGGCGCTGCATCTGCACCGGTTACGGCGTCACACACACAACTACTCATCACTGGTCACCCTCCAAAAGTTATCGCGACCGCCAGTCTAGGTACGCAGGGCAGGATGATCTATGATGCAAAATCTTGAATTCTTTACCGAAACCCCGAAAATGATGCCTCCAGAACCGTTCGACGTGTCCTCTGACCTCATCAACGAGCTGTTGCGCGGCATGCGCCTGCGGGGCGTCGAGTACCGCCGTATCCAGGCCGGGCCGGCGTTTGGCCTGGGCTTTGCGACCAAACCCGGGCATGCGTACTTCCACCTTGTCGCCGCCGGCGGCGTCACCCTGCGTACCGAGGACGGCACGCAGTACGAACTGACGCCGGGCAACGCCGTGTTCATCTCCCACGGGGGCGCCCATCAGTTGCTCTCCAGCCCGGAGGTGCCGGTGCAGGACATCGACAGCTTCAACGCCGCAGCCCTCGGCGATGCGGTGTGTGCCGTGGATGCCCGCGCCGATGCAGGCGTGGCTCAAAGCACCCTGCTCTTCAGCGGCTGCATGGAGTTTGAACTGGGGAGTTTGCACGGCCTTGGCCGCCTGATGCCGGACCTGATGCTGATCGACGCCAAGGGCCAACGTTATCCGGGGTTGATGCCGATCCTGGCGGCCATGGAGCGTGAAGTCAGCAGCGCCCGCATCGGCTTCGCCGGCATACTGGCGCGCCTGGCGGACGTGGTGGCGGCCATGGTTGTTCGGGGCTGGGTCGAATGTGCCTGCGGGAATGCGTCCGGCCTGGTGGCCGCGCTACGCGACCCGCGCCTGGCCAAGGCCCTGCTGGCGTTGCATCAACAGCCTGGGCGTGACTGGACGGTGGAAGAGCTCGCGGCGCAGTGTCATACCTCGCGCTCGGTGTTCGCCCAACACTTTCAAACCACAATCGGAACGCCACCGTTGCGCTACGCCACCGAACTGCGGATGCGCCTGGCCAGCCAGTGGCTGACGCTGGAGCGGCTGCCCATTGAAACCGTGGCGCAGCGCCTTGGCTATAACTCCCAGGCCGCGTTCAGCCGGGCATTCAAGCGCGTCACCGGGCAGCCGCCGGGGGCCAGCCGGCGATCTTGAGCCGCTAGGAAAAGTGCGTGATCAACATTTCTCGCACTGCACTGACCAGCGAAGCCTCGCCCGGACGCGGCGGTAACAGGCTGAACTCGACATCGGGCAGCGCCGGAAGCGTTTGAATCGACCGGCATGCCTCGGCCCCGGCAGGCACGGCCGAGCTGTTCAGGCACGCCACGCCCAGCCCCGCCATCAGTGCCGATTGCAGGCCCGCCACCCCGGACGCGGAATGCGCAATGACATACGGCACCCCGCGCGCATCCAACAGGTCGATGGTGAACCGCTGCAAGCTGCAATCCTGGGGAAGTACCACCAACGGCAGCGGCGCCACGAGTTCGTGCTGTGCGTCGAACCCACTGAGTGCCACCCACCGCAGGGCCTCTCGTCGTACGGGAATGCCTTCGGGAAGGCTGCGACCATCGAGGATGCGCATCGACAGGCCAATGTCGAATTCGCCGCTGTTGGCGCCCTTTTCGATTTGCAGGCTCTTGCGCACCGAAACATGCAACCGAAGCTGCGGATATCGCGTGCGCAAACCCTTCAACATGCCCGCGATGGCGCTCGGCAAAAAATAGTCGGTGATGGCCAGGCGCAGTTCGCCGCTCAAGGTCACGCCGCGCATGTCCTCAAGCACGCAGTCACTCAGCGCGAGCAATTCACGCGCATGTGCCAGCAGGCGCTCCCCGGCAGGTGTGGGGCTCACGCCTTTTTTGCCGCGCTCCAGCAGCGTCACGCCGGTGAAGGTTTCCAGCTTGCGAAGTTGCTCACTGAGCGCGGACTGGGAACGGCACAGCTTGGGCGCGGCCGCCGAAAGGCTGCCGGATTCCAGGATGGCGACGAAGGAGCGCAGTTGCTCAAGGTCAAAGGGGCGCATGTCTAACCTGCGTTTTTTCCGATAGATATCATTATATCTTCCCGTTTTTCAGATCCGAATAATTTTCTTAATCTGGCACCTCACCCTACCCTTACGAGGAATTCGCCATGCCAGGCATCACCCTGAAAATATCCGGAGAACGGAATCCCGAACTGGTGCGCCAGCTCGTCCCACAGCTCACTGCACTGACCTGTGAAGTGCTCGAGAAACGCCCGGAGCAGACCTTGCTGATTCTCGATTTTGTACCGCATGACCAGTGGTTCATTCATAACCGCTCGCTGGCCGAACATGGGCGCAACGCATTCCGCCTGGAAGTCACCGTGACCGATGAGACCAACACCAAGGCGCAAAAGGCGCGTTTTCATCGTGAGGCCTACACGCTGTTGGCGGAGTTGATCGGCAACCTGCACCCGCACTCCAATGTGCACATCATCGACTGCCGGGCCAGTGCCTACGGCTATGAAGGGGTGACTCAGGAGTACCGCTATCAACACACTTGATAGGCCGGGAAAAAGCCGCGCATGAATATCGATCAGGTCAATGCGCGGCTCATCAAGTCCGTGAACAGTTGCAGAACCCGTTCATCATCCACGCCCAACAATCGGTCACCCACATAGCATTCGGTCTTGCACCATCCCGGTCCATGAACGACAGCACGCCCAGCCGCGACACCAGGTAACGCCCCGGCAAAAGGACCGTTGACGCGGGCTTTTATGACAAAAAATTCATACAGCTAAACTGTACAGTTTTTCTGCACGCATGCTAATGTCCGAGCATGAACAAACCTTCCATCACCTCCGAAACCCAATCCGCCGCCCTGGCTGCCGAGCTGCGCATCTCCCTGGGCAAGCTGATACGCCGGCTGCGGGAACAAACCCATCCGAACGATTTCACTTCCGCCCAGAAGTCGGTGCTGCTGCGCCTGGACCGAGACGGGCCCAGCACCGTCTCGGCCCTGGCCAGGGCGGAGAGCGTGCGGCCGCAGTCCATGCGCATCACCGTGGCCGGGCTGGAAACGATGAAAGCGATCAGGGGCAAACCCGACCCCAGCGATGGGCGCCAAACCCTGATCGAGCTGACTCCCGGCTTTCGTAAGCACCTGATCGCCAGCCGGGCGGCCAAGGACGATTGGCTGCTGCGGGCGCTGCAGGAGCAACTGTCTGCCGAAGAACAAGCTGAACTCGCGGCAGCGGTAAAGCTGCTGGAGCGCCTCGCCGACTTTTGAGCCCCCTATCCGTTCGAGGACATCCCATGGCCGTCACCTTGCTGGATCCCAACACCGCGCTGATCATCGTGGACTTGCAAAAAGGCATCGCCGAATACCCGTTCATCCACCCCATCGGCGCCGTGGTGGAACGCTCCCGTGCACTGCTCGACGCGTTCCGCGAGCGCGGCATGCCGGTGGTGCTGGTCAACGTCACAGGCTTCGCCCCCGGGCGTACCGAGCGGCCACGGCGCAGCGATGTATTTCCACCGGGATGGGCCGACCTGCTGCCCGAACTCGATCAGCAACCCGGCGACATTGGGGTGACCAAACGCACCTGGGGTGCCTTCGCCAGCACTGATCTTGAGGCGCAACTCAAAGCACGCGGCGTGACCCAAGTAGTGATCACCGGCGTTGCTACCGGAACCGGCGTGGAGTCCACCGCGCGCCAGGCCTACGAGGCCGGCTTCAACGTGACCCTGGCCGTCGATGCCATGACCGACGCGAACGCCGAGGCCCATCACTACAGCCTGAACCAGGTATTCCCGAAGCTGGGGGAAACCGGCACGGCGCAAGAGATCATCGGCTTGCTTGCAACAAGGGGGGCGTGACGATGCAATGGCATGAGCTGGTGTCTTATTTCTTCGGCGGCGTATTGCTCGCCAACGCGCTGCCCCATTGCCTCAGTGGCTTGATGGGCCAGTCCTTCCAGACGCCGTTTGCCAAGCCGCGCGGCCAGGGGCGGTCCTCCTCGACGCTGAATGTGCTCTGGGGTTTTCTCAACCTGGTGATCGGCTACGTGCTGGTCTGCCGGGTCGGGGACTTCGACCTCAAAAGCACCGCTGATGTGCTCGCCCTCGGGCTCGGGGCCTTGGCCCTGAGTGTATTCCTGGCGCAGCATTTCGGGCGCTTCAACGGTGGTCATTCCTCAGGGCCGGTGTGAGTTCGATGGGCATTTTCCGCTCGCTGCGCAGCGTCAACTACCGCATTTGGGCCGCCGGCGCCCTGGTGTCGAATATCGGCACCTGGATGCAACGCACGGCCCAGGACTGGCTGGTGCTGACCCAGCTCACGCCGCATAACGCGTCGGCCGTCGGCATCGTCATGGCGTTGCAGTTCGGGCCGCAATTGCTGTTGCTGCCCTGGACCGGCTTCGCCGCCGATCACTACGACAAGCGCAAGCTGCTGATGGTCACCCAGGGCGTGATGGGCGTGCTGGCGCTGATGCTGGGGGTGTTTACCCTGACCGGCATCGTGCAGCTGTGGCACGTGTATGTGTTCGCGTTTTTGTCTGGCTGCGCCTCGGCCTTCGATGCACCGGTGCGGCAGATATTCGTGGCGGAGCTGGTGGGCGAAGCGGACCTGTCCAATGCCATCGCGCTCAATTCCACCTCGTTCAACATGGCGCGCATGATTGGCCCGGCGGTGGCCGGCGTGACCATCGCATCGGTGGGCACCGGCTGGGCGTTCCTGCTCAATGGCGCGAGTTTTTTCGCGGTGCTGGCCTCGCTGTTTCTGCTGCGGGTTTCCGGCCTGCACACCAGCCTGCGGGCGCTGCGCACCAAGGGCAGCCTGACTGAAGGCCTGCGTTATGTGTGGGCGCGGCCGGACCTGATGGCGATCCTGATCATGCTGTTCTTGATCGGCACCTTCGGCATGAATTTTCCGATTTTCATCTCGACCATGGCCGTCACCGTGTTCCACGCCGATGCCCGCGGCTATGGCCTGCTGACGTCGACCCTGGCCATCGGCACCGTTGCCGGGGCGCTGCTCGCAGCCGGTCGCGAGCGGCCACACTTCAAGGCGTTGTTGATCGGCGCGCTGGTGTTCGGGGTGGGCTGCACGCTGGCGGCGATTGCCCCGAACTATTGGTTGTTCGCCGGGGCGCTGGTGATCATCGGCGTGGGCGCCCTGACCTTCAGCAACACCACCAACAGCCTGATGCAACTCACCACCGAACCCTCCATGCGCGGCCGGGTAATCGCCCTGCGGGTGGGCGTGGCCCTGGGCGGCACACCGATTGGCGCACCGATTGTGGGCTGGGTGGCCGACCATCTTGGCCCGCGCTGGGCGTTGGCGGTCGGCGCGGCCTCGGGCATCCTGGCGGCCGGCGTGGCGGTGTACACCATGACGCGCAAGCTGGATCGGCCTAAAAATATGTGATGGGCAACACAGCTCCCTCAGTTGATCTTCGCAGGCTCGCACAGTTGATCGTTCCCACGCTCTGCGTGGGAATACATCCTGTGACGCTCCGCGTCACCCCTGCGCAGGGCTTGAGCCTTGCATCGTCAGCTGGACGCAGAGCGTCCGAGGTGGCATTCCCACGCAGAGCGTGGGAACGATCAATATCTGAAGGGCAACACGATCCAGTGTGGGAGCTGTCGAGCTTTAGCGAGGCTGCGAAGAGGTCCTGTCAGGCAATAAAGATGTCGCCTGACAGTCCGCCATCGCAGCCTCGCTAAAGCTCGACAGCTCCTACAGTGGATCTCTCGCGTATCATCACCCTCCTCGCTCCTCAAGGACTCCCCATGTCTTCAAGCAAACGCGACAGCGCACGCATCGAACGTCGCCTGGTCGCGACCCTGACCTATGCCTGTGAGATCGCGAAAGCCGAAATTACCGGCTTCGACTGGCTGACCCACGAAGTCGACTACCAGGCCTTTGCCCAAAGCCTGCTGGTCATCTGGGTATTCGATACCAGGGCGAACCGGGAACTGGCCCTTTCTACCGGACTGGACCTGCGCATGCGCGAACTGACGGCCACCGCGCTGGAGGATGCCGGGGTGGATCGCCCTTCTTCGCACCGCTACGTGCGCTTCGACTCCGAGGAAGAATGCCACCTGCAGCATGGCGGCAATTGGCGCCTGCGCCTGCTCAAACTGTATGCGGTAAAGGGGTAAAGCCTTGGCTAAAGATATCGAGAACCCGTGCGTCTCAACCTGCCAGCTCAGTGGTGAGCTGTGCGTGAGTTGTGGACGCACCAAGGACGATATTCGCAAATGGAAAAAGATGAAGCGGCCAGAGAAGATGGCCGCTGTGCAGCGCGCAACGTTGCGCTTGAAGACGTTGAAAAAGGGCAAGTGACGCACCCGGTTTCAGGCCGTCAAGTACGCCCGACTGACCCCGTCACCGGCAAATTCCCGAGCAACTTGAGCCCGGTGGTTTTCACAAACGTCGCGTAGTCCATCGGCTTCTCGATACGGGTTTCAGCGTTGGGCAGTACATACGCCCAGGCGCGCTTGGACGACACGTCGTAAACCAGCTTGAACAGGCGGGTCGGCACCCAGACCTTGTTGTCGCCAATGGTGCTGTAGCCCGGGTCAAACAACGGCCCGGTGAACACGAACACATTGCCGTCGGCGCGCTTGGCAAACTTGCGCACGTCCGCCTCGACCTTGCTCCAGATCTTGCGGTTGTTGGTCGGGTCTTGCGGGACCATGTTCGACAGCGCAAAGGACTGGGCCATGGCGTTGGTGCTCGGCGCATCCGCCGCCGGGGATTGATGGCCGCGGTCCACGGCCGGGTGTTGGCCACGGTAGTCGCTCAACTCGGCGCGCGCGCCTTTGGGAATACGCGGGTCGGGGTAGAACTGGTTGGTGCGTTCTTCGCCTTTGGCATCCTTCAACTGGCCGGCATTCAGGCGTTCGACCACCACCAGCGGGGTCTTGCTGGTTTGCGAGTACAGCACCGCGAAATTATCGGAACACAGCGCCAGGGGTTTCATGGTGGCCGGCACGGTGGCCGTGTTGATCGGTTGTGCGGCCGGGAACAGGTCGGCGCAACTGTCGAACGATGGCTTTTTCTGTTGGCTTGAATACAGACCCAGGGCCGCGCCCTGACTGATGGAGCCCGAGCGGGAGGTATGGGGTTGAGGTGGTGTGATGAGGTCCAGCAGGCCACGGGCTTGCGCCCCGGTGGAGAGCAAAACAAGGGCCGACAGCCCAACTGCAATTTTGCGTAGGTGCATGGGTTAAATCTTCAAAGTTCGATTGCGGGGCTTATGGACCCATGGATGTGACTTTAGTGCGAAGCAGCGCTGCAAAATACCCTGAACACGGTTTACGTAAGTGACTGATAGGTTTGAAGATAAGCTCGCAGCATGCGGGTCACCTGCTGTTCCAGGCCGGCTTCAAAGGCCGCAGATGCATTGCCTTCAAGCAACGCCCGAACCGGTCCCACCACCGCGCTGAGCGAGATGGCGGCGGTAAGGGATGGGTCTTCAAACCGGGCATCCGACGCCGTCGCCAACATCGCTGCAATCGCGGCCACCACCCGCTTGTTGATCCGCGCCACAAGCTCCGCACCGCCCCGCTCACCTGCGATGGCATACAGGGCTTTGGACGCCGTCGGGTCCATCAGCTTCACGGCGAGAAAAGCCGTGACAAACCCCGATGCCATTTCCGCCACCGTGGTGCCCTGGTGTTGATCGCACGCCTGCTCGACGGTCTCGGCCACCTGCACCAGATGCTTCTCCAATACCGCAGCAAGCATTGCATCGCGGTTCGGATAGTACTGATAGAGACTGCCCACCGACATGCCCGCCCGCTCGGCCACGCGGGTCGTGGTGCAGCGCACCAGGCCCTGAGCGGTCAAAACCTGAAGGGTTGCCGTGTGCAGCGCTTCCACCGTCGCCGCCGACCGGGCCTGGACCGCTGATTTTCTTGGCTTTAACGACGCTTTGAGAGGGCTCATGGAATGCGAATTCTAAACCTGAAGGATCCTTCATATTATAGGCTTCCTCCCGTCAAGCAAGAGCTCCGACCATGACCACCAGCACATTCAATCTCGGCGATCGTACCGTCAACCGCATCGGCTACGGCGCCATGCAACTGGCCGGCCCAGGCGTGTTTGGCCCGCCCAAGGACCGTGATGCAGCGCTGGCCGTACTGCGCGAGGCCGTCGCTTGCGGCGTGAACCATATCGACACCAGCGACTTCTACGGGCCGCATGTCACCAATCAGATTATTCGTGAGGCACTGCACCCGTATAAAGACGATCTTACGATCGTCACCAAGGTAGGCGCCCGCCGTGGCGACGATGGCGCCTGGTTCAACGCTTCGTCGAAGGCCGAGCTGACCCAGGCCGTGCACGACAACCTGCGCAACCTGGGCCTGGATGTGCTGGACGTGGTGAATGTGCGGGCCATGCACGGCGTGATGGGCACTGCCGAAGGCTCGATCGAAGAACCCCTGAGTGCCATTGCCGAGCTACAACAACAGGGCCTGATACGCCATATCGGCATCAGCAACGTTACCCCGACGCAGGTCGCCGAGGCGCGAAAAATCGTGCGCTTCGTGTGCGTCCAGAACCTGTACAACATCGCCCACCAACACGATAACGCGATGCTCGACGAATTGGCCCGGGACGGCATTGCCTATGTGCCATTCTTCCCGCTGGGCGGGTTCTCGCCAGTGCAGTCAGCGGTGTTGTCGAACGTCGCACAGCGCCTCGGCGTCACCCCGATGCAACTGGCCCTGGCATGGCTGCTGCGCCGTTCCCCCAATATCCTGCTGATCCCGGGAACGTCCTCGGTCACCCATCTACGGGAAAACATCGCGGTGGGCGAGCTGGATCTTTCGGATGAGGTACTCGCAGAGCTGAACACCCTCGCAGGCTGACCCTCACGCCAGCAGTTCTGCGATCCACCGCGCCTGCTGGGCGACCTCTTGCATCTTGTCCTCGGGCACCGCTTGCCGCGCCTGGGCGAAGTCGCTCAGGGTCTGCTGTTTGTGGCGCAGGATGCGCTGCCACTTGAGCAGGAATTCCGGGCTGCGGGCCTGCATTTGCAGCGGGCCGAAGTACAGTTCTTCGGCGGTGTAGGTCACAGGCCCGGCGTGCTCGGCAACGATGATTTCGTAGAAGAAGCGATTTTCCCGCAGCAGCTCTTCGCACACGATGCGGTAGCCGTTCTCCATCAACCACTGGCGCAACGGTTGCTCGCCGCCGTTGGGCTGCAGCACCAGGCGCTCCTCGCCACTGAGACGCGCCTTGTCGCTGTCGAGGATGTCGCGGATGGTCTCGCCGCCCATGCCGCAGATGCTGATCGCGTTGATCCCGTCTCCCGGCTCGATCGCCGCCAGGCCACTGGCCAGGCGTACGGTGATGTGTTGCTCCAGCTCGTTCTCGCGCACCGTGCGCTCGGCTGCGCGAAACGGCGTCAGGGCCACCTCGCCCGCCACCGCCGCCACGATGGCGCCGCGGCGCATCAATGCCACCGGCAGGTAGCCGTGGTCGGAGCCGATATCCGCCAGGCGCGCCCCGGCGGGGACGTGCGTCGCCACGCGCTCAAGGCGCATGGACAATGTGTGTTCGTTCAACTGCCGTTCCTTTTCGGTAATACCCTGGCCATTGTATTGCGGGTTCATCAAAGAGGAACGTCACTTTGGTGAGCGCCGTCAATCAGTGGCCGCCAGCCTTACCAGTTCCTTGCGCAACAGCGAACGATCCAGCACCGCCATCCCGGCCTGCCAGTCGATGGAAAGCAACTGGCTCAGTTTTTCCTGGCTGACCTTGGGCTCAGCCAGGAAATAACTTCTGCACTCGCGGATACTGATGAGATTCACCAGCCAGTCCTCCCCCTGCGCCGCCAGCCAATCAGCGATGATCGAGCGATGCTTTCGGATCAGCGCACCGGCATCCCACACCGTCATCTGCGCAAAAACCTGCGGCAGGTTGCTGTCGGCTTTCAGCCACTTCAGGTCACCCGCCAACGCGCCTGCAAGGTCTGACTCGATAGTGGCCTGGCACTCGGAGAAATACCGCTCAGGCCAGTCTGCCGCGAGTTTCGCCAGCAGCGCGAGGGTTTCATAAGCCCGAACATCCGCCGCGGTGGTCAACTGCCCGGTAAAATTCAGGGTATTGTCCAGGATTGCCGTGGCCAGCAGCGCGGCACTGTGCTCACTGATCAGCGGCAACAAACCGGCCGCTTCCCAACGCAGGAAAACCTGCGTCGCTGCTGCACCGATCAAACGGATGTCTGCGGCACTTCCCAGCCTCTGCGCCCAATAGGTTTCAAACCCCGGGTGATGGTCAATCACCTCCACCACCTGATCGAGCACGACCACCGGGTCGAAGTGGTGGAAGTCCGAGATATCCACCATCACAAACTCATCGCCGGGCCCGGGTCGGTAGTCATCCAGTGACGATCGCCAGCCGAGCACGGTCCTGGAGATGCTGGCATTCAGTGGAGCACTGCTGACGGCACGCGCCTCGATTCCCTGACGATTCAACAACTCGGCATACGCAATGCAGCAGGCGTATGCATCGATGTCCAGATACGCCGAGCCGGAGGTGACTACCCTCATCGGAAAAACTCCATGATTTCATATTTTTGGCAGGCAAATTTCACACGCCTTTATGACGAAAACATGACTAAATGGACAGAACAACCCTGGAGATTCGAGCAATGACGTCATTTCGCGTTCGCGAGCTGAGCAGTACGGACACTGAAACATTGCTGGCCTTCGAAGCCCGTAACCGTGACTGGTTCGAGTCGCATATCGAGGCGCGCGACCCATCGTTTTACTCGGTGCAGGGCGTCGCCGAGCATATTGACGGTTATCTATCAGGCCTGGCCACCGGCACATGGCACCCGTTCGTGATCGAAGACGCCAACGGCGAAATCGTCGGTCGCGCCAACCTGAAAAGCATCGACTCGCCAAAGGGCTCTGCCGAAGTCGGCTACCGCGTGGGTGAGCGCTCGTGCGGGCAAGGGCTGGCAACCCTGGCGCTGAACCATCTGATCCGCGAGGCACAGGCGCGCTGGGCACTGACCCAACTGGTGGCGTACGTGTACCCCGAGAATGTGGGCTCACAAAAAGTCCTGACCCGCTGCGGTTTCGTGCCCGACCAGCCCGCACCGGACGGCAAGCCCCAGGGCGAAAACCGCTTTGTCCTGACATTCCAGGCCTGAAGACCCGGCCCCCCGGCGAACCTTTACCCGGTAAACACCGTCCGAGCTAGGGCATTGATGTTTACCGCTCGCCGCGAGGTTTCCGTTTGAAAGCTGCCATCATCAAAAAATACCGCCTGATCATCAAGACCATGGGCTATGTAGGCTGGGCGCTGTTCTGGCTGCTGCTCTGGGATATCGCCGTCACCGTGGACTTCATGCTGTTCCTCAACAGCAAGATCAACCTGCCGCTGATGCCGCTCACCCTACTCGGCTCGGCGCTGGTGGTGCTGATCAGTTTCCGCAACAGCAGCGCCTACAACCGCTGGTGGGAGGCACGCACGTTGTGGGGGGCGATGGTCAACAATTCCCGCAGCTTCGCCCGGCAAGTGCTGACGCTGCTGGATGACCCGGACAATGAGGTCAACCCGATAAAGGCGACCTTACTGCGCCGTCACGTGGCGTATGTGAACTGCCTGGCGGCGCACTTGCGGGGCCAGCCTTGCCCGGATGAAATCCGCGCCTTCCTGCCGGCCAACGAGTTCGCCCGCAGCACCAGTACCAATAACTTTTCCAACGACATCATCAACGGCTCCGCAGCCCTGCTGGCCCAGGAATACAAGGCCGGGCGCCTGGACAGCATTCGCCTGGCGCGGCTGGAGTCGACCCTGGTGGATTTGTCCAACAGCCAGGGCGGCATGGAGCGCATCGCCAATACGCCGCTGCCCTACCCTTACGTGTATTTCCCGCGGCTGTTCATCTCGCTGTTCTGCCTGATCGTGCCGGTGGGCCTGGTGGAATCCCTGGGCTGGTTCACCCCTCTGGCGTCCACGGTGGTGGGCTTCATGCTGCTGGCCATCGAACGCATCGGCACCGATTTGCAAAGCCCGTTCCGCGACAGCGAGCACCAGATCCAGATGGAAGCCCTTTGCGAAACCATCGAGAAAAACCTGCAGTCGATGCAGCGTGATTCCCTGGGGGGCGAGCGGATCAGTTAATCCACCGGTGCGCCCTCGCCGCGAGCATAAACGGTCGGCGACTGCCCGGCATACCGGGTAAACGCCACGCTGAAGGCACTGGCGGAGCCATAGCCGACCTGCTCGGCAATGTCGGCGATACCGCCTGCCTGATTGCGCAGCAGCTTCTTCGCCAGCGCCATGCGCCAGGCCAACAGGTACGCCATCGGGGCGACACCCACGGCGCGGTTGAAGCGTTCGAAAAACGTCGAGCGCGACAGTGCGGCGTGTTTTGCCAGTTCCGCCACCGTCCAGGCCCGCATGGGTTGTTCGTGCAGCAGGCGGATAGCGACCGCCAGTCGTTCGTCAGACAAGCCCTGCAGCAACCCGGGGGATGCCGTCGTACTGCCTGTCGAGCGCAAGGCTTCGATCAGCAACACTTCCAGCAACCGATCCAGAATCACTTCCCGTGCAGGCCGCTGGCTGCGTGACTCCTCACCCACAAGATGGACCAGGGTTGCCAGTCTCGGCTCCCCGCGCACATGCACCAGCTCGGGCAGCAACGACACCAGCAAGGCTGCGTCGGGTGAGGCAAACGCACAATGCCCGACCAACAAGCGAATATCCGCCGGCCCGCTCTGTTCGCCAATCCGGAACTCCCCATCAGGCTGCACAACGGGTGTGGTTTCCGGCAGTTCCAGGTCAACGGCACTCGACATGCCGGACACCCGGGAAGCCGGAATCAACACAAAATCCCCGGCCTGCAAAGGTACCGCCGGCCTGCCGTCGAAGGTCAGCCAGCACTGGCCTTCAAGCACCGCACAGTAAAACGGCTGCCCATTGTGGGCCCGCTGCACGCGCCAGGCACCGGCGCCGCTGACCACTTTGTAAAAGCCTGCGGTGGGTTGCAGCAATGTGACGATCTCGGCCAGCGGGTCGACCATGACCGGACTCCTGCAAATGAAATTTGGACTTTGAAGCATAGCAAGTCCAATCAACGCGGCCTATCGTTTTACGACCCTCACCACTGGCAGGAACGTCCATGAATACTGTATTGATCACCGGCTGCTCGTCCGGCTTCGGCCTGGAAATCGCTCGCTACTTCCTGGCCCGGGACTGGAAGGTCGTCGCCACCATGCGTACGCCCCGGGAAGACCTTCTACCGCCTTCGGAGCACCTGCGGGTGCTGGCGCTTGATGTGAGTGACGAGGCCAGCATCCAGCAGGCCATCGAAGCCGCCGGGCCGGTTGATGTACTGGTCAACAACGCCGGGATCGGCCTGCTGGGCGCGGTCGAAGGCATCAACATGCAAACGATCCGCGAGGTATTCGAAACCAACACCTTCGGTACCATCGCGATGACCCAGGCCGTGCTCCCGCAATTTCGTGAGCGCAAGGCCGGCGTGGTAATCAACGTCACCTCCAGTGTGACCTTGCTACCGTTGCCGTTGCTCGCCGTGTACACCGCCAGCAAATGCGCAGTGAACGGCTTCACCGAATCCCTGGCGTTGGAACTGGCGGCGTTCAATGTACGCGCCAACCTGGTATTGCCAGGGCGCGCACCGACCACCCGCTTCGGCGAAAACGCCCGCAACCGCATCCTGATTCCCGAGGCTTACGCAGGCCTGGCGGAACGCATATTTGCCGCCTGGGGGGAGCCTTCCGAGGTCACGTTGGCCGAGGATGTGGCTGAAGCCGTATGGCGCGCGGCGACTGACCCAAACAGCCCGATGCGTATCCCGGCCGGGGCGGATGCGGTGGCGTTGTCCCGGTAAGGCGCTGGCCGTTAACAAAAAAATCCAGCCAGTGGTGAATTATTCAGTGTCCGCATGTATCTGACCCATTAAGCGCATGCCACCAAAACAGTGGCATCGAAATGGACCTGCGGCTGAGTATTCCCATGAAATCACGCAAGAAAACCGTCAATCCGATTGGATTGGATGACATCACCATCGTCGACGACGCCAAGATGCGCAAGGCGATCACCGCCGCTGCGCTGGGCAATGCCATGGAGTGGTTCGACTTCGGGGTGTATGGCTTTGTCGCCTATGTGCTGGGCAAGGTGTTCTTCCCCGAAGCGTCTCCCAGCGTACAAATGATCGCGGCCCTGGCGACCTTCTCGGTGCCGTTCCTGATTCGCCCGCTGGGCGGCCTGTTCTTTGGCCGGCTGGGGGACAAATACGGCCGGCAAAAGGTCCTGGCGGCGACCATCGTGATCATGTCCCTGAGCACCTTCGCCATCGGGCTGATCCCCTCCTATGACTCGATCGGCATCTGGGCGCCGATCCTGTTGCTGCTGGCCAAGATGGCCCAGGGCTTCTCGGTGGGCGGTGAGTACACCGGTGCCTCGATCTTCGTCGCCGAATACGCCCCGGACCGCAAGCGCGGCTTCCTCGGCAGTTGGCTGGACTTCGGCTCCATCGCCGGCTTCGTGCTCGGCGCGGGCGTGGTGGTGCTGATTTCGGCGGTAATCGGCGAAGACGCCTTCCAGTCCTGGGGCTGGCGCCTGCCGTTCTTCCTCGCCCTGCCGCTGGGCATGATCGGGCTCTACTTGCGTCATGCCCTGGAAGAAACACCGGCCTTTCAACAGCACGTGGAGCAACTCGAACAAGGTGACCGCGAAGGCCTGGCGGGCGGCCCGAAAGTCTCGTTCAAGGAAGTCGCCACCAAGCACTGGCGCAGCCTGATGACCTGTGTCGGCGTGGTGGTGGTGACCAACGTCACGTACTACATGCTGCTCACCTACATGCCGAGCTACCTGTCGCACAACCTGCACTACAGCGAAAACCACGGCGTGTTGATCATCATCGCGATCATGGTCGGCATGTTGTTCGTGCAGCCGATGATTGGCTTTGTCAGCGACAAGATCGGGCGCAAACCCTTCATTCTGTTCGGCAGCATCGCGCTGTTCTTTCTCGCCATTCCGGCGTTCATGCTGATCAACAGCGGTAAGCTCGGGCTGATTTTCTCGGGGCTGCTGATCATTGCGGTGGTGCTCAACTTCTTTATCGGCGTGATGGCGTCCACCCTGCCGGCGATGTTCCCTACCCACATCCGCTACAGCGCGCTCGCCAGCGCCTTCAACATCTCGATCCTGATTGCCGGCCTCACGCCAACCGCCATGGCCTGGCTGGTGGAGACCACCAACAACCTGTACATGCCGGCCTATTACCTGATGGTATTCGCCGTACTGGGGCTTTTCACCGCCCTGACCATGAAGGAAACCGCCAACAAACCCCTGCGCGGCGCGGCACCGGCGGCGTCGGATATCGAGGAAGCCAAGGAGCTGCTGCAGGAGCACGAAGACAATATCGAGCAGAAGATCGAAGATATCGACGCGCAAATCGCCGAGCTGGAAGCCAAGCGTGAAAACCTGGTGCAGCAACATCCACGCATCAACTGACGCAACATATTTGGAAACGAATAGCGGGTGAACTAACGCGCAAGCAGCACGCTCCTTCCTTAAGCGCAGTCAGCGCGGCCCTGATGAGCCTCATCAGGGCCGCTCAACGATAAGGAGCCGCCCGTGACCGACACCACCACCCTCACCTACCGCTGCACGCCTGGTCCGCTTCACGCGACCTTGCTGGCCGGTACCGTCCCGCTGTTTCTCGGCGCCCTGCTGAGCGACATTGCCTACTACCAGACCTACCAGATCCAATGGAGCAACTTCGCCGCCTGGCTGATCGCCGGCGCTCTGCTGTTCTGCGGGCTGGCGGGGTTGTTTGCACTGGTCAACCTGCTGCGTGCCGACCGCAAGGCCGGGCGCCCCACGGCGTACTTCCTGCTGTTGCTGGTGACCTGGGCGCTGGGCCTGGTAAATGCCTTTGAACATGCGAAGGATGCCTGGGCCGTGATGCCTTCGGGCCTGGTGCTGTCTGCCGTCGTGACCCTGCTGGCCTGCGTGACCACGTGGGTCGGGCTGACCAACCTGCGCTCGGGAGGTGCCCAATGAAGCCTTCCAGCACGCTGACCGTTTTAAGCATGGCGATGTTGTTGAGCGCCTGCGGTGGCGAAGCCGACAGCACTCAGGCTCGCGGCCCCGACCCCAAGCTGCCGGAACCCCAGCGCGGCCTGTTGCCCAGCATGAAGATCGCCGAACCGGTGGCCTGGGCCGAGCAGAAACCCACGGTGCCCGAGGGTTTCAGCATCACGGCCATCGCCACCGACCTGCGGATCCCGCGCCAGACCCTGGTGCTGCCCAACGGCGACATTCTCGTCGCCGAAGGCCGGGGCGGCAGCGCAGCGAAACTCAAGCCCAAGGATGTGATCGCCAGCGTGATCAAGGCCGAGGGCAACACCAAGGTCAAGGGCGGCAATCGCCTGACCCTGCTGCGCGATGCCGACGGTGACGGCACCTACGAGTTGAAAACCGTATTCGCCGAAAACCTCAACGCGCCCTATGGCCTGGCCTTTGCCGACGGCAAGCTGTACGTGGCGAACCAGGATGCGCTGGTGCGCTTCGACTACGAAGACGGCCAGACCAAGGCCGGTGGCCCGCCCACCACCGTCACCGAGCTGCCCGCCGCGATCAATCACCACTGGACCAAATCCCTGGCGATCAGCCCCGATGGCCGCTCGCTGTATGTGGGCATCGGGTCCAACAGCAACATCACCGAACGCGGCATGGAGGTCGAGATCGACCGGGCGATGGTCTGGCAGATCGACGCCGCCACCGGTGCCCACAAGCCTTATGCAACCGGCTTGCGCAACCCGACAGCATTGACCATTCAACCGGGCTCTGGGCAGCTGTGGGCGGTGGTCAACGAGCGGGATGAACTGGGGCCGGACCTGGTGCCGGATTACCTGACCTCGGTGCGCGAAGGCGAATTCTACGGCTGGCCCTACAGCTATTGGGGCCAGAACGTCGACACCCGCGCCCAACCGCAGAACCCGGCCAAGGTCGCCGCCGCGATCAAGCCGGATTACAGCCTGGGTTCCCACGTCGCCGCGCTGGGCGTCGACTTTTCCATCCCGGCCATGGGCGAGAAATATGCCGACGGCGTCTTCGTCGGCGAGCACGGCAGCTGGAACCGGGACAATCCGGTGGGCTACAAGGTGATCTTCGTGCCGTTCAGCAATGGCCGGCCTGCCGGTGAGCCGCTGGACTTCGCCACGGGTTTCCGCGGGGACGATGGCAAGACTCGCGGGCGGCCGGTGGGGGTCACGGTTGATCCGAAGGGTGCGCTGATCATTGCCGATGACCTGGCCAACACGGTGTGGAGGGTGACGCGCAATAAATAAGGCCTGAAGCGGCCGATGTGGTTGCCTTCCTGTGGAGCGCGGCGGTACCTTCGCCGCACTCACGAACAGGAAGGTAACCGCAATGCCAGACACCACCGACAACGGCTTCTATGATCGCGCGGACGCGCACATCGAGCTGTCCAACGAGCAGTTCAGGGCGTTCGCCGACCTGGGCAAAGTCAGCGCCTCGATGATGTTCGGCACCACACGCTTCAATGCCTGGGTCAGCGCACGCAGCTTTAAATCCGGCGAAGAAATGGCCCAGGCGCGTGAGGCGATGCTGAAGTATTTCTGTGATCAGTACCGGATGATGCTTGAGGATAATCTTGATGATCACATCAACAATTTCAGCAAGTACATGCTCGTTAAGGGCAGTTGAACCCGCCCGCACAGGGCGGTGTGTCGACCTGTGATACCCGGCGCTCAAATTGCAACGAAGTGGCCCGCGGCGACCTCGCGGTAACTGATCGGCGGAGCCTTGTAGCCCACCTCGTAAATCCTGCTGGGCACGCTCTCCTCCATCAGGCTGAACGGCTTTCTGGGCACGTTCAGGTCCGCCGAGGGCACCGCGCTCAGCAACCTTTGGGTGTAAGGGTGCTGAGGCTGCTCGAACACTGACTGGCGTGGCCCGATCTCAACGATGCGTCCGTGGTACATCACCCCGACCCGGTGGCTGACCCGCTCGACCACCGCCAGGTCATGGGAAATAAACAGGAATGAAATGCCCATCTCGCGCTGCAGGTCCTGCAGGAGATTAATCACCTGGGCTTGAATGGACACGTCCAGCGCCGAGACGGCTTCATCGGCGATGATCAGCTTCGGAGACAGAGTCAGCGCCCGCGCGATGCAGATCCGCTGTCGCTGCCCACCCGAGAACTCGTGCGGATAGCGTTGTGCATGCTCCGCCGACAGCCCCACCTTCTCCAGCAATATTCGCACCTGCTTTCGTGCTTGCGCGCCATGTGCAATGCCATGAACATGCAGCGGCTCCAGCAGGCTGTTCTCGATCGTGAGACGCGGGTTCAGGGATGCATAGGGATCCTGGAAGACCATCTGGATATCGCGGCGCAGCGAGTTCATATCGCTCTTGTTCAACGTCGTAAGGTTCTTGCCACCGAAAACGATATTCCCGCCCTGTATCGGCATCAGCCCGGCAATCGCACGAGCGCTGGTGGATTTCCCGCACCCGGACTCGCCCACCAGGGCCAGCGTTTCACCTGAGTAGATATCAAAGTCGATGCCTTCGACGGCATGCACACGGCGCCGGACCTTCCCGAGGAGACCACCTTTGAGGTCGTACCGAATGGACAACGACTCGACTCTGAGCACCGGCGGACTCTGGTAGTCCGGGGCCACGCCAGGCGCAGGTTCTGCACCCGCTGCGACGTCATCATCGATCAAGGCAAATTTTGCGGGAAGTTGAGTGCCACGCATTGAGCCGATTTTTGGAACAGCCGCCAGCAATGCCCGGGTGTAGGGCTGCTTGGGCTCCTGCAGCACTGCCCTTGCCGGACCTTGCTCAACGGTCTCGCCTTTCTTCATCACCATCACATGGTCTGCGACTTCCGCCACCACGCCCATATCGTGGGTGATAAAGATCACACCCATGGCCAGGCTATCTTGCAGCTCCTTGATAATCCGCAGGATCTGCGCCTGCACCGTCACATCCAACGCTGTGGTCGGCTCGTCGGCGATCAGCAGTGTGGGCTCGCAGACCAGCGACATCGCAATCATGATCCGTTGGCGCATGCCGCCGGAAAGCTCATGGGGAAACCGGTTCATGACCTGCTTCGCATCCGGAATACGCACCAGGTCCAGCATGCGTAATGCCTGGGCTTCGGCTTGCGCACGGCTGCACCGCTGATGCAGCAAGATGCCTTCGATGAGTTGCGCGCTGATCTTGAAGACCGGATTCAGCGAAGTCATGGGCTCCTGAAAGATCATCGACATGGACGAGCCCCGCAGTGTGCGCATGACAGACTCGGGCGCCGCCACCAGGTCGACAATCTGGTTATTCCTGGTTTGCAGCTCCATCGAGCCCGAAAGCACCCGTCCGCCGGCGCGCTTGATCAGGCCCATCATCGCCATTGAGGTGACGGATTTGCCGGAGCCGGACTCACCCACGATCGCCAGCGTCTGACCGCGCATCACCTCGAAGGACACATCGCGCACCACCGGCGTCTCGCGCCCTCTGGTGCCGAAGCCGACACTCAGGTTTTTCACCCGGGCTACCAAATTCTCGTTCATGGGGCGCTCCTTTAATCGACGATCGCCGAGATGGCCGCGTCAAGGTCGGCACGGGATTGATCGACCTTGCGCCGGCTCTGCGCAACCCACTCACGGTCCTGCTCCAGTTCGTTCTGGGCGATCGACAATAATCGCCGGACCTCGTCCGGGCCGACGCCGCCCGCGGAAGTGCGGGTCTCGACAAAACGGCGCGGGTTCAAAGCATCGCGGACCTGGGCATCCGAGTAGCCCAGGGTTGAGCCGACAGTTTCCACGCTGGCTTGATCCAGTGCGGCGCCGGTCACCCCGGCAGGAGCCACGCCCTCGTACAGGCAGTTCCGCACCAGGCGGGCCACGATGTGGTGGACCTGGCGGAAAGAGATGCCCCGGTCCCGAACGATCACATCGGCGAGGTTGCTGGCGGTGCACCAACTCCCGGAGAGCAGGGCTGTCATCCGGTCCTCATGCACCACCAGGGTTTCAATGATGCCGGTAAACAGGTCCAGCATGCCTTCGGTGGTGGCCAGCGCATCATGGATCAACGGCAGGTCGCGCATCGCCTGGTCGCCGGTACCTTCGGACCGGAAAGTGGCCAGGGCCGTGCTGAGCCAGGTCACCGATCCACCTGCAGCTTTCTTGATGGTTTCCAAGCCGCTGGGGTTTTTCTTCTGCGGGAAAATACTGCTGGTGCCGCAATAGCCGTCGTGGCTTTCCACCGTTCCAAATTCGACGCTCGACCAGATATGCAGGTCGGTTGCCAGGTCGTTCAGGTCGGCCATGACAAAGGACAATGCGCCAATCGTCTCTGCTGCGTACCATGCTTCGCGGCCCAGCTTGGAGTTTTCTACCAGGCTGTCGAACCCCAACAGGTGCGTGGTGCGCCCACGGTCCAGCGGCCAGGACGTGCCGGCCAGGCCGACGGCACCAAGGGGGTTGCGATTGACCCGGGTGTAAGCGTGCATCAAGCGGCTGAAGCTGTCGTGCAGCCTCGACGTAAAACTCAAAAGGTAGTGGCCGAACACCCAGGGCTGGGCATGCTGCATATGGGTGTAGCCGGGCATGATGGTGCCCGAATGCGTGGAGGCCTTCTGAATCAACGCCACCTGGAACTCATTGATACGGTCCAGCACCGCCAGGATGCGCTTGCGGTCGTACAGGCGGCGTACCGTTGCCCCTTGGTCTATCCGGCTGCGGCCGGTGTGCATCTGCCCGGCCGAGTCTTCGCCGATCCGGGAGAAAAGGTACGATTCAACCTGAAGCAGGAAGCTGCCTTTCTTTACATCAAACGGGAAGTCGGCGGGAACCATGTCCCGAATCAACCGCAGCTCCGCGAGGATGGCTTGCCCGACCGACACAGAAAGAATCTGCTGTTCAACCAGCATCACGGTGTGCGCCAGGTCCACTTCGACAAACTCGTGAAACTGACGTTTCTCGGTCTCAAGTGCCGGAATATCATGGTACTTGACCATGCGTTCAGCGGGAGGAGCACTCAGGCGAGCGTCGGTTAACAGTGTTTCGTTGGCATGTAAATTCGACATTTAAATCACCGCTCAATAAGTTCTACATTCGTCAAATCGATGGTCCCCTCATAATCGACATCCAGGCCATTCAACGCTTTACGCACACCAATTATTTGCTCCTGGTCAAACAGCGGCAGATTGTCCGGGTCTTGTTCCCATAGAATCTGCTGAATCTGGCCGTAATAGGACATGCGTGTTTTTTCATCCAGTTCACGCGAGGCCAACTGAAGTAATTTGTCTACCTGAGGGTTGCTGTAACCCGTGAGATTCTGCGGGTCGCCGCTGGACAACTTTCGACGCAAACGAATATCCGCGTCAGATATGCCCGTTCCCAGTAACCACATGTTTGCGTCATTGCTACCTTTGCCCGTGCCCTTGCCCGGCTCGGGGCGATACAAGTTCTTTTGATACGTTGCCCATTCCCATACCTTAAACTCGGTCTTCAGCCCCACGGCGTTAAGATAGCCTTGGACAACTTCCGAGACCTGACGATCTTTGGTATAGCGTCCCGCCGGGGTCCATATAACTACGGTGCCTGGATAACCGCCTGGATATACCTTGTTAATTATTTTTCTTGCCGCATCAGGATCGTACTTCACCGGAGGGAATTCACGTCGGGCTTGCGTACCCTCCGGAAATGGGCCAGTGGGTACTTTTCCATATCCCAACAACACTTTGTCGACCAATGCCTGGCGATCAATCGCCATACTCACCGCCCTCCGTATGCGCGGGTCATCAAAGGGCGGTTTGGTCAGGTTCATTTCAAAGAACACCTGGAATGTGCTGGGTACCCGCAGCAAGGTGGATTTATTCAGTTCCTTTAATTCAATAGCCGCCTCGGGCGATAAATTTGCCGCGATATCCGCATTGTTCGTTCGCAGCTCTATGACTCGGGAAGAATCTTCCCTGACCGGACGGAACACGATGGTTTCCGGTTTTGCCGTTGTTCCATAAAAAGCGTTGTTCTTATGAATAACGGCCTGGTCGTTGGGTATCCAACTATCAAATACGTAGGGCCCGGTACCGACGGGATGGTGCCCATAGGCCCGTCCATATTTAACGACAGCGGCCGGACTGCTGATTGACGAAGATTCTTTTGCCAGTAACTCCAACATTGTGGGTGACGGATTTTTTGTGGTGATGCGTAACTCATTCGGCGCTAGCGCATCCACCGAAGCTATATCCGCATAGTAGGACCGGTGCGGAGAACCGAGCTTGGGGTTCATGATTCGGTCCAGGTTAAACTTCACCGCTGCAGCATCAAACGCCGTGCCGTCATGAAAGGTAATTCCCGGTTTCAGGATAAAAATCCATTGCCGTCCATCCTCGGACCTTGACCATGACTGCGCCAAATCAGCTACAAACGTGTTATGCCCGTGACCGTCCCATGCGACCAACCGATTAAACAGGTGATTAATCACGTTATAGGAAGGCACACTGCGCGAAATCGCTGGGTCCAGGGTATCGATATCAGCGCCTTGAACGAATGTCAGCTTCTTCAGGTCTTTGGCGTTGGCAACAAACGATAGGCCCGCCGACAGTCCAAGGATGCCGACAACAGCGAAACTCCGTATCAATACTTCCAGGCAATTCAGACGCCGCATAATCTTTCTCGCTTGATAATTCTGGTGGACACACAGGGCGTGTTTAACCGCGCCGAACTCATTTATGCGTTACGTGATTTCGGGTCGATATAGTCTCGCAACGCATCCCCCACAATGTTGAAACTCAATATGGTCAAAACCAGTGCAAATCCGGGCGCAATCAATACGTAGGGATGGGTGGTCAATAACGGCCGCGACTCGGCAATCATCGAGCCCCACTCCGGGGTGGGCGGCGGCGGGCCAAGCCCCAGAAAGCTGAGCCCGGAACCAATGAGGATTGCTTCAGCCAGCGAGACGGTGGCCTGGATAATGACCAGCGAACCGATATTCGGCAGGATATGTATCAGCAGCAGCCGCAGATCGCTGACGCCAATCGACTTGGAGGCCAATACAAACTCGCGGTTTCTCAATGCCATGACCGGCCCGGCAAAGAAACGCACGTAAATCGGGATCGTTGAAATGGCGATGGCCAGTGTCAGGCTTACTATGCTGTTGCCCGCCACCGTGATGACCAGAATGGCAACCAGTGTCCGGGGAAATGCAATCATCGAGTCCATGACCCGCATCACCACCCCGGCGATGGCGCCGTTGTAATAGCCACACGCCGCACCTAAAGCGATGCCAATGACCATCGCAATGCTGACACTTGAAACTGCGACGGTGAGCGTAATTCGTGCCCCCCACACGACTCGACCCAACAAGTCACGGCCCAATTGGTCCGTGCCGAGCCAGGAACTTGCACCGGGCTCGACAAGGGACGTTGATAAGTTGATCTTGGTGACCGAATCCCAATCAAACAACAAAGGGGCAGCTATCGCCGCAGCAACCATCACCAGGATCACGATCAATGAAGCAAACGCGAACCAGCGCTTATTGGAAATAAGGAAACTGACAAAGCCCAACCGATATTTTTTCGGAAGTTTCATATCGGCCTCAGTTGTAAGTGACGCGAGGGTCGAGGACGCCATAAACCAAATCCACCATTAAGTTGATAATTACCACCACCGCGGCAAACACAAGAACTGTGCCTTGGACGACATAAATATCCCGAGCCATGATTGCATCAATCAAGAGCCGCCCCATTCCCGGCCAGGCAAATACTGTCTCGACAATAACCGCGCCACCCAGTAACCGGCCGAAGTCCATACCGAATACTGTCACCAATGGAATGGCCGCATTGGAAAGTGCATGCTTGAGTACTACCTTGTAACTCGGTACACCTTTCGCATAGGCAGTACGAATATAATCTTCCCTCAGCACATCCATCATGGTGGATCGGGCCAGCCGTGAAAAAGTTGCAACATACGGCAAACCAAGTGTCAAGGCCGGTAATATCAGGTGTTGCAGCCCGCCTCTGCCGGTCGGCGGCAACCATCCGAGGTTGGCTGAAAAGATCAGCATCAATATCAGTCCCAGAAAGAAGCCAGGCATTGATATGCCCAGAACTGCAACGGTGGTCAGCGAACTATCAAGGAAGCCTCTGGGCTTCAAAGCGGCCGCAATACCGAGGGGAACGCCAATGATGACGGCAAGCAACATTCCGGCAGCGGTCAGTTCAATCGTGGCGGGAAGAGTTCTGGCTATACCTTCGAGCACGGGCGTGAATGTCTGGAATGACTCGCCAAAATCACCCACGACAACTTTCCTGACATAAATAAGGTATTGATTGATTAGCGGCTTATCCAATCCGTAGTTTTGCCTTATTTGCGCAACATCTTCCGCTGTTGCATCCGGACCTGCTGCCAGCTGCGCAGGATCTCCCGGAATAAAGTGCATGACCAGGAAGACCACAATGGAGACTCCCAGCAGCATCGGAAGCAGAAGTAACAACCTGCGGACGGTATAATTCAGCACGCGCTATCCTCTTTTTTATTTTTACTTAAGCGGCACCCGATATTAATAACGGGAACGGCTTTTCTTTGGTAAAACCACGCAACTAAATCATCGCGCCGTTACATGCTTATAGCAAACCGGTAACAGGTTGGACGCACATAACAAAATGTTATACGCTCGCAAAAATGCGCCCTCCAACATTCGATCGAGAGCCACAATGAAACTCAATCCTCGCCAATTGGAAGCTTTCAGGGCGGTCATGCTCACCGGAAGCATGACTATCGCCGCCGAGGCACTTCAGGTCAGTCAACCGGCCATCAGCCGGCTCATCCGCGACCTCGAAATTGTCCTTTCCATTCGACTGTTTCGCCGTGAAGGCAATCGCCTCATTCCCGGGGCGGAAGCACAGGTGTTGTACGCGGAGGTGGACAAGTTTTATCAAGGCATAGAACGCATCGAGCGGGTTGCAGAGGACCTTGTGACGCTGCGCACCGGCACATTGAGGATCAGTTCAATGAGCACGCTGGGGCTCAGTGTGGTGGCTGAGGGGGTATGCCGATTCGCGCGAAAGCACCCCGAGGTCAGAACCTCGTTGGATGTGCGCAACTCGGTGGGCATCCTGGAACTGACGTCTGCCAACCAGATCGATATTGGTTTTGTGCAGATTCCTTCAGGGGAATATCCCGGGATCCAGGTGATCAACCTGCCACCCATCAGCGCGGTGTGCGTGATGCCGGCCAACGATATGTTGGCCACCAAAGACGTGGTGACCCTGGAGGATTTGCACGGGCGACGCCTGATTACCCTGAACGCCAACAATCCTTTGCAGCGACGCATCACATCAGCCATGGAGGCTCGGGGTGTTGCAGGCGTCTCCAGCGTTGAAACCACCGCCGCGCACTCCGCCTGCGGAATGGTGTCCGGGGGGCTCGGCATCACCGTGTGTGATCCATTCACCGCCTCCTACTCGAAGTACCCGGGCCTTACGTTCAGACCGCTGGACCAGGACATACCCTTCGAGGTTTCGATGGTATTTCCGGGTCACCAGCAGCGCTCCAAGCTCGCCTCGGATTTCATGCAGGTCATGGAAGGTATCTTCAGGTCGGAGTTTATTTCCATGATTCCCCGTGAAGCGTACTAATCGCGAGTCACTTCAGTTCGGTTGAGTAATTCAGCGGCACCCATTGCCACGCGGCGCCCTGACCACGCAAATGCCCCAGGCCGGGAAACGAGAGGTGCGCCGCGCCGACCAGCGCGCCCTCTTTCGCAGCCAGGCTGAACACGGTCTCGCGGGCCGTGGTGGCGGCTTTCTTGTCCGTATCAAACTCGATAGTCACCGACGGGTCGGCAAACTGCACGGCACCGGCGTGGATCAGATCACCGGCGACAATCATCTTCTGGCCTTTGCTCTCAACCAGGTAGCTGGTGTGCCCCAGGGTATGGCCATAGCTGGACAGCGCCTTGAACCCCGGCAGGATCTCCCCGCTGCCCTGGAAAGGCTGGAACTTTCCAAGCGCGATATACGGGTTCAAGGAAGCCATTGCACCCTTCGCGAACTCGGGTACGAAGCTGTTGGCGTCGGCCGAGGCAGGCTCCAGCCTCGCCGGCGAGAGCCAGTAATCGGCGTCACGCTTGTCGGCGTGTACCGTGGCGTTCGGAAACACCATCACCCCTTCGGCAACCAGCCCACCCACGTGGTCCGGGTGCATGTGCGTGAGAAGGATGTCATCGACCTGCTCCGGCTTGTAGCCGGCTGCCTGCAGGTTGGCCGCGAGCTTGCCCAGGGTCGGCCCGAAGAGCGCACCAGCGCCGGTATCGATCAGGATGAGCCGAGTGCCGGTATTGACGAGATACGCGTTCGTCGAGGTCTCGGTGGGCACCCCGAGGAACGCCTTGCGCAGTGCGGTAGTGGTCTTGGCAGCCGGCTCATTCAGCAATTTGTCGAACGGTGCATCGATGGTGCCGTCACTCAGCGCGGTGACCTCGAAATCTCCAAGCATCGTGCGATAGTAACCAGGGGCCTGGGTTTTGACTTGGGGCGCGGCGGCAACTGCCACCGCCGGTGCCGCGATGGCTCCCAGTGCCAGGGCAGCAGCAAGGACCGTGTAATTCAACACGCGGGTAAATGTCAGCTTGGTCATGGTGCAGCTCTCCAGTTGGAATCGGCGGCATCCTATTCAAGCGTTTTTTATAGTTGAAATCGAAACTCCGCATGCCAGGTATGTGTGGCGTAGATACCTGCCAGGGCCTGATGTCGTCAGGAAAGCACGCAGAGCTTGAGTTGTTCGCGCAACCAGAGATGTGCCAGGTCCTTGTCGAACCGTGGATGCCAGGCAGAGAACAAACTGAAGTCGCGCACCTCGAGGGGCAGAGCAAGGGCCGCCAGCGAGCGCTCATAACGGCTCAGGAAACGGGACGGAAGCACACTTACACAGTCGCTGTTCTGCAGCAGCAATGGAACGATGCTGTAGTAAGGCACCGACACCGCGACACGGCGCGCACGCCCCTTCTGCGCGAGCACATCATCAATAAAACCGTGAAAGCTGTTCACGGCACCCGACACCACCACATGCTCCAGGCCCAGGTATTCCTCCAGCGTTGGTGGCGCGGATCCGCGAGGGTGATCGGCGCGCTGGGCCATCTTGAATTCTTCCTGCAGCAGCAACTCGTGCGACAGGTTCCCGATACGGCTGTGTGATACCAGCGCGACGTCAATCTCGCCGCTTTCCAACTGATCGCCAAGCAACACCTGGTCGATCGCACGTATCGAAACCCGGATGCCCCCAGGACTCGCAGCCTGCACAAGCTGCACCAGCCGGGGCGCGACGATCGCAGCGGCGTTATCGTTCGCGCCAATCACAAAGGTCCGGTCCGACTTGGCAGGATCAAAGCATGGAAGGTCACCGACCACCGTCCCCAGTACCTGCAACGCCTGGCGCAACGGCTGACGCAAATGTTCGGCACGTGCTGTCAGCACCATGCCTTTTCCGGACTGAGCAGGCATCAATAAAGGGTCGCCGAACAGGTCACGCAACCGCGACAACTGCGCGGATAACGCCGACTGCGTCAGGTTGAGCTTCGCCGCCGCCCGCGTGACGTTCCTCTCCTCAAGCAAGACGCTGAGGGAAGTCAGGAGCGCGAGGTTGTGTCCAGTCAGGTTCATCGGGTTGATCCACTGCCATCTCTCAAGGTGACGTTAATGTAATCAGATACTGCCCCGACGTCACAGGCCTCCCTTGGCCATCCACCAACGCATATTGCTGCTGGTAATAGCGGTCTCCCCGGCCACTGTCGGCGACCAGCTTCACGTTCACGGCGCTGTGGTCGAGGGCCGTGACCGAGCCCACCGGTTGCACACTGCGCACGCTGATGGCGCTGCCGCGTGCGGACGTAGGGCAATTGTTGAGTTTCATCCCGTTGGCCACGGCGAGCGGTGTGCAAGACGCTTCGACGATGCTGCCGTGAAACGAGATGACTCCCTGCCCCACCTGGCTCGCGGCCATGCAGGCACCGGACAGGCTGAACAACAGGCCAACATGGATTGCAGACATTCTCTTGATGCGCATGCCGATACTCCCGGGGGTGATAAAGCCTATGCCCCGGGATATCGGCCGAGCAGCAGGTTATTTTAAGATTTGTCTGATGTTAGAAGCGGTTTTTCCAAAGACTTTGGAAATATCAGTGCCCGCCAACCACAGGTTTACCGTGGGCCCGGTGCCCCGGCTTGAAGCCATGGAGTCGCGCGCACCACACAATCGCGAAGCCCACCGCCAGCAACACCAACATTGCCCATGGGAAAGACGCCACGCCCCAGGTATCCAGCAACACGCCACCCACCACGCCGCTTCCGGCAATCGCGCTGTTCCAGGCCACCACGTTCAGCGACAGTGCCACGTCCGCTCCATCGCCTGCCGCATCCGCCAGTGCGGTTTGCAGCAACGTCGCAGCGCCGCCAAAACTCAAGCCCCAGACCGCCACGCCGAGGTAAATAACGCCCGGCACTTGCGCGAGAAAACCGAACGCCAGGCACGTCGCCGCAAAGCCCGCCAGGCTGACCAGCACCGTCTTGCGCAACGCCACATCCACCAACCGGGCAGTCACCCAAATCCCGAGCAGCGCCGCTATACCAAACACCAACAACACCAGATCCACACGGTCCACCAAGCCCGCCGGAGCCACGAACGGCGCGATGTAGGTATAGAGAATGTTATGGGCGAGCATCCATGAGATCACCACCGCCAGCACTGGCCGCACACCCGGCGTGGTCAGCACCTTGCGCAACGGCATGCGCTGATGGGCCGACTGGCCGGGATAATCCGGCACTTTCACCAGTACCCAGACAATCAACACCAGGGTCAGTGCCGACATGATCCCGAACGTGGTGCGCCAGCCCACCAGCCCACCCAGCCAGGTGCCCAGCGGTACGCCAAGTGACAGGGCAATCGGCGTTCCTACCATGGCCAGCGCCAACGCCTTGCCCTGCTGATGTGGCTCAACCATGCGCCGCGCATAGCCGGCCAACAAACTCCAGGCCAGCCCCGCTGCCATCCCCGCAAGGAATCGCGCCAGCAGCGTCAGCCCGTAGTGGGACGACAGCGCGGTGATCGAATTGAACAGCAGAAAACCGACGATGGTCAGCAGCAGCACATTGCGTCTACGCCAGCCGCGAGTCGCGATGGTCAGCGGGATCACCGCCAGCACCGAGCCCAGCGCATACGCGGTGACCATCTGCCCGGCCATGGACGCTGAAACTCCCAGCCCATCGCTGATCAGCGGCAACAGGCCCGCCGGCAGGGTTTCGGTGACGATGCAGATGAAACCTGTCATGGCCAGGGCGAGCAAGGCGCCGACGGGCAAGCGGTCGGGAACGGCGTCTGCCGATAAGGTGGTTGAGGGGGTCACAGGGAAACTCCTTGAGCGAGAGGACTTAAATACCGATCGATATAAATGTTGGGCGCCCCACGCAGCGTTGTCAACGACTTATGTATCGACTAGTATTTATCTCATCACCCGAGAGGATTTCCACATGGCACAGATGGGCCGCCCCCGCACCTTCGACCGCGACCAGGCCGTGGAACAGGCCATGCACCTGTTCTGGCAGCACGGTTACGACGCGACGTCCCTGAGCCAGTTGAAAGCCGGATTGGGCGGCGGCATCTCCGCGCCGAGTTTCTACGCGGCGTTCGGCTCCAAGGACGCGCTGTTCCAGGAGTGCGTGCAGCGTTATCTGGCGACGTTCGCCCAGGTCACCGAATGCCTGTGGGATGACAGCCTGCCACCGCGCCAGGCCATCGAGACGGCGTTGCGCCAATCGGCACGCATGCAGTGTGAAGAGGGGCATCCCAAAGGCTGCATGGTAGCCCTGGGCGTGATGAGCGCGCCCTCCCCCGAGAACGCACAAGTCACCCATGGGCTGACCCATTCGCGAGAGCGCACACGGGCGGGCATCGTGCATTGTGTCGAGCGCGGCATCCGGGCGGGCCAGTTACCCTCCGAGACCAACGCCCGTGCCATGGCCACGGTCTACGACAGTTTTCTGCAAGGCGTGTCGATCCTGGCCCGGGATGGCGTCGACGCTGATGCCATCGATACTGCCATTGGCCAACTGATGCTGACCTGGGACTTATCCGCCGCTACAGCGCCGCCCATTCGGCGCGATGCTCCAGCAGAAAATCCACAAACGCCCGCACCCGATGGGGCACATAGCGGCCGTGGGGATACAGCAAGGTAAACGGCCGTGATCGCCCGCCGTAAGGCTGTAAGACCTCCACCAGGCTGCCGTTGGCCAACTCCTCCTCGACGATGAACTTGTAGGTCTGGAATAACCCCGCGCCGTGCTTGGCCAGGGTTACGCCACCCAGCACATCGTCAGAGCAGCTGTAGCCTGCTTCCCCGGCAAACTCCCGCTCCTTGCCGTCCACCTGGAACAGCCAGGAAATGCGCCGCCCGTTGCTCGGCAATTCGTACTGGATGCACTCGTGGTTCGGCAAATCCTCCAGGGCCTGGGGCGTGCCGGCACGCTTCAGGTACGCCGGCGTCGCGACCACCACCAGCCTGGCGTCTTCCAGCAACCGCGCAATCAGCGTCGAGTCCGGCTGGGCCCGCACGCGAATGGCCAGGTCATAACCTTCGGCGACGAAATCGATGTTGCGGTTGCTGATGTGGATATCCACGCTGACTTGCGGGTACAGCGCACGGAATTTCGGCAGCAGCGGCAGGATCCGGTGATGGCCGTAGGTGGTCGGGATGCTGATGCGCAACAGCCCGGACGGCACCGATTGCGCGCCCATCATTTCCTGCTGGGCTTCCACCAGTTGCGTCAGCGCCTGGCGGCATTGCTCGAAAAATGTCCGGCCGCCATCGGTCAGGCGGATGCTGCGGGTGGTGCGCACAAACAGCCGGGAGCCCAGGCGCTCTTCCAACCGCGAGATGCTGCGGCTCACCGCCGCCGGGGTCACGCCTGCCACCTGGGCGGCGGCGGTAAAGCTGCTGGCCTCGGCAGCCAGGCAGAACAGTTCGATGCTGCCCAGCTGCAAATCTTCGAAATGGCGCTTCATGATGGATTACACCGGGTATCTGCTTGGGGGCTCACCCGCTCTATTTATCAGCAAGGGCCGCATAAATATAGGGGTCCTACCTGGCCCGTGCTTGCTTTCATTCCACGCACACCGCCCACAACTTCCGTGGCAATGCTCCGTCGTTGCACCTTGCGAACTCCATCAACAACCAGCCGGTCGTGGTCAACCGATCACCGAATACCGACCGTGGTTCGCAGATCGACTCCCTGCAAAAAGGCGTGTATTTCCAGGACCAGATCAAGTTCGACGAGGCCACCACCTCGCGCGCAGGGTTGGTGTACAAGGCTGACAACGGCCTGGCACCGTACCTGAGCTACAGCGAATCGTTCTTCCCGGTAGCGGGTGTGAGCAAGGCCGGGCAAGTGTTTGTGCCCACCTAAGGCAAACAGTACGAGTTCGGTGACTCACCGCTGGTAGGCCAACAACGGCTCACTCAGCGGTTCGGGGCGTCAGGCATATGGCGTTGGGGGCGGTGATTGGGGGCATATCCGTTGGTTTTGTTACGGCTACTATTGGTTCCGCTCTTACAGCGGCTCACTTTTGAAAAGCGCAAAAGTAAGCAAAACGCTCTTGCCCCACCACTCGGCACCTCGCCTAGGCTCGGTGTGCCCTCACTCCGGCTTTGGACCGTGGGCCGCCGCGATGGGCCATCCTTGGCCCAGC
>NZ_JACAQY010000037.1:0-25394 GCF_013386835.1 Pseudomonas sp. IPO3774
CAACCATAGAATCTCCCACAAGGGATTGGGTCGAGCCCCGGATAATCAGTTGTGGCAAGAAATCCAGGGTGCGTGGGGGCTGGCTATCGCCGCGCAAACGCTTGAGTAAACAGTCAAACGCACTGGCGCCGATGGCCTCGGTGGGCTGGGCGAGGGCAGTGATGCCGTTGCCCACCAGTGGGTACCAGTCGAGGTCATCCAGGGCGATCAGGCCCACGTCATCAAACAGGTCGCAGCCTAGATTTTTCAACGCACGGGTACAGGCCAGTGCCGCGATTCCGTTGGCGCAGAACAACGCCTTGGGGCCGGATTTGCCTAGAAACTTTTGCAGACGCTGTTCCAGTTCGCCGTCCAACTCCAGTACGGCGCCGGTCAACGTCGGACGGTTGGTCATCTCCGCCTTGAAACTGTCCAGGCGCTCAAGCCGCGAGCTGGTGCCGTCGGTGGCTTCAGTCACCAACAGCAGGTCGCGATAGCCTTGCTGTTCCAGATGCTCCACGGCCATGCGCACCGCCACCCGGTTGTCCAGCCCTACCAGGTCGCTGTGCAGCGGTTCGACCTTGCGGTCCACCAGCACCAGGGGCATTTCCCGTTGCAGTTCCAGCAATTGGTCCAGGTGATGGCCGAGGGTATTCACGATCAGCCCTTCGATATTGTAGGCACGCAGGGCCGCCAGGTGCTGGCGCTCCTGCTCGTCATCGCGGTCGGTGTTGCACACCACCAGGCTGTAGCCGTGCTGGCGGCAGGCGGTTTCCACGCCATGCATCACGGCAATCGAATAGGGGTTGCGGATATCGGCTACCAGCATGCCGATCAGGCGGGTGCGCCCGCGTTTCAGGCCGCGGGCCATCTGGTTGGGGCGATAGCCCAGCTCATCGATGGCCTGCTCGATGCGCAGGGCGATGGCATCGGAGAGCAGGGCACGGTCGTCGCCGATAAAGCGCGACACGCTGGCCTTGGACACACCGGCGCGCTCGGCGACGTCCAGCATGGTCACGCGGCTGCGTTGGGCGGCGGAAAAAGTAGTCACGGCGGCGGGCCTTTCTTATTGGATTTATCTGGGTTCCAAGGCGAAACCAATTGCTGAAACCGGTTTCAGGAAACACCAAGTAGGAAATTTCGTCAAGCGCTGCTCAGTAACCGCCCTGGCAGCAAGGCCGAGCAAAAAGCGACGAATGGAGGGGGCTACCTGTTAATTCTGACAGTATCCGGCCGGAGGAATCGGGCGCTTAATTCTCTCAACGCCACTTGGTATACACACGCCGCCTGCCGGCAGGCCACTGTCCACCGTGTTGAGGATTAAACCCATGTCTGACGTCTCTGAATCCACTTACCTGATCAACCCCTTGGGCGCGGACGACGGGGGCACTGTGTTGCTGGACCCGATGGACATACCCGGCGTCGACAGTGGTGACCCCCGAGGCGTGATCCCGCGCTCGCGCCTGCAGGGCCCGCTGCAGGTCAACATTCCGATGTGGAACCCGCGACCCGAGCCGCTGCTGGATGAGCCGCACATCGTGCGCCTCCGCTGGGTGTGGGCGGGTGTCGATGAGGTGGTTGATTCGCGGCAGGTGTTTGGCCCGCCACCCCCTTTGCCAGCGGTGATCTCACTGGAGGTGCCCCTGTCACGATTGACTGATGAGGGCTCCGGCACCGCGCAACTCTACTACACGGTTCAGGACTCCTTTGGCGGCGTCAGTGTGCTGAATCCCAGGAGAACACTCACCATCGATCTGGACTCGCCTGAGTTACTGAACCCTCTGGATACTGTGGATTTTGTAGTTGCCCCGACCCCGAACGTCGATGAGCAATACCTGCTCGATAACGTGCCGGTGGCGTTCAATATTCCGTTCTACACCGTGCGCGCGGACAGGGACCGGATTGAATTCTACCTGTCCAACCGGGATAACCCGCCGCTAAGCGCGGCGGACGCCGAGTACGTGATCGCGTTAGCCTCAGACCCGCTGGTTGCTTACGTGGACCCCGATATTTTTCGCAGGTTGAACAACGGTGACGCCTATATTTTCTACCGCATTTTTGACGAGGCAGGCAATTTCAGCAGCCAGAGTGCCGGACTGCTGTTTCAGCTGGCACTGACGCCGTTGCCGAGCAACTTGCCGCGTCCGCAAATTCGGCCACCGGCATACGACGACAGCCTGATCAAGCGCGATGATGCACGTCGTGGCGTGTTCATGCGCATTGACCCCGCCTACGACGATTGGGCGCCGGGGGACCAGGTAATCGCCTATTGGAATGCCCGTCCGACAGTCCCGCAGCCGGTACTGAGCTTCCCTTGTGATGTGGAAATTCCATGGCTGACCCTCAGGGGGCCTGCGCCTGTACTGGTTCCCGAAGCGGCGGTGGTGCGCTACGAAATCATTCGCGGAGCCCTGCCTCCATTTCGTTCCTTATCGGAACGGTTCAATGTCGACCTGACGATTGCCGGCCAGGACCATCCCAATGCGCCCGCATTGCTTAACCCGACCCTGGCCAGCGTCACGGTGATAGGGCGCGGCTCCAAGACTCCCAATCAGCTCAATCATCTGGATCGTGGGCTGGCTGCCCAGGCATATGTTCCTTTGTTTGCAGATCCGGTTGCGGGTCAATTGCTCAGTCTGTTCTGGAACGGTGTTGGCCCGGTGGCCAGCCATCCCGTGCAGTTGGGGGAGGTAGGAGGGCAGTTGGTGTGGTTTACCGATATTCCCTGGAATCTGATCGAGGGGACGGTCAATCCACGTCTGCCGGTCCATTACCTCACCAGTAATGGGGTCAACGAACAACAGTCGCCGCCAACTTTTGTGAATGTCGATGTGACGGCGCTGATTGATTTTACTCCTCCGCAAGTTCAGCACACCCTGACTAGCGAGTATGTGACCTGTTGTTCTTCGCCTTCGCCTTTATATGGCGTGCATTGGTTGATTCCGGGCAATATCGGCCTGCAACTTAACGACGAGGTGCGTTTTCACTGGCAAGGCTATGCGCGTAATAACTGGGTTGATCCTATTGCTGGCACTGAATACGAAGAAACCATCCAAGTGCTGCAACCCCATATTGATAACGGTATTAAAGTTGTGGTGGAACCGTTCGACCGGACCTTGGAGCCTATGCGCGAATACGGTTCAGCTGTGGCCAGTTTCGAAGTGTGGCGCAACCTGGGCAAGGTGGGTGACTCCCGGCCAGACGTCAAGGGGAGCGGACATATCCGTGTCGACCTGACCTTTCCAACGGGTGGGTTTTGTAAACCCGGGGATGTCATTAGTTGCACTAGTGATGGAAAGGCAACGTTGGTCAAAGATTAAAGGACTGGGTGTATTTGTTGTTGTGCAGGGAATAGTCGGCGTGTGATAGGCGTGCAAGCGCTTTGTCTCGCGACGCGAACGGCTACGTCAATGGTAGGGAAGTGTGGGTGAGATGTAATTCGTCTTAATATCTGGAGACACGTAATGAAAAAGGACACGCTCGACTTTATCCGTAACTATGCAAAGAATCGAAGTGCCAATACGACTGACGCCTTGCCTGATGGTATTCTTGAAGGTGAGGTGCCTGGCTACCCTGGATTGCTTTCACGGGAGTACAACCTGCGTGAGAATTTGAATTTCTCTATTCCACTATGGCCTGACGCCGATACCCATCCGTTTCTTGACGATCTTGTCAGTGTTTGGTGGAAAAATTTCGATGACACCGAGTGGGGCGAGCCCATTTATAGGTTCACCGTTGCTGCCCCAGGGCCTGAGACAGTGGTGAACATTGCTCAAGGTCGGCGGCCCGCGGGGCGGTACCAAATCAAGTACGGAATTGAAGTACGTGGCGTTGACAACTATTCCGAATCAGATCCGCAGACCGTTGTCGTTGACCTGACACCACCGTATGCCATTTCCCCCGATGCACCGCCGGCGCCGATTCCGCCTGCCGACCTGCCGACACCTGCCGACCGCGACTACTTTGAAAGCAAGCCCAATGAGTCTGCAATGTTTACGATCCCGGATTATGTGGCGCATGGTCGGGCAGACGGCGATTGGGCGTATCTTTACTATAATGGCTCCGATACGCCCTATGCACCCAACCCGCCCGATCCTTCGCCACGCTGGAATCTGCCTGCGGACCTGAGCTTTCCATTGCCATTATCCGTGGTTGACGCCAATCCGGATGGCCTGCGCAATTTGCGATATGAGTTGTTCGACGCGGCAGGGAATTGGGCGCGGCTTTCGACTGCCTACGAGATGGACGTGGGCCTGTTTCCAGCGCCCGAGAACCTGCTGGCCCCCCTGGTTGACCGAACCTCACCCCCCGGCGATGTATTGATTGATCGGGCAGACGTTGCGCTGGACGGCGGCATGATCGTGCGTATTCCTGAATATACGAACTTTCTGCGCGGCGTCGATGGAGATGAATTCCTCGTCACATTGAGGACAAGCATCACCACCGTTCCCTTGGAGGCCCAGCCACTGGGCAACAGCCGTTTCCCGGCGGAGGTTTACGTTCCGTACAGGGTGCTGGAAATCCTGTATGGCGCCACTCGAGGGCTATTGCCGTTGACGGTTTCCTATGTGGTGCGGCGGCGGTCTGTCAACAACCCGGCGACACCGACCACCACCGTCAACCTGGACCTGTTTGTTGTCGGCCCCACTCCCATTGGCCCGGACCCGATCAACGATGACCTGCTGCCCGTAGTCGTGAACGGGGTGGACGCAACCGGTACCGAGGGCCCCGACGACGAACTGGAGCGCGACCACGCCAACCGGCCTGCAATTGCTCGGGTAACGTTATGGAGTACGGCACCCACACCGGATGCCAGCGACTTTACGATCCGCCTTTACTATTCGGGCGAACTCGTTGCTACCCAACCGGTGACCGGCGCCTCGGCTGGCCAGGTGATTCCGCTCTCAATCCCGTGGAGCTTCATTGAGCGTCATGGCAATGGCCGCAAGACGGTGTTCTACACCATTGCCCAAGGGGCCAGCACCAACCGCCAGTTTTCCCCTGACACGACGGTGACGGTGAATGCCAACTTCAAAGAGCTTGCCCCGCCGGTGGTACGACATCTGTCGGACGCAGGGGCGATCAACTGCGCTACGTTCAGGCCTGAAAATCCTCCCGGAAACGTTGTGGTGTTTATCCCGCCTTCGGAGCACTTTGAACTGAGGATGGTGGTTACGCTGCACTGGCAGGGCTACAGCGACAATGCAGGAACGATAGAGGTCCCGGCAGCAGTGGGTCGTGTGGACTCCATACCGCTCACGCAAGCCATGATCAATTCTGGGTTCGAGTTGCTCCTGGGGCCCTATGAGACCATCTACAAACCCATCCAGCCCAACTCGGGTGCAAGGCTGGCCGGCTCCGCGCGGATCTGGTACACCATCAACCTGCCCGAAGGACCATTACCTTCCGATGAAGCGCATCCTCTTGTTCGCGGGGTTCGGATAGGTGGAACGAATGGCTTTTTCTGCGACGGTACTGCCGTCCCGCTTCCTTGATACTTGTTTGAGCCCTAATGCCAAAGAGGAGCCTTGCTCCTCTTTGGCATTTTTGCCGTTGGGTCGACTACAAACTGCATTCACTTTCAGCACAGCACCTTGGGATTAGTCCTACAGATGTTGGGAACAGCTCTGGGTACCTTGGGCGCCGCTTGATTGGCAGGGTCCACACGCTTTTCGGAACCGGCCAGTTTTTTTCCGTAAAGGAACGCCAACCCAGAGGTCCGTAAAGATGTCAGCTCCATTCAATTTCAAACCAACTCCCTTAAGCCTTGCCTTCAAGGCCAAGGCCGTCACACTGCTGATGCTCATGGCGCAGCTGTCCGAAGCGCGTGTCGTGACCGGCCCGGATGAAACGGTGGGGCCTGGCCCGCGCCCTGACACTTTTGAATTGCGTGCAGGTTCCCGCCTGACGGTTCATGGAGTGCCCACCCTGCAAATCACTGCCAATTCCGCAACCCTGATTGTCAATGCCGGCAGCAGCACCCGGGACATTGCCGCAATCAACTCCGACATCCGCATCGATGGTTCGGACGTCATTGCGCGGGATTCGGGAAGGGCCGGGGTTCATGTCACGGGCAGCAACGTGCTGATCACCAACAGCAACGTTACCCACAACAACGGAACCGGGCTGGCAGCGGCCCGTTCCCTGGGCGCCACCAATGGTTCCAGCGTCACGGTCGTCAACAGTCACATCACCGGCAGCACCCGCGGTGCCTCGGCCAGTGCCCACAGTGTGCTGGACCTGACCGATTCGCGTGTCGAGGCGACCGCAGATGATGGCGTGGGTATCGAACTGTTCAATGGCCAGGCCCGTGCGTTCAATACCAGCATCGTTGGTGGAGACATTGGCGTGAAGATGGGCGTGGATAACGACCCGACTTTGGCCAGCAGCCTGATCCTCGACCGCTCGAGCGTCGAGGGCAAGACCGGTTCGGCGATTCAGGTCGGCTCGTTCAGGCCCGGGGAATCCACCCTTGCTGATATTCATGTACTCAATGGCTCCACGCTGACCGGCGCAAACGGTGTGCTGCTGGAAGTCATGAACGGCGCCACCGCCAACATGAACGTCGACCGCAGCTTCCTGGTCGGTGACGTGGTGGTCGAAGACGGCAGCACCGCCAGGTTGCAGCTCAACAATGGCTCCTGGCTCACCGGCAAACTGCAGAACGTCGCCGAGTTGAGCGTCAATTCAGCGTCCCACTGGATGCTGGTGGATGACAGTTCAGTCGGCGACCTGATCATGGGCGGCGGCACCGTGCACTTTGGTGGCGCCGATGAGTTCTTCCAGTTGGACGTCAACAGCCTGTCGGGTGACGGCAGCTATGTGATGCACACCGACTTCAGCACCGGCCAGACCGACTTGCTCAACGTCAACGGGGTCGCCACGGGCAACCACAGCCTGCTGTTGGCGGCGACCGGCTCCGAGTTGGCGAGTGCCTTGCCGATTCGTGTGGTGCACACCGAAGGTGGCGATGCGCACTTCTCGCTGGACGGCGACACCGTGGATGTGGGCGCCTATTCCTACGGGCTGAAGAAGGAAGACACCGACTGGTACCTCGACCCTAACCGTCGTGGCACCAGCAACAGCACCAAAACCGTGATGGCGTTGTTCAACACGGCCCCCACCGTGCTGTACGGCGAGATGTCCCTGCTGCGTACCCGCATGGGTGAACTGCGCTTCAGCGACGGCCAGAGCAACGGGTTCTGGATGCGTGGCTACGGCAACAAATACGAGGTAGCCGGGAACAAGGACGGTGGTGGCTACACGCAAAATCAGCGTGGCCTGAGCCTGGGGGCCGATGCGCCATTGTCGAGCGGAGATGGCCAGTGGATGGCCGGTGTCATGGCGGGTCACAGCACGTCCGACATCAGCGCCAACACTTCCGGCAGCGGCAAGGTCAACAGCTACTACCTGGGGGGTTATGCCACCTGGATCGACGACGAGAGCGGGCTGTACTTCGACGGCGTGGTCAAGCTCAACCGCTTGCACAACGAGGTCAACGTGACCATGAGCGACGGCAAGCGTGCCAAGGGCAACTACACGCAGAATGCCGTGAGCGCATCGGCGGAAGTCGGCCGGCATATCAAGCTCGACGATGGTTACTTTGTAGAACCGTACTCGCAACTGAGCACAGCGATTATCCAGGCGCAAAGTTACGAGCTGGACAATGGCCTGCAGGCCAAGGGTGATCGCACCGCCTCCGTGGTGGGCAAGCTCGGCGTGACAGGTGGCAAGAATATCCAGCTGGAGAGCGGCGGGGTGCTGCAGCCCTACCTGCGTACAGCGTTGGCCCATGAGTTCAACCACAGCAACAAGGTCAAGGTGAACGACCAGCGCTTCAACAACGATGTGTTCGGTTCGCGTATTGAAGTGGCAGCGGGCGTGGCGATGTCGGTGTCGAAGAACGTCAAGCTGCACGCTGATATTGAACATGCCCAAGGCAAGAAGGTGGATCAGCCGTGGGGGGTTAATGTGGGAGTGCGTTACGATTTCTAGGAAACAGGGGTAAAGAAAAAAGGAAGCCGAGGCTTCCTTTTTTTGTGGGTGGGGGGTTTGGGGTTAAATGGATCTGTCCCCATCATTTTTTGATGAATAATTGCTAGTAGCGAGTAAGGCACCATCCTCCGTAGATTGCATGGGAAGAGTTTACCGCCCATAACTGTATAGGGGCAGATATGTGCACGAACCAGTACCACGCATGCGGACTGAACTCGCAAAGCCCGTAATGTTTTGAGCGCGCTGGTGGATAATATATAGTGTTGAGCCGGTCCAAAGGACCAGTCCCCACAGTAGAAACTATCGGGTAGCCTCCTATCGATCGCATCCAGTTTATCTGAGCCTGAGAACTTTGTTCCGTCTCGTTGACTTGCAGTTGATAGATGTTGGAAACATTAACTGTATACTGCCTTTGAATATTGTTTCTATCAAAAGCAGTGATAACTGCCGATCCGTTGCGATTACCTGTCACCTTGCCCGACGAGGCATCTACTGAAGCAATCGCGGGGTTACTGGAGCTATAACGGTAGTTTGGCACGCCACCACTGGCCACGCGAGTCGCCGTATTGTTCGGCCAGTCTTGCCCTCTTGGGGACCAGTTTGCAATGATCCTAACTCCATTCAGGTTTAATTGACTTTGATCAATCCTCAGCGAAGTAATTACCGTATAGGTCGCAGTGGGGAACGTAATGGCCGTGGATTCAACGCTACTGCCATCAAACGTTACCTTGCACGTTACGGTGATGGTGCTGTTGTTAGGTAGGCCGTCCAGCCATGTGCGCAGTACCGCCTTGTTCACCAAGCCGGTCGATACTTCTCCCGCCGGCAGGCTGTAGTTTGTCAGCACATTCAACGGCGCGCTGCCCGCCCTGGTCAGTTGTACCCAGACCTTCTGGCCCGTTGCGGCCAAAGGCCAAGGGGCAACACTCAAGGTGGCATTGGTGCTGAAGTTATTGAGGTTCAACTCACCGCCTGTAGGGACGCCATTGATCAGCGGCCGAGGCAGCGCCGAGGACGGAACACGGTTGACGGTCAGCTTCTGTGTTTCTGACGGGACAGTAGTCGTCCCTATCGTCGCCATATAACGGAGCTCGATCAATTTGCCCGCGCTGTTGGCGAGGATGTCCCGGCTGATCTGAAAGTCGACGCGCTTATTGGTGTTACCGTTCTGCGACGGGATGGTCGCCATGGTGCCGTTCGGGTAAATCCACTCGAGGGCGATGCGGTGGGCCGCGGTCATTTCGTTATAGGCCACCGCCACATAGGCGTTGTTCTGCCAGTCCTGTGGGTCGATGGTCAAGGTGGCGCCTTGCAGATTGGCAAAGGCCGGGCGCGGCAATGTGGCGGGGATCGACTGGATAATATGCTCGCGTACACCAAACAATACTGCGGTGTTTTTATCAGTGCTTTCGGCCAGGCTGACCCAGAAGCGAATGGTCAGGTGCGACTCGTTCCTGAGGCCTTGCAGCTCCGCCAAAGGTATGGGTTGCGAGACACCCAGGGTGGCGCTTTCTCCAACAGGGGCGGCGATAAAAGTGTCCAGGTTGAACGCACTGCCGTCGGTGTTGGTACCCGTGTATTGCAGCCACATGAACTGCTCTTCAAAGGCCAAAGGCCAGGCCGCCACACGGGTGCGGGCTTGAGCGACGAGCTCGTTCGTCGGCAGGATCACGCTGTTGCCGACCCCGTCGATGGTTGGTGTGGGCAAGCCACTCAACGGCAGCAGGTCCAGGTTCAGAGTATCCGACTCATGGAGAAACCCGCTGCGGGTAAAACTGTATTGCACACTGATGCGGTTACGCTCGTTGCGAATGCCCTTGGCAATGGTACGGGCCTCTATCGGCACACCCACTTCATTGGTGTCGGGGTTGCCCCAACCCGTTTCGACGGTGCTGCCCAGCAGATCGGCCGTCACCCATTTCACTGAAAACGATTCGCTCTCGCGCATGCGCCGGTATTTCACCAGCACCGTTGCACCCGATTGAGCTGCCAGCGGGTCAAGCCGGTCAGGGTACTGCTCGGCTTCCACGACTTCAGGCGCATCCAGTTCCACGCCACGGCCCACGGTCAGGAGGGTTGTAAACGAGCGCAAGGTGAGTTTCGGCAGCGGGGTTTCGCGTTCCAGGCTGTAGGTGATGCGCAGTTGGCCATCGAAGTTGTTATCCAGCACCGCACGGCTCACCGGCAGTACCAGTGGCTGGCCCTGTGTCGCACCGTTGATCGTCACCGAACCGCTGGCGGAACCGCCTGTGCCCGTGCCCACAATGTTCCATTGGATATGGTCGCGGCTCCTGGTTGCCGTATAGGGTAGCGTCAGCAGCACGCTGTCGCCCACTACGTCAACCGGGTCAACGTTGTCGTCAATCGCACCCTGCAGGGTGGGGGCAGGCATGGTTTCGAGGCGTTCGTCGATGCGTACTGTCAGCACCCGGGATTTGCGTTCGATCAGCGCACCGTAGGCATGCAACTGGCTGTCTGCGCCGTCGTCGACCAGGTAGTACACCGCGACGTCACCTAATCCCTTGAAGCGTTGCAGCACCTCGCTGGTTACCCGGCGCGTGCCCCCTTGGTCCCCGGCCAGTTGCGGGTCGGAATAGCGCATTCCACCGCCCCCTGGAACGATCTGCTCGATGACCAGGGTTTCCATCGAATCGTAGGCGTGGGGCTGGTAGGACGGGATGCTGATAAACGCATCATCGTCCGGGTTGATCAGGCCCAACTCGCTCGGGGTCACGGTCACTGCCGGCATCGAGGTCGGTGTACCCACCACCGTTACGGTGACACTGCCAGACTGCCCGAGGTGGCCACCGGTGGCCGTGTGCCAGACGAATGAAGCCCTGAACGAGCCGCCGATGACGCGCTCGATCAAATCGCGGTCCACCGGGAAGATCTCTTCCCGACCGTTCCTGACTTCGACAGGATCAAGCACCAGTTCTTCGATCGTGCCGTCCGCCAGTGTGGCCGTCAGGGTAATCGTGACCTGGTTTGGGGGCAGCGGGGCCGGTGTCACCCGTGGGGTCTGCAACAGGATTTCGAACAGTGAATTACTTTGCGTGTCGTAATCGATTTGCCGGCTTTCCGCGTCATCCACCAGGAAAAACGGCGCGCTCATCAAGCTGGGGTCCAGTTCGGCGACCAGTCCATACGGCTTGGAGTACTGGTATTTTTCCCCTGAGTAATTCTGAACCACATCGAACACCCTGAAGCGCAGGGTGAGTGCGCCGTTGAGGCCGCCCTTGAGAATATTTTCCTTGCTGATAAATACCCTGATCGGCTGGATACCAGCGGCCTCGGTGGCCGTGACCAGGTGCCTGATCTCAACTCCGTCCCAATAGAACTCAATGGTGTCGTTCTTGCGCACGTTCGGATAGGGCGCAATCACGGCGTATAACCCGCGACTGATCGTGTCCATGTTGATCGTGCTGCTTTCGGGCAAGCCGTCGACACTCAGGCTCAGTTTACTGTGCCATTTGTCGTCACCATTGTTCTCTATCCCGCCGGGACGGGTGGTCTTGATCAATATGCTTTGCGGCGGCGAGGTGCTTTCCTGACCGCTGCCTGCGCGCACTACCCGCGCGCGCACTTGAACTTCACCTTCAGGCATGCGTTCGGCGATGACGTACATGCCATAACGATCCTGGTCCATCTCGACGACACCAGACGCCTGAAGATCGTTATTGAGGTACAACTCAAAGGCGTCGAAGATGGCCCAGGTGTGCCATTTTTCCAGGACGAAATACGCATAGGGCTGAACATGCCGAATGCCCAGGCCATAGGCGTAAGGTTCATCGGGATACCGGTCAAGCGAGACCGGCGGGAACGCCGAATAGGGCGGGGCCAGGTCTTCAGCCGTGATCACCGGCAGGGGCGCGGGCTCAAGGAGGGCCAGGGGGCTGTCGGAAACAGTTACACCTGGGGCTTCAATGACCGAGGCATTGTCATCGGGGTCGATCGGTTGGTTGGGCATGCTGACCACTCCTTGCTGGAAGTCACGCACAGCGCTGGCTGTGCATATAGGCAAGGGAAATCAAACACCCGCAGCCCCGATAGCGGATAGCTGTGAAAACTGACAGTGCCGACGAACGGTTGTGTCTACACCCAGACGCTCAGCCAGCTTGAGACCAGCAACAACACCGCCATGCAGCGGTTGAACCGTTGCATGGCCTTGGGCGAACGAAACACCCGGCTGCTTCCAACCCCCAGCAATGCCCACGCGCCGAGGCACGGCAAGGCGATCACAAAGAACGCCAGCGACAGGTACAGCACATGGCTCTGGCGTTCATCGCCATTGCCGGCAAACACGCTCACCACCGCCAGGGCCATCATCCAGGTCTTGGGGTTGACCAGTTGCAGGCTGGCGGCGCCGGCCAGGCCCAAGGGTTTTTGCACGGCAGCCGGGCCGATTGACTCGGCGGGGGCGCTGAAAATCTGCCAGGAAAGGTAGCTGAGCCAGGCGACCCCCAGCCATTGCATCGCTGCCTGCACCCGGGGCCAGTGCGCCAGCGACTGGCCAACGCCGGAGCCTACCAGCAGCACAATCCCCGCCGCCCCCGCGCATGCCCCCAGCACGATAGGCAGTGCGGCTTTGAAGCCATACCGTGCGCTGTTACTCAGCACCAGGATATTGGTGGGGCCAGGAGTGATGGAGGCTACAAAAGCGAATAACAGGAAGGGCAACAGGGTAGGGAACATGGTGGGGCGACTCCGTAGGTGGGGCGATGGAGTCGATGGTTGCAGGGGCGTGGTGGCGTGTCTGGAAGGTTTGAGCAGGGCAAGCGCATCGGTATATGAGGCAGGGGGAGTGGGGGATAAAAAGACGGGACAAATCCATGACTAAGACGGATTTGTCCCGGTGTTGGCTGTGACTTATAAAGCGATGACTGTCACTTTGTCGTCGATAAAGTCGGCTGTATAAAGTCTTGAACCGTCGGGTAATACGCAAGCATCGTAGGCGCGGCGCGGGATATCAATGCTGCCTATTATCTCCTCTGTGCGCGTATCAAAGGTTAGAAGTGTTCCTGGATTACTAGTGGTTACCACATACGCGCGTGCAATTTGTTGATTAACGGATATGTCAGCGCTCCGACTGCCGCTAGGGAGCAAAATGGTTTTGTGAAGTGTGTGGCTGTCAGTATTGAAGATGAGTATTTCACGTAACGTCGTGCAATACATGAGCGATGTATTATGAGGGTCGGCCGCGAGTGAGTAAGCAAATCCTGGTAGCTCGATTGTTGTAGTTATCTTGTAAGTGGTGGTGTCAATTACAAATAGTGCGTTTACACCGGTCCTGATCGCCCCGTGGGTATAAAAACTGCTCCCGTCGGCGCTAAAGGCCATTGCGTAGGCTGTGCTCCCTACGCCGTTTGCGGACACAGGTATCGAAGCCAAGTGGCGCCCACTATTGGCATCGTAGATGTCAATGCTGAGTGGACTTTTGGTATAAAGTTGCGTACCACTCGAGTTGAGTACCAGCTCAAATGCTGAGGAGGGGATAGAAAATCTCCTGATAATATTGAAGTTTGTGGTGTTTATTGCTCTGACTTCACGTCCAACTCCGATTATGTATAGAATTGAGCCGTCTGGCGAAATTGCGCAGTTGTTTGAAGTTACTTCTAGGATTGTGCGAATTACGCTATTGCTGGCGGTATCGATAACCGATATCCCGTATTGCGAGGTTGTATATACTCGTCTACTGTCCGGGCTTGCAATTGTCGAGAGAGGAAGGCGTGCCACGTCAATAGCGCCAATAATTCCCACCCGTCTTACAACGCTATACGTCGTCTGCTGAAACACCACCGCGCTTGACTCATCGTCACTGCCATCAAACGTCACCTTGCACGTCAGGGTAAATATCCCGCCGTTTGCCAGGTAGAGGAACCAGCTGCGCTCGACGGCTTTGCTCGCCAAGCCGTTCCTGGCTTCCGCCGAGGTAATGCTATAGCCGTCGAGGATGTACAACGGTTCTACCCTGTCAGCAGTGCATGTCAACCAGACTTTTTGCCCTTGCTTACTCAAATCCCATTTAGCCACAGAGGCCAGCGGGTTGCCGACAATGGCATCCATATTCAACGAACCGCCATTGGCGATGCTATTGATCAACGGTCGCGGCAAGTTATTTGGTGCGATGCTTTCAACCCTCAGCACTTGAACCTCTGAAGGCACCGGGCTGCCATTGATGGTGGCGACATAGCGCAACTCAATGGTTTTGCCGACGCTGTCTGCCAGCACTTCATTGGTAATGACGAAATCCACACGACCGCCGTCCAGGCCGTCCTTGGCGCCAATATCCGCAACACCACCATCCGGGAAAATCCATTGCAACTGGATGGAATGGCTTGGATTCATGCCGCCATACGCCACCGTGACACTGGCGTTGTCTACGTGGTCCAGCGGCTGAATGGTCAGCGTTGCCCCGGGCTGGTCGTTGAACCGTGGGTGCGGTAGCACGGCGGGCAGGGTTTGCACACGGTGTTCACGCACGCCAAACAGCACGGCGGTGTTCTTGTCGGGGCTTTCTGCCAGGCTGACCCAGAAGCGGATGGTCAGGTGCGAGCCATCCATCAAGCGCTGCAGTTTGTCCACTGGCGCGGGTGGCGAGATACCGTTGGCGGCACCGTTTTCGGTGACCAGGTTGGCGGTGTAGGTGTCCTCGCGGTACGGGCTGCCGTCGGCAAACGTGCCCTCCCAACTCATCCACATAAACTGCCCGGCATCGATAAACGGCCAGACGGATACACGGGCGCGGGCCTGGTCATTGAGTTTCGACAGGTCGAGCAGGGTGCTGTCGCCAATGCCGTCGATCGTCGGTGTGGGCAGCCCGGTGAGGGGAAGCAGGTGCAGGTCGACAGTGTCCGAGGGGTACGGAAAGGCGCCACGGTTGAAGTGGTATTGCACGCTGATCTGGTTGCCACCGGGGCGAATACCCCTGGCGATGGTGCGCGCCGGGATGGTCACGAATACTTCGTTGGTGGACGGGTTGCCCAAGGTGTACTCGGTGGCACTGCCCAGCCCGTCGCGGCTCAACCAGTCGACCTTGATCTGGTCGGTGGCCTGCATCGGCCGGTATCTCACGATGACCTTGGCGCCGCTCAATGCGGCCAGGGGGTTGAGTGCGTCGGGGAACAGGGTGGCGCCGTCGATAACCGGACGCTCCAGTTGCACGCCGCGGCCCACGGTCAGGTTGAGCACCTCGGAGCGCAATACCAGGCGTGGCGGGCCGCTGCGTTCGAGGCTATAGGTAATGCGCAGGCTGCCATTATTGTTGTTGTCGAGGATCGCCCGGCTCACCGGGAAAACCAGGGGCTTGCCTGCCGTGCCGCCGTTGATGCGCACAACGCCGCTGGCCGAGCCGTCAAGGCCGGAGCCGATGGCGTTCCAGTGGATCAGGTCACCTTCTTCGGTCTGCCCGTGCGGGGCGGGCAAGGTCAGGGGCAGGGTCAGCAGCAAGGTGGGCGTGGTCACATGGCTGGGGTCGATGTTGTTGCCCAGGGCACCTTCCAGGTGTGCAGTCGGCATGTTGCCGATGCGCTCACCCACGTGGGCGAACAGCTCGCGGGACTTGCGAGTGGTCAATGCGTTGCCGTCCAGGACGTGGCCGGCGCCATCGTTGACCAGGTAATAAAACGCGATGTCGCCCACGCCTTCAAACTGTTTCAGGTTCTCTTTGCTGACGTAGCGCGTGCCGCCCTGGGCGCCCGCCAGTTGTTCTTCCTTGTAGATTTCGCCACCGCCGCCCGGGCGGATATGCTCAATCACCAGGGTTTCCAGCCAGTCCGGGTCGTGGGGTTCGTAGAAGGGGATCTGCACGGTGATGTCCTGATCGGGCTCGATCAGCCCCACCTCGATCGGTGCGACCGTCACTGCCGGCATCGCCACCGGCGTGCCCACCACGCTGACGGAGGTACTGCCGGATTGCTCCACGCGGCCGTCGTTTTTCAGCCACTGGAACGAGACCCGGAAGGACCCGCCCACCAGTTGTTCGATAATCTCGCGGTCGACGGTGACAAATTCAACGCCGAGGTTTTTGTCCACCACCGGGGCCAAGGGGAACACCTGGGTCGAACCGTCGGCCAGGGTACCGAACAAGGTCACCGCCAATTGGTGCCGCGGCAGGGGCGCCGGGGTTTGCCGAGGCACCGTCACCAGCACTTCGAAGGTTGCCTCGCTCTGGGTATCGAAGTCGATCTGGGTCGCCTCTTCGTAATCCACCAGGAAGATCGGTGCAAAAAGCAGGTTCGGATCCAGCTCGCTGTCCAGGAAGTAGGGTTTGGAGTACTGGTATTTATCCCCGGAGAAGTTTTGCACCACGTCCGAGACCCGGAACCGCAGGGTCAGCTTGCCGAAATGCCCCCCCTGCAAAATGATGTCCCTGGAGACAAAGACGCGAATCGGCCCTGAACCCGCGACTTCGGCCGGGCTGACGATATGCGTGACTAAAACCCCATCCCACGACAGCTCGATCTGGTCATTCTGGCGCAGGTTTTCATAGCGCTGGATCAGGCACCAGACCCCGCTGTTGGCATTATCTATATTAACGGTGGAGCCCTCAGGCAGGCCTTCCACCGTCATCACCAGGCCCGGGTGCCATTTGCTGCCGGGGTCGTTATCGCGGCCACCGGGGCGGGTGGTCTTGATCAGGATGGTTTGCAGCGGCGACGTACTCTCCTGGCCGCTGCCGGCCCGCACTACGCGGCCGTATATCTGGACGTCGCCTTCGGGGATGAATTCTTCGGGGACGAACAAGTCGTAACGGTCCCGGTCTTCAAGCGCAATATCGGCGGCGACTGCATTGACCAGGTCGTTGAGGTAGAGGGCGTAGAAGTCGTAATTGAAGTTGAACCAGCGTTCGAAGGTCCACTGGGCAAAGGGGCGCACGTGGCGGATGCCCAGGCCGTAGACCCCTCTTTCAGGATACAGCGTGGCATCCAGCGGGACCGACGGATAGGCTGACTTGGGTGGGTCGAGGTCTTCGACGCGGCGCGACGCCAGGCCTGACGATGGGTTATGCAGCACGAGGGCGTTGCCGGGCGGGTTGTTGTCGCCCAGCGGCGCATTATCCGGGGCTATGGGAAAATTGGGCATGGACAGGCTTCCTTGAATGAGGCGCGGCCCTGAGTGGCCGACTGCTGACAAGGAGATCAAACACCTATCGGGGGGCGTGGCGAACCTGTGAGAATTGACAGTGCCGACGAGTGGTGGTGGCGCAGCTAGCGCTGCAAAACGCTTGAACACCGCTTGCGATACGCCGCCGGCGTCAGGCCATACGCCCTCACGAACCAGCGCCCCAGGTGACTCTGGTCGGCAAAGCCCAGGGCAACCGCCACGTCGGCGGGTTGCTTGCCGTTGGCCAGCCAATGCCGGGCGCGGGCCAGGCGCAGTTGCACCAGGTAGGCATGGGGTGGCAGGCCGAAGGCGCTCTTGAAGGCGCGGGTAAGGCGAAAGCGATCGACGCCGCAGGCCCGCGCCAGTTCATCCATGCCCACATCTTGCTGCAGGTGCGCATGCAGGTATTCCCGGGCCTTGTGCGCCACCCGTGGCAGGCGAGGGTCTTCATGGTAGCGGGTGCGCCAGTGCAGTTGCGCAGTGAGGCGTTCGAGCAGTTGGTCCATCGCCTGTTGCCGCACGATGCGCAGCTCACCTCCGTGCAAGGTCTGGAAGGCCCGGCTGGTGGCCAGGGCCAGGCGCGGGTCGCTGGCCAGGGTGCTGGCAAACCCCAGCTGGCTGTCGAGCGGCGCTTCTTCGAACACTGCGCTGACTTCCCGCGCCAACCACTGCGGGTCGAGGTAAAGCATGTGGTAGGTAAAACCGTCCGCCGTGGGCGCATTGCCGTCGTGCAGCTCGCCGGGCTCCACCAGGAACACCTGGCCGGGCACGCTGTTATGGCGGGTGCGCCGGCAGTTGAACTGCTGCACACCTTGCTCCGTGACGCCCACCAGGTAGCTGTCGTGCCAGTGCGGGTCGTAGGCGTGGCCCTCGAAATGCGCGCGCAGGGTCTCGATGCCGGTGTCGGCGTCCTGAGCCAGGTCGATCCAGTTGTGGGCGGCCATAAAATACCTATGGGGTGGAACACTGCAGGAGCGAACAAGCTCGCTCCTGCAGGGGCTTAGCGTCTAGAAGGTTTGTGCAGCTTCATCCAAACAATCCGGCGGCAATATTGATCGAGAACCCCAGGATCGCCGTGTTGAACAGAAACCCGATCAACGATTGCCCCAGCACCACCTTGCGCATGGTACGCGTGGCAACCCCGACATCCGCCGTTTGCACCGCCACGCCGATGGTGAACGAGAAGTACAGGAAGTCCCAGTAATTGGGCGTACGTAAATCCTCGGCAAAGCGCAGTGCCGGCTCGGGGCCGTCCCAGGTGTAATACAGGCGCGCATAGTGCACGCTGAAAATCACCCCGATCAGCAGCCATGAGCCAACCACCGTCAGGCCGGTGAAGCCGTAATGCAACAGGCGCTGGCTATCGCTCAAGTCCTTGGTGCCCACCAGGTTCAGGGTGATGGTCGCCAGGCTGGCAATCGCCGCAATGCACACCATGAACAACACCAGGCCGGCGTTCTCGTCCTCGATCTCGGCGATGCGTTTCACGTCGTCGGCGCGGGAATGGCTGGTGAGCCACAGCATCAGCACCAGGTAGGTCCAGACCCCGGCGTTCCAGCCGATGAGGATTTTGCTGATGATCGTGTCGGCGGGAGCCAGGAGCCCCACCGCCAGGCCCAGGACGGCGGCGGAGGACAGGCGAGGGTGGGTGCGTGCGAGGAAGGGCATGGCGCTCACAAATCAGGGATGTGTAAGCACCATAGCGCATTTATTACGTGTGGCGCTTGCGCACCAGCTTCATGACCACGACGAAGAACACCGGCACAAACACCACCGCCAGCGTCGCGGTAATCATGCCGCCGATCACCCCGGTACCGATGGCCTGCTGGCTGGCCGAGCTGGCGCCCGTGGCAATCGCCAACGGCACTACGCCGAGGATGAACGCCAGGGACGTCATGATGATCGGCCGCAGGCGCAGGCGTGCGGCTTTCAACGTGGCGTCGATCAGGTCTTCACCCTGGTCATACAGGTCCTTGGCAAACTCGATGATCAGGATCGCGTTCTTCGCCGACAGCCCAATGATGGTAATCAGGCCGACCTTGAAGAACACATCGTTGGGCATCCCGCGCAAGCTTACGGCCAATACCGCGCCGAGCACGCCGAGGGGCACCACCAGCAGCACCGAGGTCGGAATCGACCAGCTCTCATACAGCGCCGCCAGGCACAGGAACACGATCAGCAGCGACAAACCGAGCAGCAGCGGTGCCTGGGAGCCGGACAAGCGCTCCTGCAACGACAGGCCGGTCCATTCCTGGCCCAGTCCGGCGGGCAGTTGGCTGACCAGGCGCTGGATTTCCTCCATCGCCTCGCCGGTACTGTGGCCCGGTGCCGATTCACCGGAAATCGCGATAGCCGGGTAGCCGTTGTAGCGGGTCAACTGGGCGGGGCCCTGAATCCAGCGCGCCTCGACGAAGGCCGACAGCGGCACCATCTTCCCGGCATTGTTGCGCACATGGATCTTCATCAGGTCGGCCACCTGGCTGCGCTGATCACCTTCGGCCTGCACCACCACCCGCTGCATGCGGCCCTGGTTGGGGAAGTCGTTGATATAGGCCGAACCGATGGCCGAGGACAGCACATTGCCGATATCGGCAAAGGAAATGCCCAGGGCATTGGCTTGCTTGCGGTCCACCTCAAGCTGTACTTGCGGAGCTTCGGCCAGGGCGCTTTCACGCACGTTGGCCAGGATCGGGCTTTTCTCGGCAGCGGCCAGCAGTTCGGTGCGGGCCTCCATCAACGCGGCATGGCCGACGCCACCACGGTCCTGCAGGCGGAACTCGAAACCACTGGAGGTGCCCAGGCCATCCACCGGCGGTGGCAGGATTGCATAGGCAATCGCGTCCTTCAGCTCACTGAAAGCCGCGTTGGCACGGTCCGCAATGGCCGCGGCGGAATCCTTGCTGCTGCGCTCCGACCAGTCCTTGAGCGTGGTAAACGCCAGCGCGGCGTTCTGCCCCGAACCGGAGAAGCTGAAACCCATGATCATCGTGGTATCGCCCACGCCCGGCTCGCCGGCGTTGTGTGCCTCGATCTGCTCGGCCACCTGCACCGTGCGGTTTTTGCTGGCGCCCGGCGGCAGCTGGATATCGGTGATGGTGTAGCCCTGGTCTTCCACCGGCAGGAAGGAGGAGGGCAGGCGGGCGAACAACACCCCAAGCCCCACCACCAGCACCAGATAGATCAACAGGTAACGCCCGCTGCGCTTGAGGGCGTAGGCCACCCAGCCTTCATAGCGGTCGGTGAACTGCTCGAAGCGCCGGTTGAACCAGCCGAAGAACCCGCCTTTCTCATGGTGCTCGCCCTTGGCAATCGGCTTGAGCAAGGTCGCGCACAGGGCCGGGGTCAAGGTCAGGGCGAGGAATGCCGAGAACAGGATCGAGGTGGCCATCGACAACGAGAACTGCTGATAGATCACGCCTACCGAACCCGGCATGAACGCCATCGGCAGGAACACCGCCACCAGCACCAGGGTGATACCGACAATCGCCCCGGTAATCTGGCCCATGGCCTTGCGCGTGGCCTCCTTGGGCGACAGGCCCTCGGTAACCATGATCCGCTCGACGTTCTCCACCACCACAATCGCATCGTCCACCAAAATGCCGATGGCCAGCACCATGCCGAACATGGTCAGCACGTTGATCGAGAAGCCCAGCAACAGCATCGTCGCAAAGGTGCCCATCAGCGCGATGGGCACTACCAGCGTCGGGATCAATGTGTAGCGGATGTTCTGCAGGAACAGGAACATCACCGCAAACACCAGCAACATCGCTTCGCCCAGGGTGTACACCACCTTGGTGATCGAGACCTTCACGAATGGCGAAGTGTCGTAAGGGATCTTGTATTCGACGTTGGCCGGGAAGTAGCGCGCCAGTTCGTCCATCTTCGCCCGCACCAAGGTCGCGGTGCTCAAGGCGTTGGCGCCCGGTGACAGCTGCACGCTGACGGCGGTGGACGGCTTGCCGTTCAGGCGGGTGGAGAACTGGTATTCCTGGCTGCCGATTTCCACCCGCGCCACGTCACCGACGCGCACGGTGGAACCGTCCGGGTTGGCCTTGAGCACGATGTCGGCAAATTCGGCCGGGGTCGAGAGTTGGCCTTTCACCAGGATCGACGCGGTGATTTCCTGGGTCTTGGTGCCCGGCAAATCGCCGATGCTGCCGGCCGACACCTGGGCGTTCTGCGCCGCAATCGCCGCGTTGACGTCGGCCGGGGTCAGGTTGAAGCCGATCAGCTTCTGCGGGTCGATCCAGATGCGCATTGCGCGTTCGGCGCCGTACAGCTGGGCCTTGCCCACACCGTCCAGGCGCTTGAGTTCGTTCATCACGTTGCGCGCCAGGTAATCGCTGAGCGCCACGTCATCGAGCTTGCCATCACTGGAGGTCAGGGTCACCAGCAGCAGGAAGCCGGCGGAGACTTTCTCCACCTGCAAGCCTTGCTGCGTGACGGCTTGGGGCAGGCGCGGCTCCACCGCCTTGAGACGGTTTTGCACGTCAACCTGGGCCATCTCCGGGTCGGTGCCCGGCTGAAAGGTGGCGGTGATGGTGGCCGAACCGAGGCTGCTCTGGGATTCGAAATACAGCAGGTGATCGGCGCCGTTAAGCTCCTGCTCGATCAGGCTGACCACGCTTTCGTCCAGGGTTTGCGCGGAGGCACCCGGGTACACTGCATAGATCTCGACTTTCGGCGGCGCGACGTTGGGGTACTGCGCGACTGGCAACTGCGGGATGGCGAGGGCGCCGGCCAGCAGGATAAACAGGGCGACCACCCAGGCGAAGATCGGGCGGTCAATAAAGAACTGCGGCATGTTTAACGATCCTTATTGGCCGGATGCCTGGGCGATGGGCGCGGGGCTGTCGTCGACCTGGACTTTCTCGCCAGGGCGGGCGTGTTGCAGGCCTTCGACGACGATACGGTCACCGGCCTTCAGGCCGCGGGTCACCACCCAGCGGTCATTGACCACCGAACCCAGTTCTACCGGCTGCTGGCTCACGGTTTGCTCGGCGTCCAGCAGCAACACCATCGGGATCCCGGCGCTGTCGCGGGTGATCGCCCGTTGCGGCACGCTGATCCCTTGCTGGTCGACGGCTTGCTCCAGGCGCACGCGGATAAAGCTGCCGGGCAGCAGGTCGAGGTCCGGGTTGGGGAACTCGCTGCGCAAGATGATCTGCCCGGTGCCCGGGTCGACGCTGATCTCGGCGAACAGCAACTTGCCCGGCAGCGGGTACAGGCTGCCGTCATCCTGGATCAGCGTGGCCTTGGCCTGGTCCTGGCCGACTTGCTTCAAGTGCCCGGCGCGAAAGGCCCGGCGCAGGTCGTTCAGCTCGCGGGTGGATTGGGTCAGGTCGGCGTGGATCGGGTCCAGTTGCTGGATCAGCGCCATCGGTGTGGCTTCGTTCTGGCCCACCAGCGCACCTTCGGTCACCAGCGCACGGCCAATCCGACCGGAAATCGGCGCAGTCACGGTGGCATAACCCAGGTTCAATTTGGCGCGCTGCACGGCGGCCTGGTTGGCGGCCACATCGGCGGCGGTTTGCCGGGCGGCGGCGCGGGCGTTGTCGTATTCCTGGCCGCTGATGGCGTTGCCTTCCACCAGTTGGCTGTAGCGCTGCTCTTGCAAGCGCGCCTGGAATGCATTGGCCTCGGCCTTGCGCAGGCTGGCCTGGGCGCTGTCGAGGTCGGCCTTGAACGGCGCCGGGTCAATCCGGAACAGCACATCGCCCTGTTTGACGTCATGGCCTTCCTTGAACACCCGTTGCAACACCACGCCGGCCACCCGGGCGCGCACTTCGGCGATGCGTGGCGCGGCAATCCGTCCGCTCAACTCGCTGGTGATGGACAGGGGCTTGGCTTCCAGGGTTTCGATCCGCACCTTGGCCAGCGGCGCCTCGGCGGCGTCGTCCGCCGACTTGCCACACGCGCTCAACGCCAGTGTCAGGGCCAACAGGCAAAACGGCGCAAACAGATTCTTCGACATGCTCATATCCCAATATTGACTGGCGCATCCTACGGGCGCCCCCGCCACAGTGCTGTGAAGCTCTGTAGGTGGTGTGTGAAGAAATGTAAGGTGCGACCCACAGATGCACGCGGGCGTATATCCTTCATAGCCGCCGAACCTTACACGATCTTCCTGACACCGAAGATCAAATGTGGGAGCGGGCTTGCTCGCGAAGGCGGTGTGTCAGTCGCCGTGTGCGTTAACTGAAACACCGCCTTCGCGAGCAAGCCCGCTCCCACATTGGATTTGCGTACTACTCAGAAATTGTATTATTTGGAAATACCATGCCCAACATTCTTCTGGTGGAAGACGACGCCGCGCTCTCCGAATTGATCGCCAGTTACCTGGAACGCAACGGCTATCACGTCAGCGTGCTCAGCCGGGGTGACCACGTGCGTGAGCGTGCGCGGCTCAACCCACCGGACCTGGTGATTCTCGACCTGATGCTGCCGGGCCTCGACGGCCTGCAGGTCTGCCGGTTGCTGCGGGCCGACTCGGCCACGCTGCCGATCCTGATGCTCACCGCCCGCGACGACAGCCATGACCAGGTGTTGGGCCTGGAAATGGGCGCCGACGACTACGTCACCAAACCCTGCGAGCCGCGGGTATTGCTGGCGCGGGTGCGAACCTTGCTGCGCCGCAGCAGCCTCACCGAACCCCAGGTGGCCAACGACCAGATCCTGATGGGCAACCTGTGCATCGACCTGTCGGAACGTACCGTGACCTGGCGCGGCCAGCCGGTTGAGCTGTCCAGCGGTGAATACAACCTGCTGGTGGTGCTGGCCCGGCACGCCGGCGAAGTGCTCAGCCGCGACCAGATCCTGCAACGCCTGCGCGGCATCGAGTTCAACGGCACCGACCGTTCGGTGGACGTGGCGATTTCCAAGCTGCGGCGCAAGTTCGACGACCACGCGGGCGAGGCGCGCAAGATCAAGACGGTGTGGGGCAAGGGCTACCTGTTCAGCCGTTCCGAGTGGGAATGCTGAGCCATGTTTCGCGTCCTGATTCGGCTGTACCTGATCACCATCGTCACCTTCGCCGCCGCGATTTACCTGGTGCCCCGGGCGGTGATCCAGCTGTTTGAACACCGTTACATGAACTACAACATCGAGCAGTCCCGAGGCATGCAGAGCCTGATCGTCAAGGAGTATCGACGGGTGCCGATGGAGCAGTGGGCCAATGTCACCGTGCGACTGTCGGCGGATTTCGCGCCGCTAAAGGTGCAACTGCTGCGTATCCAGGACGCCAGCTACACCCCTGAAGAACAGCGCCTGCTGGAAAAAGACCAGATGGTGATTCGCCTGGGCGAGTGGGGCTGGGCGGACGACGTCAGCTCGGCCCTGGACGACCAGTTGGTGGTCAAGGTCTCGGTACCGCCGGACCCGCTGGACATGAACCTGCTGTACTGGAGCATGAACGTGCTGATCGGCGCGGCGCTGCTGGCATGCCTGCTGTTCTGGCTGCGGCCCCACTGGCGCGACCTGGAGCGCCTGAAAAGCACCGCCGCGCAACTCGGCCAGGGCAACCTTGCGGCCCGCACAAAAATCCCGCCCAGCTCCAACATCGGCAGCCTGGCGGCGGTGTTCGACACCATGGCCAACGACATCGAACAGCTGCTCAACCAGCAACGCGACTTGCTCAATGCCGTCTCCCATGAACTGCGTACGCCGCTGACGCGCCTGGACTTCGGCCTGGCCCTGGCGCTGTCCGACGACCTCCCGGCGGCCAGCCGTGAGCGGCTGCAAGGGTTGGTGGCGCACATTCGCGAGCTGGATGAGCTGGTGCTGGAGCTGCTCTCCTACAGCCGTTTGCAAAACCCGGCGCAAACACCCGAGCGGGTGGAAGTGGTGCTGGATGAGTTCATCGACAGCATCCTGGGCAGCGTCGACGACGAACTGGAAAACCCCGATATCGTGATGGACGTGGTGCTGGACTGCGCCGTGGAACGCTTCACCCTGGACCCGCGCCTGACCGCCCGTGCCCTGCAAAACCTGCTGCGCAACGCCATGCGGTATTGCGAGCGGCGAATTCAGGTGGGGGTGAAGGTGTGTCCCAGTGGGTGCGAGATTTGCGTGGATGATGACGGTATTGGCATTCCGGTTGACCAGCGGGAGCGGATTTTCGAGCCGTTCTACCGGCTGGATCGCAGCCGGGATCGAGCCACTGGCGGTTTTGGCCTGGGATTGGCCATCAGCCGGCGGGCGCTGGAGGCGCAGGGCGGAACATTGACGGCCCAGGCTTCGCCATTGGGTGGTGCACGCTTCCGGCTCTGGCTGCCGAGTTAAAGAACACCACAAAACCATTGTGGGAGATTCTATGGTTG
>NZ_JACAQY010000038.1:0-172926 GCF_013386835.1 Pseudomonas sp. IPO3774
GGGGCACTCCGAGCCTAGGCGAGGTGCCGAGTGGTGGGGCAAGAGCGTTTTGCTTACTTTTGCGCTCTTCAAAAGTGAGCCGCTGTAAGAGCGGAACCAATAGCGGCCATAACCGAAGAAACGGATATGTACCCCCATCCCCCTAAACCCCCCATCACTCTCAAACAAACATTTTGGTTATTAATAAATAGCTTCTTATTCCTTAACGAATATATACCCCGTGCCTATACTGACCCACAACGTTAAACGCTGCAGGAGGGCACACCCATGCACAGCGAGTCGATTCGTTATCTGATCGTGCCGGGCTGGCAAGGATCGCCAGAAGATCATTGGCAAAGTCATTGGCAGAACAGCCTGCCCAACAGCGCGCGCGTGGAGCAGGCCGACTGGCTCACCCCACGCCGCGAAGACTGGGTGGCCGCCCTGGCCGAAGCCATCGCCGCCGACAGCACCCCGGTGATTCTGATCGCCCACAGCCTGGGCTGCATCACCGTCGCCCATTGGGCGGCCACCGCACCGGTGCAGTTCCTGCGTCAGGTACGCGGCGCCCTGCTGGTGGCCCCGGCCGATGTCGAACGCCCTGCCTGCGCACCCGCCCTGCGTAACTTTGCGCCAATCCCCAGCCACCTGTTGCCCTTCCCAAGCCAGGTCGTCAGCTCCGACAACGACAGCGCCGTCAGCGCCACCCGCGCCCTGGAACTGGCACGTAACTGGGGCGCCGAAGCGGGAATTCTCGCGGGCGCCGGGCACATCAACGTGAAGTCCGGCCATCAACGCTGGGAACAGGGTTTCGCCTACCTCTATCGCCTGCAAAATCGCCTGGAACATCACTCCCGGCGCCGTGCATAAAATTTTTTAAACGCCCCTTCCCCTTCGTGGATGGGGCGGGAGCCTGCCATGAGCCTGCATGAAACCTTCGGTCAGCCCCTGCTGACCTTCCCCGACGCCGAAAAAAGCCCCCTGAGCATTCGTGCCAAGGCGCTGGTGTTTGTCGACCCGCGTTCGCGGCAACTGCGCGAAGACCTCGAAAACCTTGCCCCCCGCGCCTTGCCCGTGTTGATACGCGGCGAAACCGGCAGCGGCAAGGAGTTGCTCGCCCGGCATATCCACCGTGGCAGCGACCGCACCGGCCTGTTTGTCTCGGTGAATTGCGGCGCCATCAGCCCGACATACGCCGACGCCGAACTGTTCGGCTACGCCGCAGGCAGCCACAGCGGCGCAGCCAGCAGCCGCGCCGGCTGGTTTGGCTCGGCCAACGGCGGCACGTTGTACCTGGATGAAATCGGCGACTTGCCGCTGCCAATCCAGGTCAAGCTGCTGGCGGCGCTGGAAAACCACGAAGTCACTCGCGTCGGCGCCCATCAGCCAAGCCCGGTGGATGTGCGGCTGGTGGCGGCCACCAGCATCGATCTCGCCCAGGCCGTGGCGGCCGGCAAGTTTCATGAGCGCCTGTTCCATTACCTCAGCGAAGGCCAACTGGAGCTGCCCGCACTGCGCGAGCGGGTGGGCGACATCCTGTCACTGGCCGAATATTTCCTCGGCATCTACAGCCAGCGCCTCGACCTGCCGGTGCCGCTGATCAGCGACGAAGCCCAGCGCGTGCTGGAGCATCACAGCTGGCCGGGCAACACCCGGGAGTTGGAGAACGTGATTCACTTTGCCTTGCTGGTCAGCAGTGGCGACGAGATTCTGCCTGAGCATTTGAACCTGCCCGTGGCGGGTTCGCCTGTGGAGCAGGTGCGGCGAATTCTTGGCCACGCCAGCGCCGCCGAGGTTGAAGCCCTGAAAAGCTATCTGAAAGAACACGCTGTTTTGTAGGGGCCCTGCTTGCCGGCGATGGCGTCCTCAGGAGCATCGCAAGGCTCAAGACCGCCATCGCCGGCAAGACGGGCTCCTGCATGAACAAAATGGAATATCAAAGTGAATAAAAAGTATTGTTCTGGAATAAAAAACCTCGGTATTGTCCGCTCCACGCCGCGATAGCACTTCGCTGGCATCCACTAAAAAAGCGGCCGTCCCAGACGACCCGGATTTTCGATAAGGACACTGCATGAAAAAGGTTCTGTTGTTTACCGCACTGGCGGCTGCCCTGACCGCAAGCTTCGCCCAGGCCAACGAGAAACTGGTGGTAGCCGCTACCCCGATCCCGCACGCCGAGATCCTTGAGCTGGTCAAGCCGACCCTGGCCAAAGAAGGCGTGGACCTGGAAATCAAAGTCTTCACCGACTACGTACAACCGAACGTACAGGTGGCCGAGAAGCGTCTGGACGCCAACTACTTCCAGACCCTGCCGTACCTGGAAAACTTCAACAAGGGTAAAGGCACCAACCTGGTCACCGTGGTCGGTGTGCACGTTGAACCCTTCGGCGGCTACTCGAAAAAAATCAAAAACATCTCTGAGCTCAAAGATGGCGCCACCGTGGCCATCCCGAACGAAGGCAGCAACTCCGGCCGTGCCCTGCTGCTGCTGCAAAAGGCTGGCGTGATCACTCTGAAAGACCCGACCAACGCCCTGGCCACGCCGAAAGACATCGCCAGCAACCCGAAACACCTGAAATTCAAAGAGCTGGAATCGGCGCTGCTGCCACGCGTCCTGGACCAGGTTGACCTGGACCTGATCAACACCAACTACGCCCTGGAAGCCGGCCTGAACCCGGCCAAGGACGCGTTGATCATCGAAGACGCCAAGTCGCCGTACGTGAACTTCCTGGTTGCCCGCCCGGACAACAAGGACAGCGACGCGATCCAGAAGCTGGCCAAAGCCCTGACCAGCCCTGAAGTGAAAGCTTTCATCGAGAAGAAATACAACGGCGCGGTCGTGCCGGCGTTCTGATCGAACCCAAAAACCTCCTTCAAGGTTTAAACGCCGACGGCTTCTACAGCGTCGGCGTTTTTTATGGCTGGAACACAATCGAAATGTGGGAGCGGGCTTGCTCGCGAATGCGGTGGGTCAGCCAACACATCTGCTGACTGATACACCGCATTCGCGAGCAAGCCCGCTCCCACATTTGGGACTGTGTCAGCTCAGATATTTCGACTGTTAATGGCCCTGCGTAGCGCCACCAGCCACTTCACCAGTTCCTGCGGATCAATCGGTTTTGCCTCGTTCATCGCTCACTCCCTCGCTGTTGGTTGGCCGTCAGTCTGGCCACGCGCTGCCTATCCCTGAAGTGAAGCTCCGATAAAAAGACCCTTCCTACTTCCCCGGGAACAGTAGCTGTCATCCATCTGCACCGCGAATCCGCAGGTTATCTATTTGGGTGATATCAATATGCTATTTCGGTATTTAAATTTTGCTTTTTATACCTTTAAAGTCGGCGCTACCCGGCGTTACCCACGCTGGACCGGACCGCACCAACGCCGCTTTACCCCTGCGGCGTCAGGGATTTCAGATGACCTTCGATTACGCATTTATCCTCAGCACGCTGCCAGCGTTTCTCAAGGCCGTGGGCGTTACCCTGCAAGTCGGCCTGATCGCCATTGGCACCTCCATGCTGGTGGCCTTGATCAACGCCGCGCTGCTGGTGTTTCGCACGCCCTACGTGTGGCGCCTGGTGGCGCTGTACGTGGAGTTGGCGCGCAACACACCGCTGCTGATCCAACTGTTTTTCGTCTACTTCGCGTTGCCGGCCCTGGGGCTGAATATCTCCGGGTTCTGGGCGGCAATCATCACCATGACCTTTCTCGGCGGCGCCTACCTCACGGAAGTGTTGCGCGCCGGTGTCGAGGCGGTACCGCTGGCACAGATCGAATCGGGCAAGTCCATCGGGCTGTCCCACTGGCAACTGCTGCGCCATGTGATCCTGCCCCAGGCCGGGATCCTCAGCCTGCCGGCGCTGTTTGCGAACTTTATTTTCCTGCTCAAGGAAACCACGATCGTGTCGGCGGTGGCGGTGCCGGAGATTCTCTACACCACCAAAAGCTATATCGCCCTCTACTACAAAACCTACGAAATGCTCGCGGTGCTCACGTTGATCTGCGTGCTGTTATTCCTGCCGCTGTCGCTGCTGCTCAGCCGCCTTGAAAGGAGGCTCCAGCATGGCCAGTTCGGGTCTTGAATTACTCTGGGTGTCCTTGCCGCAACTGGGCAAGGGCGCGGCGCAAACCCTGTCGATCTCGTTCTTGAGCATCGCCTTCAGCACCGTCGGCGGCGTGGTGTATGGCGTACTGCGCACGTTGAATTCGAAAGCGATCAACCTGGTGCTGCGGATTTACCTGGAGCTGTTCCGCGCCATTCCGGTGTTGGTGTGGTTGTACTTGCTGTTCTTCGGCCTGCCGATTTTCTTTGGCCTGAGCATTCCGAGCTTCTGGTGCGCCGTGCTGGTGTTGTCGCTGTGGGGTGCCAGTGAAGTCGGCGAAGTGGTGCGCGGTGCGTTGCATTCGTTGCCCCGAGGCCAGCGTGAAGCCGGCCTGTCGATTGGCCTGTCGGACCCGCAACTGTACGGCTACGTGCTGTTGCCCCAGGCCCTGAAACGCATGACGCCGCCGACCATCAACGTCTACACCCGCATCATCAAGACCAGCTCCCTGGCGGTGCTGATCGGTGTGGTGGACGTGATCAAGGTCGGCCAGCAAATCATCGAGCGCACCTACGAGTCCGTATTGATCTACGGCGCGCTGTTCCTGTTTTTCTTCTTTATCTGCTACCCGTTGTCGGCCGCCTCCAAGGTGCTGGAACGGCGCTGGGCCCAAGCATGAGCGCATTGATCGAGTTCCAGGGTTTCAACAAGTTTTTCGGCGACCAGCAGGTGCTCGACGGCATCGACCTGAGTGTGCAAAGCGGCGAAGTGGTGGTGATCCTCGGCCCCAGCGGTTGCGGCAAAAGCACCTTGCTGCGGTGCCTCAATGGCCTGGAAGTGGCCCACAGCGGTAGCCTGCGTTTTGCGGGCAAGGAGCTGCTGGACAAGGCCACCGACTGGCGCCAGGTGCGCCAGGACGTGGGCATGGTGTTCCAGAGTTATCACCTGTTCCCGCACATGAGCGTGCTCGACAACCTCCTGCTCGGCCCGCTGAAAGTGCAAAAACGCGAACCCCGCGAAGCCCGGGCCCAGGCTGAAAAACTGCTGGAACGGGTGGGCCTCTCCGACAAACGCGACGCCTACCCGCGCCAGCTGTCGGGCGGCCAGCAGCAACGCATCGCCATCGTCCGCTCGTTGTGCATGAACCCGCAGGTCATGCTGTTTGACGAAGTCACCGCCGCCCTCGACCCGGAGATGGTCAAGGAAGTACTGGAAGTGATCCAGGGCCTGGCCCGGGACGGCATGACCCTGCTGATCGTCACCCATGAAATGGCCTTCGCCCGCGCCGTCGCCGACCGCGTGGTGTTCATGGAGGCCGGCCGCATCCTCGAACAAAACACCCCCGAGGCATTCTTTACGAACCCGCAAACCGCACGCGCGCAGCAGTTCCTGGAGAAGTTCTCCTTCGTTTCAACACTGCCCAAAAGAACCAAGGAACTGGAGCTGTCATGAAAACTGCCAAGTTGTTATTCCCCCTGTTCGGCCTCGCTTTGCTGGCCGGCTGCAATAAGTCCGAAGAGCCCGCCAAGACGGCTGCCGCTGCCACCCCGGCACCCGCTGCGGTGAGCTACATCGACAAGATCAAGGCGCGGGACAAGCTGATCGTCGGCGTATTCACCGACAAGCCGCCGTTTGGTTTCGTGGATGAGTCCGGCCGTTATGTCGGCTTCGATACCGACATCGGCCGCCGTTTCGCCAAGGACCTGCTGGGCGACGAGAACAAGGTTGAATTCGTCGCCGTAGAACCGGCGAGCCGCATTCCGTTCCTGCAAAGTGACAAGGTCGACCTGATCCTCGCCAACATGACGGTGACGCCGGAGCGCAAGGAAGCGGTGGACTTCACCAACCCGAACCTGAAAGTCGCGGTGCAGGCCCTGGTGCCGCAGGACAGCTCGGTGAAGAGCCTGGACGACCTGGCGACCCGCACCACCATCGTCACCACCGGCACCACCGCGGATATCTGGCTGACCAAGAACCACCCGGACTGGAAACTGCTGAAGTTCGAGAAAAATTCCGAGTCGCTGCAAGCGTTGTCGGCGGGCCGTGGTGATGCCTATGCCCAGGACAACCTGGTGCTGTTCAGCTGGGCCAAGCAGAACCCGGGCTACCGTGTGCTGGAGCAGAAACTGGGGGATGAAGCGCCGATTGCGCCGGCGGTGAAGAAGGGCAACATCGAATTGCGGGATTGGGTGAATGCCGAGCTGGCGAAGTTGGGCGAAGAGAAGTATCTGCTCAAGCTGTATGACCAGTATGTTCGCAAGGAACTGAGCGATGACACCAAGCCTGAGAGTGTGATTGTTGAAGGCGGGAAGTGGCAGGGTTGACCCGTCAATGATCGTTCCCACGCTCCGCGTGGGAATGCCGCCTTGGACGCTCCGCGTCTGCTGCTGGGACGCGGAGCGTCCCGTGATGCGTTCCCACGCAGAGCGTGGGAACGATCATCAGCTGGGCCAATGCCACGCCGGCTCATCCAGCACCCGCTGCCCCACCACCTGCGTCTGCCCCATCACCTTCTCCAGCACGATCGAATTACACCCTTCATCCTGCTGCAACGCCGCAATCAAGCGGCTGGCATGGGACACCACCCACACCTGACACTGCTGCGACACCTGGATGATCAGCCGCGCCAATGCTGGCAACAGATCCGGGTGCAAGCTGGTTTCCGGTTCGTTCAATACCATCATCGTCGGTGGTCTCGGCGTCAGCAGCGCCGCCACCAGCAGCAAGTAGCGCAAGGTCCCGTCCGATAGCTCCGCCGCCGATAACGGCCGCAGCAACCCTTCCTGATAAAACTCGATGGCAAAACGGCCGCCCTGCAATGGCTCGATATTCAACCGCGCGCCGGGAAACGCATCGCTGATCGCCCGCTGCAAGGCGTCCGGGTCGCCAATCTCGCGAATGGTCTGCAACGCCGCCGCCAAATCCCGACCGTCGTGATGCAGCACCGGCGTACGCGTGCCCAGTTGCGGCTGGCGCACCGGGGCGTCGACGTCGCTGCGAAAGTGGTCATAAAAGCGCCAGCCGCGAATGCTTTCGCGCAGCAGCAACACCTCCGGCGAACCCCGCAGGCTGCCGACCTGATCGAACAGGCTGTGGTAGTTCGGCGTGTGCTGGGCCAGTACATCCCAGGCTCGGCCATCGCGGGCACGTACCATCGGGCCGGAGCGCTGCACCAGCAGGCTCGCCGGACGGTACACGTGGCCGGCCCAGATGCATTCTTTCTTGATCTCCGGGTCCAGGGAAAAATAGGACAAGGTTTTCTCGGGCAACCCCAGGGAAATCGCATAGCTGAAATCCTCTGCGGCAAACCCCAGGCGCAGCCGCTTGGCGCCCTGGCGCACGATGGGCTCCACCACCACTTCACCACTGAGCATGCGCCGGCTGATGCTTTCCGGCCCGGCCCAGAAGGTTGAATCCAGCCCACCCTCGCGGGCCAGTGCGTTGATCACGCCGCCCTGGGCCGTCTCCGCCAGCAGCCGCAGGGCGCGGTACAGGTTGGACTTGCCGCTGCCATTGGGGCCGGTAATCAGGTTCAACCGATCCAGCGGCACCACCAATTTGTTGATCGAGCGGTAATTGGCCACCGCGAGGGTTTTGAGCATGAGAGGATGTTCGCGATTATGTGGATCCGCATGTTACCTGCGTCGGCTGGCGGAGATGTGTCGCGGGCGTCCTGATTTCCTGTAAGTCAATGCCTACGACGCGGAACCCTGAACTACGCTAACAGTCGCATAATCACCGACGCGTCAATCAAGCAAGGAGCCTGCATGGGCGGTCCCAAACTCACATTTATCCTCGGCCTTGGCCTGCTGGCGCTGCTGAGCGGTTGCGGCCAGGAAAAAGCCGAACCCAAGGAACATTCCCGGGTGTTTGTGCAGACGGTGAAGTCCACCGACTTTGCCGCCGCCGTGACCTTGACCGGCGATATCCAGGCCCGGGTGCAGACCGATCTGTCGTTCCGCGTCGGCGGCAAGATCATCCAGCGCATGGTGGATGTCGGCGACCGCGTCAGCGCCAAGCAGGTGCTGGCCAAGCTCGATCCGAAAGATTTGCAGACCAACGTCGACTCCGCCCAGGCCCAGGTGGTCGCCGAGCAGGCGCGGGTCAAGCAGACCGCCGCCGCGTTTGTGCGCCAGGAAAAACTCTTGCCCAAGGGCTACACCAGCCGCAGCGAATACGACTCCGCCCAGGCCGCGTTGCGCAGCAGCCAGAGCGCGCTGACCGCGGCCCAGGCGCAGTTGGCCAATGCGCGCGAGCAGTTGGGCTACACCTCGCTGGTCGCCGACGCGCCGGGCATCATCACCGCCCGCCAGGCCGAGGTGGGCCAGGTGGTGCAGGCCACCGTGCCGATTTTCAGCCTGGCCCGGGATGGCGAGCGCGACGCGGTGTTCAACGTCTATGAATCGCTGCTGGTGGAGCCGCCGCCGGACAAGCCGATTACCGTCAGCCTGCTGGAAAACCCGCAGATCACCGCCGTGGGCAAGGTGCGCGAAGTCACCCCGGCCGTTGCCGCCAATACCGGCACGGTGCAAGTCAAAATCGCCCTCGACGCGCTGCCCAAGGGCATGCAACTGGGCTCGGTGGTCAGCGCCACCGCCAACGGGCCGGCCAAGGCCAGCATCGAATTGCCGTGGGCTGCCTTGACCAAAGACATCAGTGCGCCGGCTGTCTGGCTGGTGGACGACGACGGCAAGGCGCAACTGCACAAGGTCACGGTCGCGCGTTATCTCACCGGCAAGGTGATCATCAGCGACGGCCTCAAGGGTGGCGAAAAAGTCGTGGTGGCCGGCGGGCAATTGCTGCACCCCGGCATGATCGTGGAAATCGCCCAGCCGCCGGATCAGGCCCAGGCCCAGGGAGTGCAGCCATGAAGCAGTTGACGTGTGTGCTCGCCGCCAGCCTGCTGTTGATGGCATGTTCCAAGGAAGAACCGGCGCCGGAACCGGTGCGCCCGGTGCTGTCGATTGAAGTGAAAGCCGAAGACCAGGAAAACCTCGGCCGCTTCGCCGGCACGATCCAGGCCCGTTATGAAAGCAACCTGGGTTTCCGTGTGCCCGGGCGCATTGCCCGGCGCGCGGTCGACGTGGGCGCCGAAGTGGAGCAGGGCGCGTTGCTGGCCGTGCTCGACCCCACCGATCAACAGAACCAATTGCGTGCTGCCCAAGGTGACCTGGCTCGCGTGCAGGCGCAGTGGATCAACGCCCAGGCCAATGCCCGCCGCCAACAGGAACTGTTCAGCCGTGGCGTCGGCGCCCAGGCCCAACTGGACATCGCCCAGACTGACTTGAAAACCACCCAGGCTTCCCTGGATCAGGCCAGGGCCTCGGTCAACCAGGCCAAGGACCAGCTCAACTACGCCGAACTGCGCACCGACCATGCAGGCATCGTCACCGCCTGGAATGCCGAGGCCGGCCAGGTGGTCAGCGCCGGGCAGCAAGTGGTGACCCTGGCACGACCGGACATCAAGGAAGCCGTCATCGACTTGCCTGCCGGCCTCGCCGAACGCCTGCCGCCGGATGTGGTGTTCCTGGTCGCCGGGCAAATGGACCCGAACATCAGCACGACTGCCACCGTGCGCGAGATCGAACCCCAGGCCCAAAGCGCCACCCGCACCCGTCGCGCCCGCCTGACCCTGGCCGAAACGCCGCCCGCGTTTCGCCTCGGCACCGCTATCAGCGTGACCTTGAGCTCAGCCATCGCTCCGCGTATCGAACTGCCCCTCAGCGCTTTGCAGGAAGCCGACGGCAAGACCCGCATCTGGGTGATCGACACCCAAAGCCAGACCGTACAGCCCCGTGACGTCAGCATCGTCAGCCGTGACGCCGACAGCGCCTTGCTCAACGCCGGCGTCAAACCCGGCGAGCGGGTGGTGAGTGCCGGCGTGAACAGCCTGAAGCCCGGGCAAAAAGTCAAAATCGACGAGGACAGCCCGCGATGAAAGGGAGCTTCAACTTATCCGACTGGGCCCTCAAGCATCAGTCCTTCGTCTGGTACCTGATGTTCGTCGCGCTGCTGATGGGCGTGTTCTCGTACATGAACCTCGGTCGCGAGGAAGACCCGTCGTTCACCATCAAGACCATGGTGATCCAGACCCGCTGGCCGGGTGCGACCCAGGAAGAGACCCTGAAGCAGGTCACCGACCGCATCGAGAAAAAACTCGAAGAGCTGGACTCCCTCGACTACGTGAAGAGCTACACCCGGCCCGGCGAGTCCACGGTGTTCGTGTTCCTGCGGGACACCACCAGCGCCAAGGACATCCCGCAGATCTGGTACCAGGTCCGCAAGAAGATCGACGATATTCGCGGCAGCTTCCCCCAAGGCTTGCAGGGGCCGGCGTTCAACGACGAGTTCGGGGATGTGTTCGGCTCGGTGTACGCGTTTACCGCCGACGGCCTGTCGATGCGCCAGCTGCGCGATTACGTGGAGCAAGTGCGCGCCGAAATTCGTTCGGTACCGGGGCTGGGCAAGGTCGAGATGATCGGCCAGCAGGACGAAGTGATTTACCTGAATTTCTCCACCCGCAAACTCGCGGCCCTGGGGATTGATCAGCGCCAGGTGGTGCAGAGCCTGCAATCGCAGAACGCGGTGACGCCGGCTGGGGTGATCGAGGCCGGGCCGGAGCGGATTTCGGTGCGCACCTCCGGGCAGTTCGCCTCGGAGAAGGACCTGGCCAACGTCAACCTGCGGCTCAATGACCGTTTCTATCGGCTGGCCGACGTGGCGGAAATCACCCGTGGCTATGTCGACCCGTCGACGCCGATGTTCCGCTTCAACGGCAAGCCCGCCATCGGCTTGGCCATCGCCATGCAGAAGGGCGGCAACATCCAGGACTTCGGCAAGGCCCTGCACAAACGCATGGACGACCTGACCGCCGACCTGCCAGTGGGTGTGGGCGTGCACAAGGTTTCCGACCAGGCCGAAGTGGTGGAGGAGGCCGTTGGCGGCTTTACCAGCGCGTTGTTTGAGGCGGTGATCATCGTGCTGGTGGTGAGCTTTATCAGCCTCGGCGTGCGTGCCGGGTTGGTGGTGGCGTGCTCGATCCCGCTGGTGCTGGCGCTGGTGTTCGTGTTCATGGAATACAGCGGCATCACCATGCAGCGGGTGTCGCTGGGCGCGTTGATCATTGCCCTCGGCCTGTTGGTGGACGACGCGATGATCACCGTGGAGATGATGATCACGCGCCTGGAAAAAGGCGAGACCAAGGAGCAGGCGGCGACGTTCGCCTACACCTCCACCGCATTCCCGATGTTGACCGGCACGCTGGTGACCGTCGCCGGGTTTGTGCCGATTGGCCTCAACGCCAGTTCGGCGGGTGAGTACACCTTCACGCTGTTCGCGGTGATTGCCGTGGCAATGCTGGTGTCGTGGGTGGTCGCGGTATTGTTCGCGCCGGTGCTCGGCGTGCATATCCTCAGCAGCAAGGTAAAACCCCACAATGCCGAGCCCGGCCGGGTGGGCCGGGCGTTCAATGGCGGCATGCTCTGGGCCATGCGCAATCGCTGGTGGGCCATCGGCATCACGGTGCTGTTGTTTGTGGCGTCGGTGTTTTCCATGCAGTTTGTGCAGAACCAGTTTTTCCCGTCCTCGGACCGTCCGGAAATCCTCGTCGACCTCAACCTGCCGCAAAACGCCTCGATCAACGAGACCCGCAAGGCCGTCGACCGTCTTGAGGCGATCATCAAGGACGACCCGGACATCGCCCGCTGGAGCACCTATATCGGCCAGGGCGCGATCCGTTTCTACCTGCCGCTCGACCAGCAACTGGAGAACCCGTACTACGCGCAACTGGTGATCGTCAGCAAGGGCCTGGAAGAGCGCGGCGCCTTGATTGCGCGCCTGCAAAAACGCCTGCGGGAAGATTTTGTCGGCGTGGGCAGCTTCGTGCAGCCACTGGAAATGGGCCCGCCGGTGGGGCGTCCGATCCAGTACCGGGTGTCTGGCAAGGACATCGACCAGGTGCGCAAACACGCGATCGAACTGGCGACCATGCTCGATAAAAATACCCACATGGGCGAGATCATCTACGACTGGAACGAGCCGGGCAAAGTCCTGCGGGTGGACATCGCCCAGGACAAGGCGCGGCAACTGGGGCTGTCGTCGGAAGACGTGGCGCAGTTGATGAACAGCGTGGTCAGCGGTGCGTCGGTGACCCAGGTGCATGACGATATCTACCTGATCAACGTGGTCGGCCGCGCCGAAGATGCCGAACGCGGTACGCCGGAAACCTTGCAGAACCTGCAGATCGTCACGCCCAACGGCACCTCTATTCCGCTGCTGGCGTTCGCCACCGTGCGTTATGAGCTGGAACAGCCGTTGGTATGGCGTCGCGACCGCAAGCCGACCATCACCATCAAGGCGGCGGTGCGCGACGACATGCAGCCGACCGACCTGGTGAAACAGCTCAAGCCGGACATCGACAAGTTCAGTGCTGGGTTGCCGGTGGGCTACAAGGTCGCCACCGGCGGCACCGTGGAAGAAAGCGGCAAGGCCCAGGGCCCGATTGCCAAGGTAGTGCCGTTGATGCTGTTCCTGATGGCGACCTTCCTGATGATCCAGCTGCACAGCGTGCAGAAGATGTTCCTGGTGGCCAGCGTGGCGCCGCTGGGGCTGATTGGCGTGGTGTTGGCGCTGATTCCCACGGGCACGCCCATGGGCTTTGTGGCGATTCTGGGGATCCTTGCGCTGATCGGCATCATCATCCGTAACTCGGTGATCCTGGTGACGCAGATCGACGCCTACGAGCGCGACGGCTACACGCCGTGGGACGCGGTGGTGGAAGCTACCGAACACCGGCGCCGGCCGATCCTGCTGACCGCAGCAGCGGCCAGCCTGGGCATGATCCCTATCGCCCGTGAAGTGTTCTGGGGCCCGATGGCCTACGCGATGATCGGCGGGATCATCATCGCCACCTTGCTCACGCTGCTGTTCCTGCCGGCGCTGTACGTGGCCTGGTACAAGATTCGCGAGCCGAAGAAAGAACAAGCCTGACGGCCACAGCGGTGACATTCCTACACGGACGTGGGAATGTTCCCTGAAACATTTTTTTGCCCTTCGCACCCGATCAATTGTTTTACCCTCCGGGCCTGATCCTTTGCCAAGGCCTGCCCCATGCGTTGTTTCCTGCTGGTTTGTAGCTTGTTACTGTCGCCCGTGGCCCTTGCCGGCACGGTGCTGGAGAACGCCCTGTGGCGGGTTGAGATCGACCCGGCGACCCTTGCGATCCACGTTTTCCCCAGCGACAAGACCGCCGTGCAGGCTTCAAGCGGAGGCCCAGCGCACAGGGTCAACCAGCTCTCCCAAAGCACCCGTCAGGCCAGTTGGCAATGGGACGATGGCGCCTATCGCCTGAGCGCCACCCTCGAGCAACGGGATCTTGCCCTGACGATTACCGCCCGTGATGCCGGTGAGTTGGCGATCCTGCGCCAACCCGCCAGCGCCATGGGCAAGGGCCTGATCTGGCCACTGGCCGAAGGGCATTACGTGCCGGCGGGCAATGGTGTGTGGCAGGACTTCCTGCTGGAACAGGGCGACGTCAACACCACCCAGGACCTCAGCTTGCCGCTGTGGGGCGTGGATCACGGCGCGTTCACCCTAAACTGGCTGATGACCAATCCTTACAACAACCGTTTGAGCTGGCAGGCCGACGGCAAAGGACTGGCGTTGTCCGCCTTCCATGAATTCACCACGCTGGACCCCGCGGCACCGATGACCGTTCTGTTGCACCTGGGCGAAAGCGACCCGCTGGCCGGCGCCAAGCGTTATCACCAGTGGCTGGTGGAGCAGGGGCTGTTTGAACCGTTGGCGGACAAGTTGCGGCAAACCCCGGAAGCGGAAAAGCTGCTGGGCGCCAGCCATATCTACCTGTGGGGCAATGATCTGCTGGCTCCGGGGGATGTGCGCGACTGGCCGCAACTGCTCAAGCTGCTACGCAGCGGCAAAGGCTTGGCGGCTGAATTGAATGGCTTGCTGGACAAAGAGGCTGCGCAGGTTCGGCAGGTCAAGCAACCGTATGAGCAGGCTGTCCTGCTGCGCGGCCTGAACGCGGCGATCAACACAAAGGCCCGGCAAAGCTGGCAGCCCTCCACCGAGCCGAATATGACCCAACTCGCTGATGGCTATGGTGCGCTGCGTCGTGAGTTGGCCGTGGCCTTTGCCGGTGCCTTGAGCGCCACGCCTGAGACTTGGGGCAACACCTTGTCCGTCACCAACGCGCTGAAAGGCGCCGGTCTCAAGCGCCTGCTGGTGACCCAGGGCGAAGGCTGGGAAGGCGGGCTCTGGCATCCTGAGGCGGTGAAGACCGGGGTCGACGCCGGTTACTTGATGGCGCCCTACGACTCTTATGAAACGGCACTGTCTGCCACCGAAAATCCCGACTGGACCACCGCGCACCTGGGCAGCAAGGCCTATGGCGAGTGCGCGATCGTGTTGAAGGGCGGCCAGCTCAAGACAGGCTTCCAGAAGTCCGGCCACTACACCGACCCGCGCTGCGTGCGGCCGTTGCTGGAGGCGCGGATCAAGGCGGTGCAGGCCAAGTCCGGGTTCAACGCCTGGTTCCTCGACGCCTATGCCACCAGTATGTTGTTCGACAGCTATCGCACGGGTGCGAGCATGACCCAGGCACAAAACGCCGAAGGCAATATCGATGCGGCCCGCTGGATCAATACGGCGCTGAAGTTGCCGGCAGGTTCCGAGGACGGCAACGCGATCACCGCCCGAGGCATCCTGTTTGCCCACGGCATGCAAACGCCGGTGCTGGGCTGGGGTGATCGTGAGATGACCAAGGACAGGCAGTCGCCGTATTACGTCGGGGCTTGGTACCCGCCGGAACAGCCGGCGGTGTTCTTCAAGTCGGTGCCGTTGAAAGAGCCGTTTCGCACGGTCTACTTTGACCCGACGATGCGCCTGCCGCTGTATCAGGCGGTGTTCCATGGCTCGGTGATCACCACCCACCATTGGCTGTTCGACAGCCTGAAACTGAGCAACGTGCGGGCCGAAAACGAGCTGACGCAACTGCTCTACAACGTGCCGCCGCTGTATCACCTGAGTGCGGCGACGGTGAAGCAGCGCTTGCCGGTGATTCAGCGCCAGGACGCGTTCTTCCGGCCGCTGCATGAGCGGTTGGCGACTCAGGCGATGACCGATTTTCGCTGGCTGACGGAAGATAAACAGGTGCAGCAGACCACGTTTGCCGATGGGACGCGGTTGGTGGCGAATTTTGCTGAGGGGCGTATTACGGCTTTTGTACCTGGCGCCCAGGCTGTGGTGTATCAGGTGGATGAGTGGCGGCTGTGAGTCCTTCGCGAGCAAGCCCGCTCCCACAGGGAAATGCATTCCAAAATGTGGGAGCGGGCTTGCTCGCGAAGGCGTAAGCCCAAACAACAAAGACCTACAGCTTGCGCCACACACTCGCCAGCCACGGCTGTTGTTCCCGAGGCAATCCCGCTGGCCGGTAGTAATGCTCCAGCTCCACAAACCCCGCAGCCGTCAGCAATTCCTGCCACGCCTGCAAGTCGTGATACGAGCCATACCGTGGCCCATTCCAGCCCTCCTGGTTTTCACCCCGAGGGTTTGAGCTGAACAACACCCCACCGACCTTCAACGCCCCATGCAACTGCCCAAGAATGCGCGGCAGTTCCTGCTTGGGAATATGAAACAGCACCGCATTGGCGAAGATCCCGTCGAAACGGCCGGCTGGCAAATCCAGCTTCAGGAAGTCCTGTTGCAGCACTTCACAGCCGCTGTCTTCCCGGGCCATCTGTGCAAAGCGCTCCGAACCATCGAGCCCCACAGCGATGTGGCCCATGCGGGTAAACGTCTGCAAATCCCGCCCCGGCCCGCAGCCGAAATCCAGCACGGTAAACGGTGCGTCGCCCTGGATATGCCGCAGCAACGCATCAATGTTCTGGCTCACATCGTGATCGCGGGTGCCTTCACGAAAATCCTCGGCCACTTTGTTGTAGTGGCCAAGGGTGGTGGAGGTGATCTGGTCGAGGTCGTCGGGGGCAAGTTTCATGGCAGGTTATACCGGGCGCTGAGATGGCCCGACTATACCTCACCTCTTGTTCAGAACCCTGGCCAACCGATCGCCGCCCAACTGAATCACGGCTACCAGGATCACCAGCAGCACAATCACGGTGAGCATGATCTGCGTGTCAAAACGCTGATAGCCATAGCGATAGGCAATATCCCCCAGCCCACCGGCGCCAATGACGCCGGCCATGGCCGAGGAGTTGATCATCGTCACCAGGGTAATCGTGAACCCGCCGACAATCCCCGGCAGCGCCTCCGGCAGCAGCACATGCCAGACGATATGCCAGCGCCGGCAACCCATGGCCTGCGCCGCCTCGATCAAGCCGTGGTCGACTTCGCGCAAGCTGACTTCGGCGATCCGCGCGAAGAACGGCGTGGCCGCGATGGTCAACGGCACCACCGCCGCCCACACGCCATAGGTGGTGCCGACGATCAACCGGGTGAACGGAATCAGCGCCACCATCAAAATCAAAAACGGGATCGAGCGGAACAGGTTAACGAACGCCCCCAGCACCCGATTCAAGGCAGGCGCCTGATAGATGCCGCCCTTGTCGCTGGTCACCAGAAACACCGCCAGCGGAATCCCCACCAGCAATGCAATCAACGACGACACTCCGACCATCAACAGTGTGTCGATGGCGCCCTGCAATAAACGATCAAACCACATAGCCCAGCACCTCCACCTGTTGTGCCCAGCGCCCGGCGCGGCTGCGCAGTTCTTCGGCGGTCAGGGACGAGCCGCTCACCGCCAGCAGCAATTGCCCCAAGGCGTGGCCCTGGATGCGTTCCACACCGCCTTGCAGCAAGCGCACGCGCCCGCCGAGGGCGCTGAACAACGCAGCAAGATCGGGTTCGTCTTCGGCACTGCCAGTCAGTTGCAAGCGCAGCACCACGGCGGCGTCCTTTGAGGTCGGATTGGCCTGCAGGCGGCTTTGCAACTCTTCAGGCAGGCCATGTTGCAGCGGCGCCAGCAGGGTTTTACTGACCTCATGCTGCGGGTTGCCGAACACTTCCCACACCGGACCTTGCTCGACCACATGGCCGTGTTCCAGCACCACCACGCGGTCGCAGATTTCGCGAATCACGGCCATTTCGTGGGTGATCAGCACGATGGTCAGGCCCAGGCGTTTGTTGATCTCCCGCAGCAGGCCGAGGATGGATTGCGTGGTCTCAGGGTCGAGCGCCGAAGTGGCTTCGTCGCACAACAGAATCTGTGGGTCATGCACCAGTGAGCGGGCGATGCCCACCCGCTGTTTCTGCCCGCCGGACAGCTGGGCCGGGTAAGCCTGGTGCTTATCCTGCAAACCGACCAATTCCAGCAGTTCACGCACCTTCTTCTCGCGCTGCTCCTTGGGCACGCCTGCGACTTTCAACGGCAGTTCGACGTTCTGCCACACGGTCTTGGCCGACATCAGGTTGAAGTGCTGGAAGATCATGCCGATGCGTCGGCGCAGGGCGACCAGGCGGTCTTCGTCGAAGTCGCCGATGTCCACCTGGTCAATCAATACCCGGCCGCTGCTCGGTTGTTCCAGGCGGTTGATGGTGCGGATCAGCGACGACTTGCCGGCGCCGCTGCGGCCGATGATGCCGAAGACTTCGCCGCGCTGGATCGCCAGGTCGATGCCTTGCAGGGCGGGCACGGATTGGCCGTCATAGGTCTTGCCCAGGTTGATAAAGCGCACGTGCGCGCGATTCAGGTCCGGGTGCAGTTCTGTCTGCTCGGCGTCCCTGGGCGGCAGGCCCAGGTCGCGCAGTTGAGAGTGGGCGGCGGTCATTTTTTATCTTCCCAGCCGACTTGGTAGAGCTTGCCAAGGGATTTATCCAACGCGGCGCGCACCACCGGCGAGTGCTGGTAGATGTCGACGAACTTGATCACCCGCGGGTCGGTTTTGCTCTTGGGCTGGACCACGAACTGGATCACGTATTCCGGATGGTCGAGGCCGTCGAACAGCAGCGCCGACTCGGCATCGAAGGTCTTGGACAGGCGGATATACGCCGGGTAGCCCTGCACCAGGTCGGCGTCGTCATAAGCGCGCACCAGTTGCACGGCTTCGACTTGCAGGATCTTGATCTTCTTCGGGTTGGTGACGATGTCTTCTTCAGTGGCCTTGTAGCCCACGCCCGGCTTGAGCGTGATCAAGCCGGCCTTGGCCAGCAGTTGCAGGCCGCGACCACTGTTGATCGGGTCGTTGGCAATCGCCACGCTGGCGCCCTGGGGCAGGTCGTTGATGCTCTTGTACTTCTTCGAATACAGCCCGACGTTGTTGATGATGCCCGGCGCGTACGGCACCAGGTCAAAGCCAGCGGCGGCCTTGGCGTTTTCCAAAAACGGGATATGCTGGAAGTAGTTCACGTCGATATCGCCGGCTGCCAGGCTGACGTTGGGTGCGATCCAGTCGGTGAATTCCACCAGTTCGACTTTCAAACCCTGTTTGCCGGCCTCTTCGACGGCGGCTTCCAGGGGAATGGCGAAGGCGGCGGTGGTGCCGACTTTCAAGGGAGCGTCAGCGGCGAATACCGCCGAGCTGAACAATCCGAGGGCGAGAGCCAGTGCTTTGACTGGGTGGCTGAGCAATGTTTTTTTCATAGTGGATTTCCAGTCATAAGGTGTGAGTGCAAACAACTCGGTCAACTGTGGGAGCGGGCTTGCTCGCGAAAGCGGTGTGTCAGTGAATGCATCCGGCGACTGATACAGCGCTTTCGCGAGCAAGCCCGCTCCCACATTTTGGTTCAGTGGCGGTAGGTGGAGCCGGTGTGTTGTTCAGGCAGGTGCGCCGAGTGGTGGAAGACTTTCTCCCGCAACGTCCCGGTCTCATACGCGGTTTTGTACGAGCCCCGGCGCTGCAGCTCCGGCACCACCAGTTCGATGAAGTCGACGTAGCTTTCCGGGGTGACGATGCGCGTCAGGTTGAAGCCATCCAGGCCGGTTTCGCTGATCCATGATTCAAGTTCATCCGCCACCTGTGCCGGCGAACCCACCAGGGTGATGTAGCGCCCGCCCAGGGCGTGCTGCTCAAGCAACTTGCGCCGGGTCCAGTCATTGTTCTGCAGGTTCTTGGTCGCGGACTGGATGGCGTTGCTCTTCACGTACTGGATCGGTTCGTCGATTTCGTACTGTGAAAAATCAATCGCCGTGGATGCCGAGAAATGCGCCACGCCGGCTTCCGCACTGGCGTAGCTCAGGTACTCGGCGTGCTTGGCCCACGCAGCTTCTTCGGTGGCGCCGACAATCACGTTCAGGCCCATGAACACCTTGATATCGTCCGGGTTGCGCCCGGCTTCCACGGCGCTGGCGCGCACCTTGTCCACCTGGATCTTGGTCGAGGCCTTGTTCTGCCCGCTGATGAATACGCACTCGGCGTGGCGCCCGGCAAACAGCAGCCCACGGTCGGAGCTGCCCGCCTGGAACAGCACCGGCGTGCGCTGCGGCGACGGCTCGCACAGGTGATAACCCTCCACCTGATAGAACTCGCCCTTGTGCTCGACCTTGTGCACCTTCTCCGGCTGGGCATACACCCGCGCCTGCGGATCGTTGATCACCGCGTCGTTTTCCCAGCTGCCTTCCCAGAGTTTGTAGAGCACCTCCAGGTATTCGTCGGCCTGGTCGTAGCGCCGGTCGTGCTCGACCTGCTCGGTCAGGCCCATGGCCTTGGCGGCGCTGTCGAGGTAGCCGGTGACGATGTTCCAGCCCACCCGGCCACGGCTCAGGTGGTCGAGGGTCGACATGCGCCGGGCGAACAGATACGGCGGTTCGTAGGTGAGGTTGGCGGTCAGGCCGAAGCCAAGGTTTTTAGTGACCGCCGCCATGGCCGAGACCAGCAGCAACGGGTCGTTGACCGGCAGCTGGATCGCTTCCTTGAGCGGCACGTCCACCGAGTTCTGGTAGACGTCATACACGCCGACGATGTCGGCGATGAACAGCCCGTCGAACAGTCCGCGTTCCAGCAACTGCGCCAGTTCGGTCCAGTACTCGATGGTTTTGTACTGGGTCGAGTTGTCCCGTGGATGGGTCCACAGGCCATGGTTGATGTGCCCGATGCAGTTCATGTTGAAGGCATTGAGCAGGATCTTTTTCTTCGCCATCAGATAGTCCCCCGCAGTGGCGGGTTTTCATCGTTGAGGTAGTAATTGCCCACGGCGTGGTACTTCCAGCGCACCGGGTCGTGCAGGGTGTGTACCCGGGCGTTGCGCCAGTGGCGGTCCAGGCCGTGTTCGGCGAGGGTCGCCTGGCTTCCGGCGAGTTCGAACAGGGTGCTGCCGGCCGCCAGGGAAATCTCGGTGCTGAGGGCGCGCACTTCGGCGACCGCGATGGATGCGGCCGCGACGGTGCCGGCATTGCAGTCGGCCTGGGCGCGGTCGAGGAATTCGCCTGAGCGTTCCAGCAGGGCTTCGGTGGCGTGCAGGCGGATGCTCAAGTGGCCGAAGCTTTTCAGGGTCAGCGGATCTTCGGTGGCCTTGTCGCTGGTGGCATCGATCCACGGCCGGGTCTTGGTGCGCACGAAGTGCAGCGCATCCTCATAGGCAGCGCGGGCGATACCGGTGTCGATGGCGGCGTGAAGGATCTGCGCCAGCGGGCCGACAGTGGTCGGGCGTTCGAAGGCACTCTGGAACGGGATCACGTCCTGGGCCGCGACCCACACGTTATCGAACACCACCGAACCGCTGCCGGTGGTGCGCTGGCCGAAGCCGCTCCAGTCGTCGATCACGCTCAGGCCCTCGCTGTCACGGGTGACAAAGGCCAGTTGCTGCACACCGTTTTCGTCCACCACGGACGTGGGAATACGTTGGGCGTAGATCGCGCCGGTCGAGTAGAACTTGCGGCCGGTGATACGGAAACCGTCACCGTCGCGGGTGATCTTGGTGATGCGGTCGTGGGCGGTCTTGGTGCCCAGTTCTGCCAGCGCATTGCCGAAGCGCTGGCCGGCGAGCACTTCGGCGTACAGGCGTTTTTGCTGCGCCGGGCTGCCGTTCACCCGCAGCACTTCGAGGGCATAAAAATGGTTTTGCGGGATCTGCCCCAGGGACGCATCCGCCTGGGCAATCAGTGCCGTGACTTTGGCCAGGGTGACGTTGGAAACGCCGGCACCACCGAACTCCTTGGGTACGCTGATGCCCCACAGGCCGGAGCGGGAAAACACGTCCAGCTCAGGCAAGGGCAGGCGGCGTTCACGGTCACGCAAGGCGCTGTCGCGGCGGAAGTCTTCGGCCAGGTCGCTGGCGACAATGAGGGCTTGTTCATCGCTGGTAATAACCGCGACGTGATGAGAAAGGGTCATGCGTATTCTCCAGAGGTCTGGTCGGTTAAATCCAGGAATGTCGGGCAGGTAAAGTGCCGTTCAGGTGATAGGCGCCCACCGCGTGGTACTTCCAGCGGACCGGGTCGTGCAGGGTGTGCACCCGGGCGTTGCGCCAGTGGCGGTCGAGGTTGAATTCGGCGAGGGTCGCGCGGCTGCCGGCCAGTTCGAACAGCTTTTCGCTGGCGAGCAGGGAAATCTCGGTGGTCAGCACCTTGGCTTCGGCCACGGCAATCGAGGCGCGTGCGGCGGACTGCGCGGTGATCGGCGCGGCGCTGACTTGGTCCAGTACCTGGCCGGCCTTGCGCAGCAGGGCTTCAGCGGCGTGCAGTTCGATCTTCAGCTTGCCGATATCGGCGATCACATACAGGTCATCGCTGGCCCGTTCGACCTTGGCGTCGATCCATGGCCGCGAGCGTTCGCGTACAAAGCTGATGGTGTCGTCGATCGCGCCACGGGCGATGCCGGCGTCGATGGCCGCCTGGATCAATTGCGAGACTGCGCCCTGGATGCCCGGTGTTTCGCCGAGTCGCCAGGTTTCCACCACCAGTTCGGCGTCCACCGCCACTTGATCCAGCAGCACTGTGCCGCTGGCGGTGGTGCGTTGGCCAAAGCCGGACCAGTCATCGACGATGCGCAGGCCTTCGGTGCCACGGCGCACGAACGCCATGACGACTTTGCCGTCATCGTTCAAGGCCTTGACCGCCACCCAATGGGCGAACAGCGCGCCAGTGGAGTAGAACTTCTGGCCACTGACGACGTAGCCGTCACCTTCGGCGGTGATGCGTGACTTGAGGTCCAGGGTGTTTTTGGTACCGCGTTCCGGGCCGCCGTTGCCGATGCGCCAGCCGTCCAGCACGCTCTGGAACAGCTGCTTTTTCTGGCGCTCGCTGGCCGCACCTTGCAGCACGTGCAGGATGCCGAAATGGTTCTGCGGGATTTGCCCCAGCGCCGGGTCGGCCGCGCTGATGATCGCGAACACCTCGGCCAGGGTCACGAAGGACACCTGCGGGCCGCCGTACTCACGGGGAATGGAAATACTGCCCAGGCCGCTGCGGGTGAAGTGTTCGATTTCAGCCCAGGGCAGTTTGCGTTGCTGATCGCGCCTGGCCGCTTGCAGGCGCGCGGCCTGTGCCAGCTCGTGGGCGGCGCTCAGGGCCTCGGCGTCGTTGCGCAGCACTTTGGCGGGCAACAACAGCGGGGCAACGTCCAGATCACTCTGGGGGGGTGTTTGTGCCAAGTTAGACATCAGCGCCGCTCCTTGGCTGCACGCAATGCCCTGGCGTTACGCACCGGGGTAATTTTGACCATACCTACCTCACATCCGTTGAAAAGATAAAAAAATCAGGAATGTCCGGTGGTCCGGTGCATATACCCTAAGCGTGTTAAATTTTTTAATAAACTAACTTTTAGGAATATGCATAGAAGGTCTGTCACCCCGGTTCACAGGGCGAGCCGGGGCGACGGGGTTGGTAGGCCAGCGGGGCCCTGGCGGGGCTGGTCGGGGCCTGGGGAGCGAGCGCGGCGATGCGCAGGATGCGGGCTGGCGCCCAGCTTGAATTGTTGCCGACCCGGTCGAGAATGCAGTAGGTCACTTCGAGACGATGGTCATCCCCGGCTTCGACAATGATGGCCGACGGCACCCACACCTGCACCGCCTTGCCCACATCGCCAGCCTGGATGCTCGGCAGGTCCAGGCGCACGTCACCCCAGCGCAGGGTGATCTCGTCATCGGTCGCCATGTTCAGGTACGGCTCGATGGTCAGGGGCACGCCACGGCGGATCTGGCTGCTGTTGACGCCATGGCGACGGATGGTCTCGGGCAGGCTGACGGCGGCCAGGTTCTGGTTTTCATCAAGGCTCAGTGCCGAGGGCATGCCGCCGGGGTAGTCGGTCTTGACCTGCACCCGGGTGATGGCCGAGCGCGCCGGGCCGTGGCCGACCTGCATGACCCGGTAATGAATCCGTGCCGGGCCATTTTGCACAAAGCTCTCCGGCACTCGCAGGCTGGTGGGCATGCCGATCTTGCCGGCGGTGATACGCCGGGAGGCGGCAAAGCAGTTGTTCCAGAACAACTCGATCAGGTCGCCCTCGTCCATGCCGCAGTAAGGCGCGATGTCGACCTGCAGGTTTGTCGCAGCGAGGGCATTGATGCCTTCTCGATGGGCCTGGGGCAAGGTCGGGGCAGTGAGCAGCGCCTGGGTGGAAATACGCTTCATAAATAATCTCCTTGGTGCAGCCAGCAGCAATCGTTCCGGACATCAGGCGCGGGCAGGCGACGTAGTCCGAAAGAAACGATTTAATAAAAAACCAGAATGGATCCAATCCTCTGGGCGTTAGATAAGAGGCTTGGTTAGTTGGCGTCAAGAGGCTGGGCGGGGCAAACAGGGGGTTATGGAATATTCAGAAGGGTCTTACTGGGAGAGCGCTGCAAGTGCGTGCTTCAGGGTGACTTTTACCCAATGAATAAAGGGTGTTTCCCCAAAAACACTAAAGAGGCGAGTTGCCTTTCGGCAACTCTATAAAGCGAAGCTTCTTACAATGAATCGGCGCAAGTTAGTTGTTGATGAACTTGCTGAGAAACTGCCGGGTACGTTCTTCTTTCGGGTTGGCAAACAGCGCCTTGGCTTCGCCTTGTTCAACAATGACGCCCTTGTCGAAGAAGATCACCCGGTTGGCCACATCCCGGGCGAAACTCATTTCGTGGGTCACGATGACCATGGTGCGGTTTTCTTCCGCGAGGCTGCGAATGGTCGCCAGCACTTCGCCTACCAGCTCCGGGTCCAGGGCCGAAGTCGGCTCATCGAACAGGATCACCTCCGGCTCCATCGCCAGGGCCCGGGCAATGGCCACCCGTTGCTGCTGCCCACCGGAGAGGCGGCGTGGATAGGCGTCTTCCTTGCCTGCCAGGCCAACCCTGGCCAATAGCTTGCGGCCCAGGGCATCTGCGGCGGCCCGGGGCATCTTCTTGACCACGATCGGGCCTTCGATGACGTTCTCCAGGGCCGTGCGGTGCGGGAACAGGTTGAAGTTCTGGAACACAAAACCCACGTGCTGGCGCAGGCGCCGCACCAAGCTTTGCTGTTGGTTGAGCGGGCGGCTGCTGTCGATCTCGATGTCACCGACCTTGATTCGGCCACTGGTGGGTTCTTCGAGGAAATTCAGGCAGCGCAGCAAGGTGGTCTTGCCGGAACCGCTGGGGCCGATGATGGCGACGACTTCGCCTTCCTTGACCTCAAGGTCGATCCCGTTAAGCACCACCTGACCCTTGAATTGTTTGGTCAGTTTTTCAACCACGATCATGCTTCAAGACTCCAGGTCATGCCGGTTGACTCGTGCTTCCAGGCGGTTTTGCACGTGCGCCAGGACGCTGGCAAGAATCCAGTAGATCAAGGCGGCGGACAGATACATGGTGAAAATTTCGAAGGTACGGGCCGAGACCAATTGCGCCTGGCGGAACAGCTCCGGCACCTGGATGGTGGCGGCCAGGGCAGTGTCCTTGACCAGGGAAATAAAGCTGTTGCCCAGCGGCGGCAAGGCCGTGCGCATGGCCTGCGGCAGGATGGCCCGGCGCAGGGTCTGCGCACGGGTCATGCCGATACTGGCCGCAGCTTCCCACTGGCCGCGCTCGATGGAACCGATGGCGGCACGCAGGATTTCACAGGCATAAGCAGCCATGTTCAGCGAGAAGCCGATCATGGCCGCCGGGATCGGATCCAGCTCGATGCCCACTTGCGGCAAGCCGTAGTAGATCAGGAACAGCTGTACCAGCAAGGGCGTGCCGCGAAAGAACGACACGTAGACGCGGGCGGTCCAGCTCAACAGCTTGAAGCGCGACAGGCGCATCAAGGCCAGGCCGAAGCCCAGCAGCAAGCCGAAAAACATCCCGCCGAGGCTAAGGATGACCGTGAAGTACGCGCCCTTGAGCAGAAAGGGCGCGGAGTCCAGCGCGAGTTGGAAACCTGCTTCCATTATTGAGTAACGTCAGCGTTGAAGTACTTCTCGGACAGCTTCTTCAAGGTACCGTCGGCGCGCAGTTCGTCCAGAGCCTTGTTCACCGCGGCCAGCAGTTCAGGCTCGCCTTTGCGCAGGGCAATACCGGCTTCCTGACGGGAGAACGCAGCACCGGCAGCGGCGGTGTCCTTGGCTTTCTTGGCGTATTCCAGCGCGGCGAGGCGGTCGATCAGGATGGCGTCGACACGGCCGATGCGCAGGTCCTGGAACTTGGTTGGGTCATCGTTGTAGGTTTTGACGATGGCTTTCGGTTGGTTTTCCTTGAGCCATTGTTCGTAGTTGGTGCCCAGGCCCACACCGATTTTCTTGCCGGCCAGGTCGTCGGCGGTCTTGATGGTGTCGACGTTCTTCGCCAGGGTCAGCGCCTGGATCCCGGAGACGGTGTAAGGCTTGGAGAAGTCATACTTTTCCTTGCGCGCATCGGAGATGGTCACCTGGTTGACGACCGCATCCAGACGCTTGGATTCCAGGGCGGCGAGGATGCCATCCCACGGCGTGGCTTGCAGCTTGACCTTGACGCCCAGCTTCTTGGCCAGCGCTTCGGACAACTCGACCTCGAAACCGCTGAGCTTGCCGCTTTCATCGACGAAGCTGAACGGCGGGTAGGTGCCTTCCAGGCCAATCTTGATTTCGCCGGCTTTCTTGATGTTGTCCAACTGCTCGCCGGCAACTGCCTGACCGAGCCACCCGGCGCCAAGCGCCAGCCCCAATGTGCCAACCAGTAAAGTGCGACGGAATACGGAAATAGTCATGAAGAGCCCCTGTGTTTTTTATGTTGAGCGATGCAGGTGACGCGGTAGTCGTATCCTGCCTTAAAAGCGCGGTGTGTGGGAGCCGGGCTTGCCCGCGATTGCATCAACTCGGTGTTTTGGATCTGCCCAGTCATGCGTATCGCCATCAAGCTCGCCTACGGCGCGACTATAAAGCCGGTTTTTAAGACTTGAAAATAATATAAAATCAGATTGATATTTCTTTATGGAATATCAAAAGTTCGAATCATAGGCAAACAACGCCGGTGCGCCACCCGTGTGCAGGAAGATGATCGGCCCCTCTTCAAAGCGCTGGCGTCCAATGCCATCCAGCAACCCGGCCATGGCCTTGCCCGTGTAGACCGGGTCCAGCAGCAGGCCTTCCTGGCTCGCTACCAGCTTGATCGCCGCCAGCGTGCCGGCACTCGGCTCGCCATAACGGGGGGCGAAGTACTCGTCCCACAGGATCACCTTGAACGCGTCCGGCAGCGGCACGCCGAGCAATTCGGCCGTACGTTCGGCCAGGCCCTGCACCTTGGGGCGCTGGGCTTCGTCGGTACGGGACACCGTGATGCCAATCACTTGCAGGTCGGGCAGCACTTCGGCCAGGGCCAGGGCCAGGCCGCTGTGGGTGCCGGCGCTGCCGGAGGCCAGGACCACGGTGGAGAACGGGATGCCGCTGTCTTCAATCTGCCCGGCTAGTTCCAGCCCGGCGCGCACGTAACCCAGGGCGCCGAGGGCATTCGAGCCGCCGATGGGCACCAGGTACGGCTTCTTGCCGTTGCTGCGCAGGCGGTCGGCGAGGGCGTTGAGCTGGTCGTCGACGTTGTCCAGGTTCTCCACCAACTCGACCTTGGCGTCGAACAGCTCCAGCAACAGGCGGTTGCCGTTGGCCAGGTAGTTGGGGTCTTCGGTGCCCGTCGGGTTTTCCAGCAGGGCAACGCAGCCCAGGCCCAGCTTGGCGGCCAGCGCAGCGGTCTGGCGTACATGGTTGGACTGGATCGCGCCGGCGGTCACCAGGGTGTCGGCACCCTGGGCCAGCGCATCGGCGGCGAGGTATTCGAGTTTGCGCAGTTTGTTGCCGCCCATCGCCAGCGGCGTGGTGTCGTCGCGTTTGACGTAGACGTCACGCCCCAGCCAGGCCGACAGCCGCTCGAGTTTTTCCAGGGCGGTGGCGCCGCCCAGCAGTTCCAGACGGTTAAAGCGGTCGAGCTGTTGTTTGATCATGGCTACGCACGGGTGGTCAGAGATGCTGGGACTATAGGCAGGCACTTTTGCGTCGGCAACCGCCAATCGCTTATGTCGACGGGTTATTAGCATTGCACTATTGGTTCTTAAGGACGCTCAGGTTCCTTGCCGTAAAGTGATGGGCATTTCGTCAGGAGTGAAGACCGTGAGTGAGCGTTCCAGTCATTGGCAATTACAGACCATCGTCAGCCAGCTGCGCAGCGCCCGGGACCAGTGGCGCACCCGCAACGGCCGGGTCAGCGGCGAGCAGGGCGGGCGCGAGCTGCCTTCACGGGAAGCCGTGGCGCAGATTCTCGAGGCGTTGTGTGGTGCTCTGTTCCCCATGCGTCTGGGGCCGGTGGACCTGCGTGAAGAAAGTGAAGACTTCTACGTCGGCCACACCCTGGATGTGGCGCTGAATGCATTGCTCGCCCAGGCGCGCCTGGAGCTGCGATATGCCGCGCGGCAAGGTGGCGAGGATGACAGTGAAGTCGACGCCCATGCCATCCACCTGATCCAGGATTTCGCCCTGGCGTTGCCAGGCTTGCGCAGCCTGTTGGACACCGACGTGCTCGCCGCCTACCACGGCGACCCGGCGGCGCGCAGCGTGGATGAAGTGCTGTTGTGCTACCCGGGGATTTTGGCGGTGATTCACCATCGCCTGGCGCACCACTTGTATCGGGCGGGGTTGCCGTTGCTGGCGCGCATCAGCGCGGAAATCGCGCACTCGGCGACCGGGATTGATATCCACCCGGGCGCGCAGATCGGCCCGAGCTTCTTTATCGACCACGGGACGGGTGTGGTGATTGGCGAGACGGCGATCATCGGCGAGCGGGTACGGATCTACCAGGCCGTGACATTGGGCGCCAAGCGTTTCCCGGCGGATGAGGATGGGCAATTGCAGAAAGGCCATCCGCGGCATCCGATTGTCGAGGATGATGTGGTGATCTATGCCGGGGCGACGATCCTGGGGCGGATTACCATCGGCAAGGGCTCGACCATTGGCGGCAATGTGTGGCTGACGCGAAGTGTGCCGGCGGGGGCGAACCTGACCCAGGCGAATCTGCAGCATGATGATGGGACGCAGAAATAGAGCAGCGCCCTCTCTAACGATCACACAGATCCAATGTGGGAGCGGGCTTGCTCGCGAATGCGGTGTACAGTCGCCAGAAGTGTTGGCTGACACGCCGCATTCGCGAGCAAGCCCGCTCCCACATTTTGTCTGCATTCCAAATTTGAACCGCACTACCCAAATTCGAGCCGTATTTCACTCAGCAATCGCTGAACGTTTCGTCATCCTCAGACGTCATACCTTTCCTTGAGCTAGTGTAGGAAACACCTACCACTCGGCCCTGCGATTAGTCCTCAAACCCCTATCCATGTTTAACTTGACTGTTCGTTCAAGTTAAATCGGTGGTTCGCTGCCCGCTCACAACAGGAGGCTTACCTTTGCTGAGTCCGTTTTTTACAGCCACATCCCATACCCTTGAGGTGCGCCCTACATGAGTGCATCGTCCACACCTTCCAGCGGTCTGGTCCGCATGAACCCGCCGGTGTTTTACTTCGCCGCGAGCTTCATCCTGCTGTTCGGCCTGACCGTCATCGCGATTCCCGAACAAGCCGGCGCCTGGCTGCTGGCCGCACAAAACTGGGCGGCCAACACGGTCGGCTGGTACTACATGCTGGCGATGACCCTGTATCTGGTCTTCGTGGTGGTCACCGCGTTATCGGGCTACGGCAAGATCAAACTCGGTGCCGACCACGACGAGCCCGAATTCAGTTACCTGTCCTGGGCCGGCATGCTGTTCGCCGCCGGGATCAGCATCACGCTGTTTTTCTTCTGCGTGTCCGAACCCCTGACTCACCTGGTGCAACCGCCCCAGGGCGAGGCCCTGAACGGTGACGCGGCGCGCCAGGCCATGCAGATCCTGTTTCTGCACTGGGGCCTGCATGGCTGGGGCGTGTTCGCCTTCGTCGGCATGGCCCTGGCGTACTTCGCCTACCGGCATAACCTGCCGCTGGCGTTGCGCTCGGCGCTGTACCCGCTGATCGGCAAGCGTATCAACGGCCCCATCGGTTATGCGGTGGACGGCTTCGGCATCATCGCCACGGTGTTCGGCCTCGGCGCCGACATGGGCTTTGGCGTGTTGCACCTCAACTCAGGGCTCGATTACCTGTTCGGCGTGGCCCACACCCAGTGGATCCAGGTCGGCCTCATCACCTTGATGATGGGCGCGGCGATCCTGGTGGCGGTCTCCGGCGTCGACAAGGGCGTGCGGGTGATGTCCGACATCAACATGCTGCTGGCCTGCGCGCTGCTGCTGTTCGTGTTGTTCGCCGGCCCTACCCAGCACTTGCTCAACACCCTGATCCAGAACATCGGCGACTACCTCGGCGCCTTGCCGACCAAGAGTTTCGACCTCTACGCCTACGACAAACCGAGCGACTGGCTGGGCGGCTGGACCGTGTTTTATTGGGCCTGGTGGATCGCATGGTCGCCGTTCGTAGGCCTGTTTATCGCGCGCATTTCCCGCGGTCGTACCATCCGTGAATTCGTGTTCGGCGTGCTGTTGATCCCGCTGGGCTTCACCCTGGCGTGGATGTCGATCTTCGGCAACAGCGCCATCGACCAGGTGCTCAACCACGGCCTTGCGGCGCTGGGACAGTCGGCCATTGATGACCCGTCGATGAGCCTCTACCTGCTGCTGGAAACCTACCCGTGGAGCAAGACGGTGATCGCGGTCACGGTGTTTATCAGCTTCGTGTTCTTCGTCACCTCGGCTGACTCCGGCACGGTGGTGCTCTCTACCTTGTCGGCCAAAGGCGGCAACGCCGATGAAGACGGGCCGAAGTGGCTGCGGGTGTTCTGGGGCGCGATGACCGCGTTGGTGACCAGCGCGCTGTTGTTTGCCGGTAGCATCGACTCGCTCAAGTCGGCCGTGGTGCTGACCTCGCTACCGTTCTCGATGATTTTGCTGCTGATGATGTGGGGGCTGCACAAGGCGTTCTACCTCGAATCCCAGAAGCAGATTGCGCAGATGCATTCCCTCGCACCCGTGTCGGGCTCACGCAAAGGCACGGGCGGTTGGCGCCAGCGTTTGAGCCAGGCGGTGCATTTCCCGTCACGGGATGAGGTGTACCGTTTCCTCGAGACCACGGTGCGTCCGGCCATCGAAGAAGTGACGGCGGTGTTTGTCGAAAAAGGCCTCAACGTCGTCACCCAGCCTGACCCGGCCAACGACAGCGTCAGCCTGGAAATCGGCCACGGCGAACAGCATCCGTTCGTGTACCAAGTGCAGATGCGCGGCTATTTCACCCCGTCATTCGCACGGGGCGGCATGGGTTCCAAGCAGCTCAACAACCGCCGCTACTACCGGGCGGAAGTGCACTTGAGCGAGGGCAGTCAGGACTACGACTTGGTGGGCTACACCAAGGAGCAGATCATCAACGACATCCTCGACCAGTACGAACGGCACATGCAGTTCCTGCACCTGGTTCGTTAAGGCTCAGGCCCTGATAAACAGGGCCAGTGCCACCAACGGCGCACCGAATACCCCGCTGCCGATCACCAGCTCCGAGACCAGGGGCTGGCCGGCAGTGACCACACCTACCGCGCCGTTCACCACCGACACCACCAGCCAGATCCCGACAAAGCTGTAGGCCAGAATGTGCCGGCTGACGCCCAGCTTTTGGCCGATGAACAGCATCAGCGCGAGGAGGATCAGGCCGGCGGTGATGACGAGGGCGGTGTGCATATCTGAAGTCTCCTGATACCCGCTGATTTTCCGTGAACAGCAAACCTGTGGCGAGGGAGCTTGCTCCCGCTGGGCTGCACAGCGGCCCCAAAAAAGATGGGAGCGCTGCGCACTCCAGCGGGAGCAAGCTCCCTCGCCACAATATTAGTGCGTCGTAGAGTGAGTGCTGCGTGGCCTTCAGACCAAACCACCATTGGCCCGCAGGATTTGCCCGTTCACCCAACCACCGGCCGGGCTCACCAGGAACGCCACCACGCTGGCGATATCTTCCGGTTGGCCCAGGCGTTCCAGCGGTGCCATCTTGGCCAGGCCCTGGATCTGCTCTTCGCTTTTGCCATGCAGGAACAGTTCGGTCGCCACCGGCCCCGGGGCAACGGCGTTGACGGTGATGCGCCGGCCGCGCATTTCCTTGGCGAACACCTGGGTCAGGGATTCCACCGCCGCCTTGCTGGCGATGTACACCGCATAACCGGGGAAGTTGAGGCCGACGGTGCTGCTGGAGAAATTGACGATGCGCCCGCCGTCGTTCAGGCGGGTGGCGGCTTCACGCAGGGCGTTGAAGGTGCCGCGGGTATGGATGTCGAAGTTCTGGTTGTAGAGCTCATCGCTGTGTTGGGCCAGCGGCAGCACCTTGAGGATCCCGGCGTTGTTGATCAGCACATCAACCTTGCCCAGTTGGGCTTCGGTCTCGTCGAACAGGCGCTTGACGTCGGCGGCGCTGGCCACGTCGCCCTGGATCGCTATGGCTTGGTGGCCGGCCTGGCGCAACTCCACTACCAGCCTTGACGCTTCGATGGCGCTGTTGGCGTAGTTGATGGCGACGGCATAACCGTCGGCAGCCAATTGTCTGGCAACCACGGCGCCGATGCCGCGTGAGGCGCCGGTAACGATAGCAACTTGGGTAGTCATGATCTGGTTTCCTTGGGGGAGTGGTTGGGTGTGGAAGCAGATTCACATGTTTACCCAGGCCGATAAATGCGCCAGAGTTGCCTTGACTGTTCAAGAATCGCCAACAATGGAGACGCGCCGTGGACCAGGTCAAAGCGATGAAAGTGTTCGTGAGGATTTACGAACGCAGCAGCTTCACGCTGGCGGCCGATGACCTGAACCTGCCGCGCGCCACCCTGACCCACACCCTCAACCAGTTCGAGGCCTGGCTCGGCACGCGCCTGCTGGAACGCAGCACCCGCCGCGTCCGCCCGACCCTCGATGGCGAGGCCTATTACCTGCGCTGTGTCCAACTGCTGGCGGAGCTGGAAGAGGCGGAACTGGCCTTCCGCTCGGTGGCCCCCAAGGGCCGCCTGCGGGTGGATTTGCACGGCACCCTGGCCAAGTACTTCGTGATCCCGGCGCTGCCGCAATTCATGGCGCGCTACCCGGAAATCGAGCTGTCCATCAGCGAGGCGGACCGCTTCGTCGACCTGATCGCCGAAGGCGTGGATTGTGTGCTGCGGGCGGGCACCCTGGGGGATTCGGCGTTGATCGGTCGCCGGGTTGCGACGCTGCGCCAGGTGACCTGCGCGAGCCCGGCCTACCTGCGCAAATACGGCGAGCCGAAGCGCCTCGCCGACCTGGGCGAGCACCGTGCGGTGAACTATGTTTCACGCACCACCGCGAAGCTGTTCCCCTTCGAATTCATGGTCGACGGCCAGGTGCAGGAAGTGACGATCGAGGGGGCACTGTCGGTGTTCGGCGCAGAGATTTATTCCGCCAGCGCAGTCGCCGGACTGGGCATTATCCAGTGCCCGCACTACCGCATCGCCGAGCTGATCAACCAGGGCGTGATGCAGGAAATCCTCATTGATACACCACCGCCGCCCATGCCGGTTTCGGTGCTCTACCCGCAAAACCGACACATGTCGCCGAGGGTGCGGGTGTTCGTCGATTGGCTCGCCGAAATCTTCGCCACTGCCCGCTAACCCGCGTCTTTACTGGGTTTCTTAAATTTAATTTCATCCGGGTAAAGGGTGTTTTGACTCCGAACTGTCACATGGCCATCGCCTAATTGTGTGAAGCGTTTGACGCTTTCATTTCAGAACAGTGACGGAGACCGGTACCAATGAAGACGTTATTAAGCCCCATGGTGGGTGCCGCCATGGCGAGCTTTATGCTGTCCGCCCACGCCGATTTTATCGATGACAGCCACGCCGACGTGACCCTGCTCAACCGCTACCTCAACCAGCAGGGGCGGGATGTGGTGAACAGCAATAACAAGGCCCACAGCATCCGTGACTGGGGCCAGGGTTTTGAGTTCAACTTCAAGTCCGGCTACACCGATGGGCCGGTCGGCTTTGGCCTGGACCTGCAGGCGTTCTACGGTTTGAAACTGGACTCCGGCGGCGACCTCAATGACAAGGATCACCAGGGCCGCTACCCCGGCAGCATGTTCCCGCTGGATAACGGCAAGTCGGCCGACCAGTTCGGCGTGCTCAGCCCGACCTTCAAGATGCGCTTCGCCCAGGATGAATTGCGCGTCGGTACGCTGTACGGCAACAACCCGGTGCTGGCCAACACCGACGGCCGCCTGTACCAGCAGACCAACACCGGCGTGCAGTTGGTTTCCAAGGACTTGACCGACTTCACCTTTACCGCCGGTGACATCCTCAAGACCAAGATCCGCAACGAAACCGGCGACCAGGGCATGATCACCGCCGGCGGCACCAAAGAGAGCGATCGCTTCCTCTACGGCGGCGCGGACTACAAAGGTTTGCCGGACACCACCGTCAGCCTGTGGTACTCCAACCTTGAGGATTACTACCAGCAGTTCTTCCTCGGTGCCAAGCGTCATGACGCCTTGCCTGTCGGCGCGATCGACACCGACGTGCGCCTGTACCGCAGCCTGGGTGTGGGTGAAAACGCCGCGGGCGACAAAGACTATTCGGCTGCGGGTCTCTACGGCGATGGCACCTCCAAGGGCCGCATCAACCAGTCCACCGTCAGCCTGTTGGAAAGCTACAGCCTGGACGGCCATACCGTCGGCCTGGGCATCCAGAAAAACAGCGGCGACAGCGACTTCCCGTACCTGGATTCCGGCCTGAACAGCGGTGCCAGCAACCAGGGCCCGGGCTCGGGCGCCGACACCCCGGCACTCACCAACATGCAACTGAACAAGTTCCAGCATGCCGGCGAGCGCACCTGGCTGGCGCAGTACAAATATGACTTCGGCAAACTCGGTCTTAACGGCCTGACCTTCGCCACGTCCTACGCACACGGCGATGACATCCGCACCACCCAAGGCACTACCAGTGAATGGGAACGTAACGTCACCGTGGCTTACCAGGTGCCCACCGGCACCCTCAAAGGCCTCGGCGTAACCTGGCGAAATGCCCACGCCAGCCCGGATATCACCGGTGCCACGGTGCAAGATGAAAACCGCTTCTATGTAAGCTACGTCGTTCCACTCTGGTAGGACTTTGCTGTAAAAGGGATAGGCAGACTTAAGCGATTCAGCTGCTTAAAAGGCCCGGGAATATGCTTATTCCCGGGCCTTATTTGCCCCAAGTCCAAGAGAGGATTCGATGACTTACATTGCTGCCGAAAACCGCTATGAATCTATTCCTTACCGCCGTGTATGTCGCAGCGGACTGGTGCTGCCGGCACTGTCCCTGGGGCTGTGGCACAACTTTGGCGACAGCACCCCGATCGATACCCAGCGCGCCTTGCTGCGCACCGCGTTCGACCTGGGTATCAACCACTTCGACCTGGCCAACAACTACGGCCCTCCATACGGCAGCGCCGAGATCAACTTCGGTCGTTTGCTGCGGGAAGACTTCAAGCATTACCGCGATGAACTGATCATCTCCAGCAAGGCGGGCTGGGACATGTGGCCGGGCCCTTATGGCCAGGGTGGCGGTTCGCGCAAGTACGTGCTGGCGAGCCTCGACCAGAGCCTGCAACGCCTGGGCGTCGACTACGTGGACATCTTCTACTCCCACCGTTTTGATGCCGACACCCCGCTGGAAGAAACCGCCAGCGCACTGGCCACCGCCGTGCAACAGGGCAAGGCGTTGTACATCGGGATCTCGTCCTACTCCGGCGTGAAAACCCGGGAAATTGCGGCGCTGCTCCAGGAGTGGAAAGTCCCGCTGCTGATCCACCAGCCGGCCTACAACCTGCTCAACCGCTGGGTGGAAAAAGACCTGCTGGACGTCACCGAAGAACTCGGTGCCGGGGTGATCGCGTTCACGCCATTGGCCCAGGGCCTGCTGACCGACAAATACCTCAACGGCGTACCGGCGGATGCGCGGGTCAATCGTCCGGGGGGTGGTTCGTTGCAGGCCAAGCACTTGTCCGAGGCCAACATCGCCCACGCCCGCGCGCTGAATGAAATTGCCAAGCGCCGTGGCCAGAGCCTGGCGCAGATGGCGTTGGCGTGGACGTTGCGTGATCCACGGGTCACCAGCGCCCTGATCGGCGCGAGCCGGCCGGAGCAGATCATTGAAAACGTCGGTGCGTTGCAGAACCTGAGCTTCAGCGCGCAGGAACTGGCGGAGATTGATCGGTTTGCCCAGGAAGGCGGGATTAACCTGTGGGAGAAGCCGTCTACGGCTGAATAAGCGGTAGAGCCCGATTCCGGCATCAACCTCTACCCAATGTGGGAGCGGGCTTGCTCGCGAAAGCGGAGTGTCAGTCACTGGATATGTCGACTGATTCACCGCTTTCGCGAGCAAGCCCGCTCCCACATTTGATTTGTGGTGTGCCTGCTAGAACGGCACATCTCCAAGAATCGTCGCCCGATGCATCACCCGCCGCTGCGGCCGGTAATCATCCACCGCGTAATGCTGGGTCACGCGGTTATCCCAGAACGCCACGTCATTTTCCTGCCAACGCCAGCGAATGGTGAATTCCGGCCGTGTTGCATGGGCAAACAGCAGCTTCAACACCACGTCGCTTTCCGCCGGCTCCAGTTCGTTGATCTTGCTGGTGAACCCCTCGCTGACGAACAGCGACTTACGCCCGCTCACCGGGTGCGTACGAATCACCGGGTGAGACAGCGGCGGGTTCTTGCGCCGGGCTTCTTCCCAGCGCGCCAAATCTTCCGGCGTGTTGCCGTAACGCTCCAGCGGGAAGGAGCGGGTGAAGTCATGGGTTGCCGTCAAACCGTCCAACAGCTTCTTGAACGGCTCGGACAACGCCTCATACGCCGCAATCCCGCTGGCCCACAACGTATCGCCACCAAACTCCGGCAGCAGCTTGGCGCTCAGTACCGCACCGAGGGCCGGGGTGGGCAGGAAGGTCACGTCGGTGTGCCAGATGGCGTTGTCGCGCACGTCGGTCACGGCGGTGTCGAGGATCAGCACTTCTGGCTGCTCCGGCACGTTGGGGTAGATCGGGTGAATGTGCAGGTCGCCGAAATTCGCCGCGAACCGCGCCTGTTGCTGCGGGTTGATCGGCTGGTTGCGGAAGAACAGTACCGAATGCTTGAGCAGCGCCTGTTCGATGGCGTCGCGGTCTTCAATGTTCAGCGGTTGGGTGATGTCGACGCCACTGATCTGGGCGCCAAGGGCGGTGCTGAGAGGTGTTACGGTCAGGCTGCTCATGGGATTCTCGTCGAAAATTTTTCAGTGTGCCTGGCCATGCCACGGCACCAGTTTGCGCTGCAGGGCACGCAAGCCCATTTCCATGGCGAAGGCGATCAGCGCGATCACCAGAATCCCCAGCACCACCACGTCGGTGACCAGGAATTGCGCGGCGGACTGCACCATGAAGCCCAGACCGCTGGTGGCCGCGATCAATTCTGCGGCTACCAGGGTCGACCAACCCACGCCCAGGCCAATCCGCACGCCGGTGAGGATGTCGGGCAGGGCGCTCGGCAGGATCACATGGCGAATCAGTTGTGCCCGGGTAGCGCCCAACGACTGCGCAGCGCGCAGTTTGGCCGGGTCGACGGTACGTACGCCGGTGGCGGTCGCGATGGCAATCGGCGCAAAAATCGCCAGGTAGATCAGCAGTACTTTGGACAGCTCGCCGATGCCGCACCAGATCACGATCAGCGGCAGGTAGGCCAGTGGTGGAATCGGCCGGTAGAACTCGATCAGCGGGTCGAGAATGCCCCGGGCGATGCGGTTGGAGCCGATGGCAATCCCCACCGGCACGGCGGTCAGCACGGCAAAGCCGAGGCCCAGGCCGATGCGCTTGAGGCTCGCGCCCAGGTGCTGCCACAGGGTGGAATCCATGTAGCCGGTGGTCGCCAGCAGCCAGCCTTTTTGCAGCACGGCCGAAGGCGGTGGCAGGAACAGCGGCTCGATCAGCCCGCTGGCGGTCACGGCCCACCAGATGGCAACCAGGGTCACCAGGGTCAGCACGCTGATCCAGCGGGTGCTCAGGCTGCGGCGCACGGGCACGACGGGTTTGCTCGCCGGCTTGGTGGCCGTGGCCGGTAATTCGTAACTGCTCATGCGGACACCTGCCTTTGCGAGAACACCTTGCCCAGCACGTGTTCGCGGGTTTCGATAAAGCGCGGGTCGGACTTGATCGCGCGTGCCGACTCGCCGGCGGCGTAGCGCTGGCCGAAGTCCAGGCTCAGGCGCTCGACGATCTGGCCGGGGTTGGGCGCCAGCAGAATCAAATCCGTGGCGAGGAACACCGCTTCTTCGATGTCGTGGGTAATCAGGAATACCGGTTTGGCCGTGCGCCGCCAGACTTGCAGCAACAGCTCCTGCATCTGTTCGCGGGTGAAGGCATCGAGGGCGCCGAAGGGTTCGTCCATCAGCAGTACGCGGGGGGCGGCAGCCAATGCACGGGCCAGGCCGACACGTTGCTTCTGGCCACCGGAGAGTTGCCAGATACGACGGCTGTCGAAACCGGCGAGGTCCACCAGGGCGAGCATTTCCCGGGCGCGGATTTCCCGCTGGTCCTTGGGCACGCCTGCCAACTCCAGGCCGAAGCCGACGTTGGCCAGCACGTCCTGCCAGGGCAGCAGGGCGTCGTCCTGGAACACCACGCCGCGTTCGGCGCTCGGTCCTTTTACCGGCACACCGTCAAGGGTGATGCGCCCGGCGCTGGGTTCGACAAAGCCGGCAATCAGGTTCAACAGCGAAGTCTTGCCACTGCCGGAAGGGCCGAGGGCCACCAGCAATTGCTGGGGCCCAAGGCTCAGGGAAATATCTGCCAGTACTGGCTCCGGGCTGCCTGGGTACTGTGCGCTGATGCGCTCCAGTTGTAGCAAGGCCATCGCGGTTAACTCCTGGTATCAGTTAGTGATGAACTTCGGGCTGACGTACGGGGCGTAGTCCGGCAGTACGGCGTCGACCTTGCCTTGTTCCTTGAGGAACGCGGCGGTATCGGTGACAGCCTTGGTGGTCGGTGCGCCGAGCAGGGTGACCTGGTCAGCCGCCAGCGGGTAGACGTTGCCTTGCAGCAGCAGCGGAATGTCGCTGGCCTTGGCCCCGGAGAGCTTCACCAGTTTGTCGACGTTGCCTTTGTCAGCCAGCCAGGCTTGTGGGTCTTTGCGGTAAGCGGCATAGGCATCCAGGGTGACCTTGGCAAAAGCCGTGACGATTTCCGGGTGCTTCTCGGCGAAATCCTTACGCACGATCCAGGCATCGAAGGTCGGCGCGCCGAACTTGGCCAGTTCGCCGGAGGTGATCAGCACCTTGCCGTTTTCCTTGGCTACGCCAAGCGCTGGGTCCCACACGTAGGTGGCGTCGATATCACCACGTTTCCAGGCGGCGATGATGGCCGGCGGGGCGAGGTTGAGGATGGTCACTTTGGACGGGTCGATGTTCCAGTGCTTCAACGCGGCCAGCAGGCTGTAGTGGCCGGTGGAAACGAATGGCACGGCGACTTTCTTGCCGATCAGGTCCTGCGGGCCATTGATCCCGGAACCGTTGCGGGCCACCAGGGCCTCGGCCCCGCCGATCTGGGTGGCGATCAGGAAGGTTTCCACCGGAACCTTGCGGGTCACGGCAGCGGTCAGCGGGCTGGAACCGAGGTAGCCGATCTGCACGTCGCCGGAGGCGATGGCGGCGATGATGTCGGCACCGTTGTCGAATTTGCGCCAGTCGATCTTGGCGTTGGTGGCTTTTTCGTAAGCGCCGTCGGCCTGGGCGACTTTCGCCGGGTCAACGGTGGTCTGGTAAGCGATGGTCACGTCGGCGGCCTGGGCAAACAGGCTGGCACCGGCCAGGGACAACGCCGCCAAGAGGCGAAGGGGGAAGTGCAGTTTCAAGGGGGAAGTCCTCATCAGGCGGCCGGAGGTCGGCGTGTGAGAAGACTAAATGATCTAAGAATCCAAAAATAAATAACATTTTCGAATTAGCTTATGAGGAGAAACTCGCGCGCCAGGCTAGAAGGCGCATAGGTCAAATGTGGGAGCGGGCTTGCTCGCGAAAGCGGTGAATCAGTCACCGAATACATCGACTGATACAACGCTTTCGCGAGCAAGCCCGCTCCCACAGGGGTCTGTGTCAGGCTTTTAGTTGCTGATAGCGAGGATGCTCGCCTGGTACGACCCGACAAACACGTCAAAATCACCCACTTCGTTCTGCTCAAGCTCCGCCTGCTGCGCCAGCGAACTGCGCGCCAGCTCCTCAAAACGTGCCTGTTCCTCTGCCTTCAACGGCTCGCTGCGGAAGTACTCCGCATGCACCTGGCTCTGATGCAGCGAGAACTGCGCAAAGCTCTCTTTACGCTCGCTCATCGCCGCCAGCACCTGGGCCGACGGGGTCAGGGACGAATCCTTGACCTTCGCCAGCTGCGCGTCCAGCGCCTGGCTGTGTTCATTGATGCCCTGGCTCTGGTCCAGCATCGCCGCCAGCGGAGCAATCTGCTCCAGCAGCTCTGCCGCCCATTCCTTCATGTCCACCGATTCGCCACGGCGCTGCAATTGCAAGCCCGGACGGCGGCCTTCCTTGACCACGCTGAGGAAGTTGGAGGTGGCGTTGCCGCACTCATTGTCGGCGAACAGCGGGCTGTCATTCAGCGCGCAATACAGCAGGAACGCATCGAGGAAGCGCGACTCTTGCAAGTCGATGCCCATCGGCAGGAACGGGTTGATGTCCAGGCAGCGCACTTCAATGTACTGGATGCCACGGGCCATCAGCGCCTGGATCGGCCGTTCGCCGGTGTAGGTCACGCGCTTGGGCCGGATGTTGGAGTAGTACTCGTTTTCGATCTGCAGGATGTTGGTGTTGAGCTGAACCCACTCACCGTCCTTATGGGTACCGACTTCGACGTACGGTGCGTAGGGCGTTGCCACAGCTTCGCGCAGGCTGTCGGTGTAGCTCGCCAGGTCGTTGTAGCACGGCGTCAGGCCGGCCTGGGCGTTGCTCTGGTAACCCAGATCGCTCATGCGCAGGCTGGTGGCGTACGGCAGGTACAGGGTGTCGGCGTCCAGCACTTCGAGCTGGTGCGAACGACCGCGCAGGAAACCCGCGTCCAGGGCCGGCGAGGCGCCGAACAGGTACATCAGCAGCCAGCTGTAGCGGCGGAAGTTACGGATCAGCGCGATATAGGCCGTGGACTGGTAATCCCGGTCGGTGCCCACAAAGCCTTCGGCTTCCTTGAGCAACGGCCAGAGGTCTTCCGGCAGGGAAAAGTTGTAGTGGATCCCGGCGATGCACTGCATGGTCTTGCCGTACCGCAGGGCCAGGCCCTTGCGATACACGTACTTGAGCTGTCCGATGTTGGAGGTGCCGTAGTAGGCAATCGGAATATCTTCCTCGGCCGGCAACGGGCACGGCATCGATGGACTCCACAGGTACTCGCTGCCGAGCTTGCTGTAGGCAAAACGGTGGATCTTGTCGAGGCTGCTCAGGGTATCGGCCGGGTTGGGTAACGCCGGCGTGATGAACTCAAGCAGCGACTCGGAATAGTCGGTGGTGATCTGTTCGTGGGTCAGTGCAGCGCCCAGGGCCTCGGGATGCGGCGTTTGTGCCAGTCGGCCTTCACCGGTGACGCGCAGGCATTCGCGCTCGATGCCGTGCAGGCATTGCTCGAGCAAAGAGAGGTGTTCGTGCTTGCCGAGCAGGGCCAGGCGGCGGTTGAGAAGTTCGCTCAAGTTGGATTCCTTCACGCGTCAGTCGCCCCAATATGGGGGTGGTCAGGACGGTCTACAAGGGTGAAGTGGAAACTGGCGTTATCGCCTGGTTTTTGAGCCGGATTGACCCACTCTGAAAGAGCCGCCCTCGTCCCTGAATCTGGCTATCGCGCACGAGGAAAAGTTCGGCGCAACTTTCGAAGCGCCGAAATTAACTCAAATCGATGACAGGGAGCTATAGGACAGCGAAGGTGCCTTGTGCTTTTGCGACCAGTTTTTCGTCCTGGTACACGTCCGCCTCGACCACCAGCGTGCGCCGACCCGGGTGAATCACTCGAGCGGTGCACAGCACATCGCCGTCGGAAACGGCGCGGATGTAGTTGATCTTGCATTCGATGGTCGCGCTCTGCTGGTCGAAACCATGGGAGCTGGAACACGCCAGCCCCATGGCAATGTCCACCAGGCTGAAGATCGCCCCGCCATGGAGCTTGCCAGCGCGGTTGCGCAACTGCGGTTCCAGGGTCAAGGCCACCTCGGCAACACCGGTTTCCAGGCGCTGCAGGCGGCAGCCAATGAGTTCGCTGAACGCGCTGTGGGTCAAGCCGGCTGGCAGTTCCATTAACGTTTCTTCAGTTGTTTGGCGTTGGCGAACAGCGAAGCCATGGCGTTGTTGGCCGGGGCTGGCGCAGCGGTTTCCTTGCGGGGGGCGGCGCCTTGGGACTGGCGTGGCGCCGAGCCCGGGCGTGCGCCGCGGGCACCGTCGATTTTCTCGCCCGGGGTGTCGCTCATGCGCATCGACAGGCCGACGCGTTTGCGCGGGATGTCGACTTCCATGACCTTGACCTTGACCACATCACCGGCTTTCACCGCTTCACGCGGGTCCTTGATGAACTTCTCCGAAAGCGCAGAGATGTGCACCAAACCGTCCTGATGCACGCCGATATCCACAAACGCGCCGAAGTTGGTCACGTTGGTCACCACGCCTTCGAGGATCATCCCCAGTTGCAGGTCCTTGAGGTCTTCGACGCCTTCCTGGAATTCGGCGGTCTTGAACTCGGGACGCGGGTCGCGGCCAGGTTTTTCCAGCTCTTGCAGGATGTCGGTGATGGTCGGCACGCCGAAGGTTTCGTCGGTGTACTTCTTCGGGTCCAGGCGCTTGAGGAACGCGGCGTCGCCGATCAGCGAGCGGATGTCGCGGTCGGTTTCAGCGGCGATGCGTTGTACCAGCGGGTAGGCTTCCGGGTGGACAGCCGAGGAATCCAGCGGGTTGTCACCGTTCATGACGCGCAGGAAGCCGGCGGCTTGCTCGAAGGTTTTTTCGCCAAGGCGTGCGACTTTTTTCAGCGCTGCACGGGTCTTGAACGCACCGTTTTCGTCGCGGTGGGTCACGATGTTCTGCGCCAGGGTGGCGTTGAGGCCGGAGATGCGGGCCAGCAGCGCAACCGAAGCGGTGTTTACGTCCACGCCCACGGCGTTCACGCAGTCTTCAACCACGGCGTCCAGGCCGCGAGCCAGTTTCAGCTGCGACACGTCGTGCTGGTACTGGCCGACGCCGATGGATTTTGGATCGATCTTCACCAGCTCGGCCAGTGGGTCCTGCAGGCGGCGAGCGATGGACACGGCGCCACGGATCGACACGTCGAGGTCCGGGAATTCCTTGGAAGCCAGTTCAGACGCGGAGTACACCGAAGCGCCGGCCTCGGAGACCATCACCTTGGTCATCTGCATGCCTGGGTATTTTTTGATCAGCTCGGCGGCCAGCTTGTCGGTTTCACGGCTGGCGGTGCCGTTGCCGATGGCAATCAGGTCCACCGAGTGCTTGGCGCACAGGGCGGCCAGGATGGCGATGGTCTGGTCCCACTTGTTGTGCGGCACGTGGGGGTAAACCGTGGCGTGATCCAGCAGCTTGCCGGTGGCGTCGACCACGGCAACCTTGCAGCCGGTGCGCAGGCCCGGGTCGAGGCCCAGGGTTGCGCGTGGGCCGGCGGGTGCGGCCAGCAGCAGGTCGTGCAGGTTGTGGGCGAATACGCTGATGGCTTCGGTTTCGGCGCCGTCGCGCAACTCGCCCAGCAGGTCGGTTTCGAGGTGGGTGTAGAGCTTGACCTTCCAGGTCCAGCGCACGACTTCACTGAGCCACTTGTCCGCAGGACGATTCTGATTCTGGATGCCGAATTGTTGACCGATCATGCCTTCGCACGGGTGCATGGTGCCTGGCAGCTCGTCGCCGACTTTCAGCGCGGAGCTCAGGATGCCTTCGTTGCGGCCGCGGAAAATCGCCAGTGCACGGTGGGACGGCATGCTTTTCAGCGGCTCGTCGTGTTCGAAGTAATCGCGGAACTTGGCGCCTTCCTCCTCCTTGCCGGCGATTACGCGGGCACTGAGGGTGGCTTCCTGCTTCAGGTAGTTGCGCAGTTTTTCCAGCAGGTTGGCGTCTTCGGCGAAGCGCTCCATGAGGATGTACTTGGCGCCTTCGAGGGCGGCCTTGACGTCGGCCACGCCTTTTTCGGCATCGACAAAGCGTGCAGCTTCGGTTTCCGGGGCCAGGGACGGGTCATTGAACAGACCGTCGGCCAGCTCGCCGAGGCCGGCTTCCAGGGCGATCTGGCCCTTGGTGCGGCGCTTCTGCTTGTACGGCAGGTACAAGTCTTCGAGGCGGGTCTTGGTGTCGGCGAGCTTGATGTCGCGTTCCAGCTGCGGGGTCAGCTTGCCTTGCTCTTCGATGCTGGCGAGGATGCTGATACGCCGTTCGTCGAGTTCTCGCAGGTAGCGCAGGCGCTCTTCCAGATGCCGCAACTGGATATCATCGAGGCTGCCGGTGACTTCTTTACGGTAACGGGCGATGAAGGGCACTGTGGAGCCTTCATCCAGTAGAGCGACGGCCGCTTCGACCTGTTGTGGGCGTACGCCGAGTTCCTCGGCGATGCGGCTGTTGATGCTGTCCATAAAACCACCTGAAATTCTGAAAGCAGGCTCGCAGGCCCGGAAAACAAGGCTCGCGAGGCTGGTTGAGCGGCCCGTCTGGCGCCGCTGCCTGGGTCAAGAGGCAGCCTATTGACCCTCGAAATCGAAAAAATCACTACAAGCGGGTGAAAAAAATCCCCTGGCAGTAAACGGTAACGAACTGACGTTGCCCTGCACAAAGGCGCCGCATTATAACCAGCGTTCTGCCCTTGGGGGGATTGCCGCCAAGGTTGTAGGGCGCGGGTTCGCTGGCGGTAGAGGAAAAATCTGCTAACAATGCACACGGTGCGTATAACGGCAGCTACGCCATAATGCGCGCCGAGATAAGAGGAGCATCTAATGAGCAGCACTGCACAAACTGCTGAAGGCGAAAAAATTCTCATCGTTGATGACGATCCGGGGCTGAGCAGCCTGCTGGAGCGTTTCTTCAACTCCAAGGGCTACCGTGCCCGCGCGGTGCCAAACACCGAACAGATGGACCGCCTGTTGGGACGTGAAGTCTTCAACCTGGTGGTGCTGGACCTGATGCTGCCCGGCGAAGACGGCCTGACCGCCTGCAAACGCCTGCGCGGCGCCAACAATCAGATCCCGATCATCATGCTGACCGCCAAGGGCGATGAGCTGAGCCGCATCAAGGGCCTGGAACTGGGCGCCGACGATTACCTGGCCAAGCCGTTCAACCCGGACGAGCTGATGGCACGGGTCAAGGCCGTACTGCGTCGCCAGGCCGCCCCGGTACCGGGCGCTCCAGGCAGCGAAGACGAAAGCGTGACCTTCGGCGACTACGAGTTGTCGCTGGCCACCCGTGAGCTCAAGCGTGGCGATGAAGTGCACATGCTGACCACCGGCGAATTCGCCGTGCTCAAGGCACTGGTGATGAACGCTCGCCAGCCGCTGACCCGCGACAAGCTGATGAACCTGGCCCGTGGCCGTGAGTGGGACGCCCTCGAGCGCTCCATCGACGTACAGATCTCCCGTCTGCGCCGGATGATCGAGCCCGATCCATCCAAGCCGCGTTATATCCAGACGGTGTGGGGTGTGGGTTACGTGTTTGTGCCGGATGGCACTGCAACCAAGTGACCGATGATTTGCAGAGGCGGGCGTGCCGGTGATGACTCGATAAGAGTCAGCCGGTTGCCCGGCGTTTGCAATTCTGCGAGCTTGGCTCGCTCCTGCAAGGTGTCCAGCTGTCTTTTATGAAAACCCCGTTGTGGTTCCCGCAGAGTTTCTTCTCACGCACCCTTTGGCTGGTGCTCATCGTCGTACTGTTTTCCAAGGCCCTGACACTGGTTTATCTGTTGATGAACGAAGACGTGCTGGTGGACCGGCAGTACAGCCACGGTGTCGCGCTGACCTTGCGCGCCTACTGGGCCGCAGACCCCGAGAACCGCGAGAAGATCGCCAAGGCCGCTACCCTGGTCCGGGTCGCGGGCGCGGGCGTGCCCGAGGGCGAGCAACATTGGCCCTACAGCGAAATCTACCAGCGCCAGATGCAGGCCGAACTGGGTGAAGACACCGAGGTGCGGTTGCGCATGCATGTGTCGCCGGCGCTGTGGGTGCGAGCGCCGAGCCTGGGGGAGGACTGGCTGAAAGTGCCGCTGTATCCGCATCCACTGCGGGGGCAGAAGATCTGGAACGTGCTGGGCTGGTTCCTGGCGATTGGCTTGCTTTCCACCGCGTCTGCCTGGATTTTCGTGCGCCAGCTCAACCAGCCGCTCAAGCGCCTGGTGTTTGCGGCACGCCAGCTGGGCCAGGGCCGCAGTGTGCGCCTGCCCATCAGCGATACGCCGAGTGAAATGACCGAGGTGTACAGCGCGTTCAACCAGATGGCCGAGGATGTCGAACAGGCGGGGCGCGAGCGCGAGCTGATGCTGGCGGGGGTGTCCCATGACCTGCGCACGCCGCTGACGCGTCTGCGGCTTTCCCTGGAACTGATGGGTAACCACACCGACCTTACCGACGACATGGTTCGAGACATCGAGGACATGGACGCGATTCTCGACCAGTTCCTGGCGTTTATCCGCGATGGCCGGGACGAGGTGGTGGAAGAGGTCGACCTGACGGACCTGGTTCGCGAGGTGGTTGCGCCCTACAACCAGAACGGCGAGCAGGTGCGCATGCGCCTGGAACCGATCCAGCCGTTCGCGTTGCGTCGGGTTTCGATGAAGCGCCTGCTGAATAACCTGATTGGTAACGCGCTGCATCACGCTGGTTCCGATGTGGAAGTAGCAGCCTACGTTTCCGGGGATACCAGTGCGCCTTACGTGGTGCTGAGTGTCATGGACCGTGGGGCCGGCATCGATCCGGCGGAACTGGAAGGTATCTTCAACCCGTTCACCCGCGGCGACCGTGCCCGGGGTGGCAAAGGCACGGGCCTGGGGCTGGCGATCGTGCGGCGGATTGCTTCGATGCATGGCGGCAATGTCGAATTGCGCAACCGGCCGGATGGCGGCCTGGAAGCGCGAGTGCGCTTGCCGTTGGGGCTGATGTTGCCCAGGGACGCGGTCTAAATGTGGGAGCGGGCTTGCTCGCGAAGGCGGTGGGACAGTCCATAGAAATGTCGACTGATCCACCGCCTTCGCGAGCAAGCCCGCTCCCACACTGGTTTTGCGGTGCTTTATAGGTCGGGTGTATTCAGCCCTTGCCTTTGGTGCGCGTCATATTCGGCCCACCACTCTTCTCCAGATGCTGAATGATGATCCCCGCCACATCCTTGCCGGTGGTGGTCTCAATTCCTTCCAGGCCCGGTGACGAGTTCACCTCCATCACCAGCGGCCCGTGGTTGGAGCGCAATATATCCACACCCGCCACGCTCAACCCCATGACCTTGGCTGCCCGCAGTGCGGTCATGCGTTCTTCCGGGGTGATCTTGATCAGGCTGGCACTGCCGCCACGGTGCAGGTTGGACCGAAACTCACCCGGCTTGGCCTGGCGCTTCATCGCGGCAATCACCTTGTCGCCCACCACGAAGCAGCGGATATCCGCACCGCCGGCTTCCTTGATGTACTCCTGCACCATGATGTTCTGCTTGAGGCCCATGAACGCCTCGATCACCGACTCGGCCGCAGTCGCGGTTTCACACAGCACCACGCCGATGCCCTGGGTACCTTCCAGCACCTTGATCACCAGCGGCGCGCCGTTGACCATCTCGATCAGGTCGGGAATGTCATCCGGGGAGTGCGCAAAGCCGGTGACCGGCAAGCCAATGCCACGGCGCGACAGCAACTGCAGCGAGCGCAGCTTGTCCCGCGAACGGGCGATAGCCACCGACTCATTGAGGGGAGACACCCCCATCATTTCAAACTGGCGCAGTACCGCGCAGCCATAGAACGTCACGGAAGCACCGATACGCGGGATCACCGCATCGAAGCCTTCCAGCGGTTTGCCCCGGTAGTGGATCTGCGGCTTATGACTGGCAATGTTCATATAGGCGCGCAACGTATCGATCACCACCATCTCATGGCCACGTTCGGTGCCGGCCTCGACCAGGCGACGGGTGGAATACAGACGCGGGTTACGCGACAGCACAGCGATCTTCATGCAGCACCTGTGGCAGAGGTAGTAGAGACCGGGAACACCGGCTTGTCTTGAACGTATTTGACGCCGGGACTGACCACCAGTTGGCCGTCAATCAGGGCCTTGGAGCCCAGCAACAGGCGGTAACGCATGGCCTTGCGGCAGGCGAGGGTGAATTCCACCCGCCATACCCGATCGCCCAGGGCCAGGGTGGTGCTGATCACATACCGCACCTGGGCCTGGCCGTTGGAGCTTTTAATGGTTTTCATCGCCACCAGCGGTGCTTCGCAGCGCCGGTGACGCAGTTGCACCACGCTGCCCAGGTGCGCGGTGAAGCGCACCCACTTTGCACCGTCGCGCTCAAATGGCTCGATCTCGGTGGCATGCAGGCTTGAGGTACTGGCGCCGGTGTCGATCTTGGCGCGCAGGCCTGCCACTCCCAAGTCGGGAAGTGCCACCCACTCACGCAGACCCACAACGGTCAAATGGTCAAATGTCTTCAATATGAATAACCGGCAATTAATTCGCCCAGGCGGCGGGTGATACCTCGGCCAGGGCTTTGAATGCAGGCTTGGCGAACCAGTAGCCCTGCATCAGAAATATTCCACAGTCGGCGAGAAAGTCCCGCTCGCCGGCGCTTTCGATGCCCTCGGCGATGACAGTAACGCCCAACTGCTCACAGATTGTGACAATCCCCCGGACGATCACCTGACGGACACGATCACGGTCGACATCGCGGATCAGCGCCATGTCGAGTTTGATCAGGTCAGGTTGGAAATCGGCCAGCAGATTCAGCCCCGAATAGCCCGCCCCGAAATCGTCGATGGCGGTCTTGAAGCCGAATTCGCGGTATTCACGCAGAATATTCGTCAAATGGCGATAGTTATCTACATGCTCGCTTTCCAGGGTCTCGAAAATCAGCCGATCCAACGGAAAATTATGCGCCCGGGCCGCCTCCAGGGTGCTGCGGATGCACAGTTCTGGTCGATAGACCGCATTGGGCATGAAGTTGATTGAAAGGTGCGTCTGCATGTTGAGTGTCGAAGCGGTGGCGATCGCGCGGGTGCGGCATTGCTGGTCGAAACGGTAGCGATTGCTGTCGTTGACCTGATCCAGCACCGACATCGCGCCCTCACCATTCACGCCGCGCACCAAGGCTTCATGGGCAAAGATCGACTGGTTACGCAGGTCCACGATAGGCTGATACGCAAAGGCGAACTCAAAGCCCAGCGGCTCACTTTGCTGGCAGCCCGCACAGGCTTGTTTGGGCGAGGTCAGTGAAATGGGAAAGTCGGTCACACGTTAACCTCGCGAAAACAGGATGCTACCTGGCGTATCTTAGGTGAGCTCAAGGGTTTATGCGTTGAAGGGTTTCAACGGTAAAGTTGCGACATTTTTCAGAGCGAGGAATTCAAGTGGCTCAGAAGCAGGAAGAGGAAGAAAAAGTCCGTTTGGACAAGTGGTTGTGGGCGGCGCGTTTCTTCAAGACCCGTGCCTTGGCCAAGGCGGCGATCGAGAGTGGCAAGGTGCATTGGCGCGGCGAGCGTTGCAAGCCCGGCAAGGAGCCACGCATCGGCGATGAGTTTCAGATCCGTGCCGGGTTTGATGAGCGAACCGTCGTAGTCCAGGCCCTTTCAATTGTGCGAAGGGGCGCTCCCGAGGCGCAGGCGTTGTATACCGAGACCGAAGCCAGCATCGCCAAGCGCGAAAACGCGGCGGCCATGCGCAAGGCAGGGTCCCTGGGCATGACCACCGACGGCAAGCCAAGCAAGAAACAGCGGCGCGACCTGTTCAAGTTTCGCGGCAGTGGCAATGATGATTAATCGGCAGACCGCAGGAGCCAGGTCGGCTCCTGCTATTTCAACTCAAACGCTGCGAATCACGCTCAAGCGATTAACCAGCGGTACTCGCCGAAACAATTCAAACACCGGGCCCGTCACTCGCACCAGCCCCCGCGAAACCTTCGCTGCAAAGGGCGTGTAGTAACCCCAGCCCAACGCCAACAGCGCCAGCAACACCCTACCGATATAATCGTCCTGCCCCCAATGCGCACCGGCCACCAGCCGCGGCATCATGAACAGCAGCGCCAAGCCCCAGATCACCAGCACCTGCCCGATCCGCTTGGCAAACACGGTCATGAACATGCCCCAGATCAGCAATACCGATGCATGATCCCCCGGGAAGCTCTGGCTGGAGCGGTCCTTCAACTCCCATGTCTTCTCCAGGCCCGGGAAATAGTCGCTCATCTGAATCGCGCCGCTGATCACCATCGACGGGCTATGGTGTTGCCAGCCCATCTGCGCCGCCAGCTTGGAAAACAGCATGCGGATAAACAGCAACAGCAGCAGAATGCCCAGGAAGCCGAAAAACGCCTGGCGCACTTCAATCGCCTTGAACACCCAGTCGCCACGGATCAACAGCGTCAGCAGAATCACCCCGACCACCGCGTCAAACGGCCGCAAACTGGCCACCGCCCACACATGCAGCCACGCGGAGCTGCTTGCCAGCGGGTCATTGAGCAGATGAAACAGCCACTCGTCGAAAACCGTGCAGAGCGCCTGGCCCGCCGGCCAGAGCCAAAAACACAGCAGCCCCACAGCGAGTAAATTACACAGGGCCAATCGCCCGAGGTCCCACCTGGCTTGGAACAAACCCGGATTGTTCATAAACTGTTTCCTCTTTGCTTTGAAGCGCTTCGTTTTCCCACAGAAGGCCGCACCAAAACGGTGCTAAAGCGTGTAATTCTATAAACCTTGTCATCTTTTTGTCATCAATTCAGATACCCAGACCTATGACTGATCTACCGGATACCGACTTCACCCAACGCTTCATCTTCGACGACAGCGACGCCCGCGGCGAACTGGTCGCCCTGGAGCGCAGCTATGCCGAAGTCCTCGCCAAGCACCCCTATCCGGAGCCGGTCGCGCAATTGCTCGGCGAGCTGATGGCGGCTGCCTCGCTGCTGGTGGGCACCCTGAAGTTCGATGGCTTGCTGATCCTGCAGGCCCGTTCCGAAGGCCCGATCCCGCTGCTGATGATCGAATGCTCCAGCGAGCGCGAAATCCGTGGGCTGGCCCGCTACGACGCGGACCGCATCGCCGCCGATGCGACCCTGGCTGACCTGATGCCTGACGGCGTGCTGGCCCTGACCGTCGACCCGACGGTAGGCCAGCGTTACCAGGGCATCGTCGACCTCGACGGTGAAACCCTGTCCGACTGCTTCACCAATTATTTCGTGATGTCCCAGCAAGTGGGCACCCGCTTCTGGCTCAACGCCGACGGCAAGCGCGCTCGTGGCCTGCTGCTGCAACAACTGCCGGCCGACCGCATCAAGGACGAAGAAGACCGCGCCGACAGCTGGGCCCACATCACCGCCCTGGCCGGCACCCTGAAAGCCGAAGAGTTGCTGGGCCTGGATAACGAAACCATCCTGCACCGCCTCTACCACGAAGAGGCCGTGCGCCTGTTCGACGTGCAGTCCCTGCGCTTCCACTGCAGCTGCTCCCGCGAGCGCTCGGCCACGGCCCTGGTCAGCCTGGGCCTGGAAGATGCGCAGGACCTGGTGGTGGAACACGGTGGCAACATCGAGATCGACTGCCAGTTCTGCAACCAGCGCTACCTGTTCGACGCTGCCGATATTGCTCAATTATTCGCCGGCGCGGGCGTAGATACCCCTTCAGGCACCCGCCACTAAAACGTTTAAGCACAGGTAAATCACCTGACAAACGCCGGATTTCCGCCGTTCTGACCGGAGGGCCCTACTCTTTTTGGGCTTTTCTGGCATAATCCGGCCCACTTTTTTCGCGGTAGTAGTGCGCAACTTTCTACTACAAAACGTTTGGAGCACTCGGCCACTGGCCGACGGGGAACCTCATGACGCAAGCCAATAACGCCGTATACACCGATCTGAGTGTTGACGATCTGGTCAAAGAAGCCCTGCAGCGCGGTGAAGGCGTGCTTGCCGATACCGGTGCGCTGGTCGTAGAAACCGGTCACCGTACCGGCCGTTCGCCAGTCGACCGCTTCATCGTTGAAGAGCCTTCCACCCAGGCTGCCATTGCCTGGGGCCCGATCAACCGCAAGTTCCCGGCCGACAAGTTCGATGCCCTGTGGGCTCGCGTCGAGGCATTCAACAACGCGCAAGAGCATTTCGTTTCCCACGTTCACGTAGGGGCTGCAGAAGACCACTACCTGGCCGTGAAAATGACCACCCAGACTGCCTGGCAGAACCTGTTCGGTCGTTGCCTGTTCATCAACCCGGCCCAGTACAACCCGGCCGGTCGTGAAGAGTGGCAAGTGCTCAACGTGGCCAACTTCGAATGCGTGCCAGAGCGTGACGGCACCAACTCCGACGGTTGCGTGATCCTCAACTTCGCCCAGAAAAAAGTCCTGATCGCCGGCATGCGTTACGCCGGTGAGATGAAAAAAGCCATGTTCTCGGTGCAGAACTTCCTGCTGCCGGCCTCCGACGTGCTGCCGATGCACTGCGCAGCCAACATCGGCGAAGCCGGCGACGTGACCCTGTTCTTCGGTCTGTCGGGCACCGGTAAAACCACCCTGTCCGCCGACGAAAGCCGCTACCTGATCGGCGACGACGAACACGGCTGGGGCGAAGGTGTGGTGTTCAACATCGAAGGCGGTTGCTATGCCAAGTGCATCGACCTGTCCGAGAAGAACGAGCCGGTGATCTGGAAAGCCATCAAGCACGGTACCGTGCTCGAAAACGTGGTGATCGACGATGCCAAGCACGCCGACTACACCAACGTCAGCCTGACCCAGAACAGCCGCGCCGCCTACCCGCTGGAGCACGTGGCCAAGCGTTCCGAGAAAAACCTCGGTGGCGAGCCAAACGCTGTGATCTTCCTGACCTGCGACCTGACCGGCGTACTGCCGCCCGTGTCGATCCTCAGCGAAGAACAAGCGGCCTACCACTTCCTGTCCGGCTACACCGCTCTGGTGGGCTCGACCGAAATGGGTTCGGGCGGCGGCATCAAGTCGACCTTCTCCACCTGCTTCGGCGCGCCATTCTTCCCACGCCCGGCTGGTGAATACGCAGAACTGCTGATCAAGCGCGTGCGCGGCTTCGGCTCCAAGGTCTACCTGGTCAACACCGGCTGGACCGGCGGCGGCTACGGCGTTGGCAAGCGCTTCAACATCCCGACCACCCGTGGCGTGATTGCAGCGATCCAGAGCGGTGCGTTGATTGGTGCCGAGACCGAGCACCTGGACACCATCAACCTGGACGTGCCATTGGCTGTACCGGGCGTCGAGACTGGCCTGTTGAACCCACGTAACACTTGGGCTGACAAGGCTGCCTACGATGAAGCGGCGAAAGCGCTGGCGGGTCTGTTCATCGAGAACTTCAAGAAGTTTGAAGTGAGCGATGCGATCAAGGCTGCGGGTCCGAAGTTGTAAGATTCGGCCGTTGTGAAAAAGCCGCCCCTAGTGGGCGGCTTTTTTGTGGGCGAAGGATCAGTCGACGAGGTGCAGAACCACGGCTCCCACTAACACCAGCACCACACCGGTCACTTGCACCGCTGACAGCCGCTCCTTGAAAAACACAAACCCCAGAATCGCGGCGATCCCACCGGACAGGGTGCTGATCACCGTCACCACGGAAACCGACCCCGCCATTGCGCCCCACGAGAACGCCGAGAACCCACCCAGGTTCATCAGGCTCGCGCTGGTCAGCGTTGCGCAGTTTTTCAGCGGTGGGATTTTCAGGCCGTCTTTGATCTTAAGCACCATCAACACCAGGACGCACAGGCCAACCAAATACCCAAGCCAAAGCATCGTGACCGGGCCAAGCGTCGGCAGGGTGTAGCGGCCCTGCACCCAAAAGCTTGTGCCGTAGAGCAACGCTGCGAGCATCGCGTAGGCGATTGAGCGGCTGGAACTGTTGTGAGGGACGCCATTGTCCTTGTGAATGCTGGACAGGATCACGCCAATTACGCAGAGAGCGATGCAGCCGAGTTGGATCAGGCTGATGTGTTCGCCGCTGGCCCATGACAGCAAAGTAGTCACGACACCGTAGGACGTCACCAGCGGCGCGACAATGGCCGCTTTGCCCAGCGAGAAGGCCTTGGACAGCGCAAGGGCGCCGGAGACGGTCAGCAGGGCTGCTGCGGCTCCCAGGAGCCACACACTCAAAGGCGCCGCGAGGGATTTGACGAGGAAGGCCGGGAATATGACCAGCAGCAGGGTCATGATCAGGAAGCCCAGCGCCTGGCCGAAGTACACCGCGCGTTTGACGCCGACAGCTCGGGCGTTGAGGCCCACGAGGAAGTCCGTGCCGCCCCAGAGCAGGGCGGCCAGCAGGCCCATTAATACGTCCATGTAAGGTCCTTGTTATTTTTTGAAGGCTGCGGTGTATCAAATTAAGGTTTTTTGTTCGCCCGGTTTTCCAGGGCTTGCGTGTCCCAGCGTTGGGTCTTGATAGCCAGGTAAAGCATGCCGATGGTCAGCGGGAGCTTGTCGCCGCGACCTTTGGCTCTGTGCTTCAGGAAGACATCGAAGACGGGAGGTTGGAAATAACGATAAGCGTCGTAGTCGTTCAAGTCGACAGCGAAGTCTTGCTCCAGAGCTTCCATCAATTGATTGGCTTCGGTGACGTCGCAGCCCAGTTCGAGGTTGATGGCGGTTTCAAGGCGCAACGTCTTATGTTCGGGCAGGCCAATTTCTTCATGCAGCAGTTGCAGGAGCTGCTGCATCGCGATGTCTTCGGGGAAGTTGGGGGCCAGGTTCATGGTGGTTACGCGAGAGTGGGTGGAGGCGACCGACTTTATCGATGGCACCGCGATCCTTCAAACGAAACTGGTCAAATGTGGGAGGCGGGCTTGCCCGCGATGGCGGTGTTTCAGTGGTAAAGGTGTTGTCTGACACTCCGCTATCGCAGGCAAGCCAGCTCCCACATTTGATCGTTCCCACGCTCCGCGTGGGAATGCATCCCGTGACGCTCCGCGTCACCAGTGTTCATGGCTTGGGTCGTGCGCGGATGACGGGACGCGGAGCGTCCCTGGCGGCATTCCCACGCGGAGCGTAGGGAACGATCGGGGCTAGCGCGGGGTGCTGATACACCGCTCGAAAATCGCCTCCAACCCCCGATAATCACACGCCACCGCATCAATGTTCGCCGGTATCCACGCTGCGTTCTTCACCAGCCACCAGTTCACTGAAAACCCGGCATTCACGATGATCTGCTCGAACAGAATCCGCTGCGCCCGGCCATTCCCTTCGCGAAACGGGTGGATCACGTTGAGGTCGCCATAGGCCTCGGCAATTTGCGTCACCAACTCTGCCTGCGTCACCCCGACAAACCAGTTCGCCTGCGCCATGTGCTGGATGATCTTGCTCGCCTCAGGCGGGATACGCTCCGGTGTGCAGAACAGCGTGTCGCCTTTCTGGATGTTGACCGTACGCAGTTCCCCGGCCCATTCGTAAATGTCTGCGAACAGGGTGCGGTGGATGTGTTGCAGGCGTTCCAGGTCGTAGGGCGGGGGATACAGCGGAAGGCTGCCGACAGCGATTTCAGACAGTTCCCGCTCGGCCTGGTGCAGGCGTTCTTCGTCGAACAAATCGAGGCGGTTGCGCAGGACGCTGCTACCGGGGTAGCAGTACGGGTCCTGGCCCACGCCATATTTGTCGAGCATCAGCGTGGGGTGTTGCGGTACTTGGCGAGGACGGCTTCGCGGGTCGGCAGGGGTTTGTCGACGTCGGCGGGCTGGGTGTCGAACCCTTCCAGGCGCAGGCTGGCGAGGTAGTTGGAACGACGGATCTTGTCGTAGTGATCCTGCTTTTGCTCAAACGTCAGTTCGGCCATGACAGCGTCCTCTCGGTGCGAAGGTTGATTGTAGCGCAATGAGTTTCGAGATGCGTCCCGCGTAAGGTTGGAACGATTCTTACGGGTGCCTACTCCACTTCCCAGGCTGTGTATCATCCAGACTCTTTTTTCCTTGCGACCTTTCTCGATTCGCTGAATGCGCTGGTCTATGTTTTGGGCTCGTTCAGCGGTCAATGGAGTGACAGCTTATGCACAACACCCTCCAACAGGTCTTTGGTTATCCACAGTTTCGTTTGGGCCAGGAGGCGGTGGTCAGTGCCGTGCTGGCCGGCCGTTCGGCGGCGGCGATTTTCCCCACCGGTTCCGGCAAGTCCCTGTGTTATCAACTTTCCGCCGTGTTGCTGCCGCACCTGACGCTGGTGGTGTCGCCGTTGCTGGCGCTGATGCAGGACCAGTTGGGTTTCCTGCAGCGCCACGGTATCTCGGCGGGCAGCATCGACTCGGCCCAGAGCCGCGATGATGCCAATGACGTCATGGCCCGGGCGCGTTCGGGCGAGCTGAAGATCCTGATGGTTTCCGTGGAGCGCTTGAAGAACGAGCGCTTTCGCAACTTCCTGCAAAGCGTGCCGATCTCGCTGCTGGTGGTGGATGAGGCTCACTGCATTTCCGAATGGGGCCATAACTTTCGCCCGGACTACCTGAAGCTGCCGGATTACCAACGCCAGTTCCGCATCCCCCAGGCGCTGCTGCTGACCGCCACGGCGACGCCCAAGGTGATCGCCGACATGCAGGCCAAGTTCGCCATTGCACCTGACGATGTGATCACCACCGGCTTCTACCGCTCCAACCTCAACCTGCTGGTTGAGCCCGTCAGTGGCCAGGACAAGCGACGACGGCTGGTGACGTGGATGCAGGAGCGAGCCAATCAGCCAAGCATCATCTACGTCACGCTGCAAAAAACCGCGGAGCAGATTGCCGAGCATTTGAATCGCAATGGAATCCAGGCCGAGGCTTATCACGCGGGCCTGGCTCACGATAAGCGGGAGGCCATTCAGAAGCGATTCATGGGCGGGCAGTCCAACTGCATCGTCGCCACCATTGCCTTCGGCATGGGCATCGACAAAAGCGATATCCGCAACGTGGTGCACTTCGACCTGCCCAAATCCATCGAGAACTACAGCCAGGAAATCGGCCGCGCCGGGCGTGACGGGCAGCCGTCTGAGTGTCTGGTTCTGGCCAACCGCGACAGCCTGAATATCCTGGAAAACTTTGTGTACGGCGATACGCCGGAACAGGAAGGTATTCGCCGAGTCCTGGAGGAAATACAGGCGGTCCGTGCCGATGGACAGTGGGAGTTTATGCTCCGCTCACTGTCGGACCACAGCAACATCCGTGAACTACCGCTGAAGACCTTGCTCGTGCAGCTTGAACTCAAGGGTGTGATCGCGCCACGCTACGCGTTTTATGCCGAATACCGCTTCAAGTATTTGATTGAACCAGAGGCATTGCTGGCGCGTTTTACCGGCGAGCGGCAGCAGTTTGTCGCAGCGATTATCCAGGTCTGCAAACGGGCGAAAACCTGGGCGACGGTGGACTTCGACGCGCTGTATCAACAGCACCAGGCCGAGCGCAACCGGGTGGTGAAGGCCCTGGATTACTTTCAGGAACAAGGCCTGATCGAGATGGAAAGCCGGCAGATGACCGAGGTTTACGCCCTGCTGTATACCGACTTCGATCCACAGGCGCTGAGCACGGAGTTATACACAGGCTTCAAGCAGCATGAGGTGACGGAGGTGGCGCGAATTCACGCCATGCTGGATCTGTTCGCGACACAGGAGTGCCTGGGTTACCGCCTGGCGCACTATTTCGGCGATGAAAACGCGCCCCGGCAGTGCGGGCACTGCTCGGTGTGCCACGGTAACGTCGCCCACTTGCCGGCGCCGCCGAGCTTGCCGCCGCTTGTGGATAAAAACTTTCTCGCGCTGTGCGGTGAATTTATCCACAGCCACCATGAATACAGCGGCGACTTGCCGAGCGCGGAGCGGCTGACACGGTTTTTATGCGGTCTCAGCGTGCCGTTGTTTACCAAGCTGAAGGCACGAGGGATTCCAGGTTTCGCGGTACTGGAGGAGTATCCCTATGCAGAGGTTCGTGAATGGGCGGAGGCAGGGTTGGAGGCACTCTGATTTCCGGTCTGGAAGGTCGCGCTTTCCCTTCCAGTGGCAGACGCCGCCGACAGCCGGACCGTGCCCGCAGGTGAGAAGGTTTGACGCTTCACTTCTTCTGCAAAGGAATTGCCCATGGCTTTTGGTTTTTCTCGTGGTGTTGTCCCCGGCGTCTTGCTGTTCGCCGGGTTGCTGGTCGCACAAGGCACGCTGGCCTCGGTCATCCCGTTGAGCGTGAATGACTGTCGGCAGATGCAGCTTCGCAACACTATCACCGCCGCCAATCCATTGCCCTGCGCACGCCTGGCGCGGGTGACGTTCAGCTATGTGGACTTTGGCGGAGTGCTGCATAACAACGGGCAGCTCGTGGTGCTGGATGCCATCGCACCCCATGTGGAGGAGATCTTCAGGCAGTTGCTGCAACGTCGGTTCCCGGTGCATCAGGCGGTCAGGCTGGAAACCTATCGAGGCAACGACAAGGTCTCGATGGCCCGCAACAATACCAGTGGTTTTAATGGGCGCCAGGTCAGTGGCGCTTCGGGGTGGTCGCTGCACGCCTATGGCGCCGCAATTGACCTTAACCCTCTGCAAAACCCATTCGTTTTGTTCGGGCGTAACCCGCGAGGTGAATTCACCGGCCAGGCCACTGTTGAGCCCAGGGCAAGTACCGCGACTGCCGTTAACCGCCTGGATGCCCGCCCCGGCAAGCCGGCGCGCCCTGGCCGGGCAGAAGAGGTGATTGACCTGTTCGCCGAACACGGCTTTTTGACCTGGGGTGGTTATTGGGATTTTCCGCTGGATTACCAACACTTCCAGATCGGCCGGCGTTCGTTCGTGGAGTATCTGGCGCGGGTCACGCCGCAGCAGGCCAGCGCTGCAGTCGAGACCTATATCACCGCCTATCGCCAGTGCCTGCAGCAATCGGCCGAGACGGATCAAGCGCTCAAGCGTATGGCGTGCGTCCAGCAAACGATTGAGCAAAGCCCAACCTAGGCTTGCGGGTAGTGCTTGAACCCAGTATCAAGAGAGCCTCCTCCTGCCCGGGTTTTACCGATGACCAACGCCATGCCACAACGCGCCGATTACCGCCACTTCCAGCCGATCATCACGCGCTGGCACGACAACGATGTATATGGCCATGTGAATAACGTCACCTACTACAGCTTCTTCGACACCGCGGTGAATACCTACCTGATCGAGCAGGGCGGGTTGGATATTCATGACGGCGAAGTGGTTGGGTTTGTGGTGAGTTCGGCGTGCGACTACTTCGCCTCGATTGCCTTTCCGGACCGCATCGAAATCGGCCTGCGGGTGGGCAAGTTGGGCAACAGTTCGGTGCAGTATGAGTTGGCGGTGTTCAAGGCGGGAGAAGAAGATGCCTGTGCTGCGGGGAGGTTTGTGCATGTGTTTGTGGATCGGGCGTCGAACCAGCCGGTGACGATCCCGGGGATGTTGCGCGAGGCGTTACAGCGATTGGTGATCTGAATACGATCTGCGAAGCAATGAAAGTCAAATGTGGGAGCGGGCTTGCTCGCGAAGGCGGTGGATCAGTCGCCGGATGTATCGGCTGATACAACGCCTTCGCGAGCAAGCCCGCTCCCACATTAAATCCGCGTTGTTCTTTCGATTCGCGCGTTACCGGTGGTGGCGATAGTGATGCTTGTTTTTGCGATGCCCATAAGCATGGCCGCGCCCGCGATGGTCATCGCGGTCATAACGGCGGTTATCGCGCCCACGGTAACGACGATCATCGTCATCGCTCTTGTTGCCCATGTAGTTGCCCAGTGCACCACCGGCGCCACCGCCGGCTGCTGCGCCGATCAGGCTGCCGGTGCTGCCGCCGACACTGCGACCCACCACGTTGCCGCCGGCCGCGCCCAATGCGCCGCCAATGGCTGCTTCACCGCGGCTGCGCTTGTCTGCGCCCACCGCACTGCCGCCTGCGCCACCAAGAGCCGCACCGATGGCTGAACCAGTATTACCGCCCAACTGCTGACCTACGACAGAACCTAGAACCCCGCCCAATGCGCCGCCCACACCGGCTTCGGTGGTGCCACCGGCCATGGCTGCGCCACTGACCAGGCCAAGGGACAACAAGAGAATCGAGGAGAACTTCATAGAGGAACCTCAAGAGGATGACGGCGCGATCCTGAGGTTGTATCGAGACGGTGACAATCGAAACCCGACCAGTGGTATGGGTTGTATACAATTCTCTAAGTTACTGTTTTGTATGAGGAACTTAAGTGAGTTTTGCGAGTCTTTAGTTACTTCGGAACGGCCGCTTTTATGCAAAAGCGGCCTTTTTTGTGCCCGTAAGAAACTCGGGTGCTGTCTGTGGCGAGGTGTCGCTTAGGCCGACTTCGCCATGATCAAGCCGGTTGCACTCGCTGCTTCCAGGCGGATCGCTACAAACTTCGACGTTGGCGTATGGCTGCCATCCCCCGTGCTTTCCAAGGGCACCAGCGGATTCACTTCCGGATAATAAGCTGCAGCCTGCCCCGCCGGAATATCAAATGCCAGCAAGGTAAAGCCCTTCACCCGACGCTCACGGCCGTCGTCCCAGATCGACACGATGTCAGCCTTCTGCCCCGGCTTGAAGCCCAGGCGGATGATGTCGGCTTCGTTGACGAACAACACATCCCGCTGGCCCTTGACCCCACGATAGCGGTCGTCCAGGCCATAGATGGTGGTGTTGTACTGATCGTGGGAGCGCATCGACTGCATGATCAGGTCCGGCAATTGCCCGGTGTTGCGGGTGCGTTCGTGCACCAGGTCCTTGGGCAGGATGTTCGGGCGGAAGTTGGCGCGGCCCGACGGGGTGTTCCAGCGACGGGCGCCAGCCGAGTTGCCCAGGTAGAAACCGCCCGGGTTTTTCAGGCGCTCGTTGAAGTCCTTGAAGCCCGGAATGGTGTCGGCGATCAGGTCGCGAATACGGTCGTAATCGGCCACCAGCCAGTTCCAGTCCACCGGCTTGCTGCCCAGGGTGGCGGCGGCAATGCCCGCGAGAATCGCAGGCTCGGATTTCATCTGTTTTGACAACGGCTGCAGTTGGCCGTTGGAAGCGTGGACCATGCTGAACGAGTCTTCAACGGTCACGGCTTGCGGGCCTTCGGCCTGGATGTCGATGTCGGTGCGGCCCAGGCATGGCAGGATCAGCGCGTCCTTGCCATGCATCAGGTGGCTGCGGTTGAGCTTGGTGCTGATCTGTACGGTCAGGTCGCAATTGCGCAGTGCTTCAAAGGTGCGTGGGCTGTCCGGGGTGGCTTGGGCGAAGTTGCCGCCCAGGCCGATAAATACCTTGGAGCGGCCTTCGAGCATGGCGTGAATCGCTTCCACCACGTTGTGGCCGTTATCGCGCGGCACCTGGAACTGGAAACGACGCTCCAGGGCATCGAGGAACGCCACCGGCGGCCGTTCGTTGATGCCCATGGTACGGTCGCCCTGCACGTTACTGTGGCCACGCACCGGGCACAGGCCCGCGCCCGGGCGGCCGATGTTGCCGCGCAGCAGCATCAGGTTGGCGATTTCCTGGATGGTCGGCACCGAGTGGCGATGCTGGGTGATGCCCATCGCCCAGCACATGATCACGTTCTTGCCTTTGGCGTACATGCGCGCCGCTTGCTCGATCTCCACCAGGGTCAGGCCGGACTGCTCGACGATTTCATCCCATGAGGTGTCGTCGATCTTGCCCAGGTAATCCAGCACGTTGGCGGTGTGTTCGTTGAGGAAGTCGTGGTCGAACACGGCCTCCTTGCCTTCGGCCTGGGCCTGGCGTTCCCACAGCAGCAGGAACTTGGCCATGCCCCGCAGGATGGCCATGTCGCCTCCCAGCGCCGGGCGGAAGTAGGCGGTGTTGGTTGGCTTGTCGCCGTTGGTGAGCATTTCCAGCGGGTGTTGCGGGTGCTGGAAGCGTTCCAGGCCACGCTCTTTCAGCGGGTTGATGCACACCACCTGGGCGCCGCGTTTTACCGCTTCGCGCAGTGGCTCCAGCATGCGTGGGTGGTTGGTGCCGGGGTTCTGGCCCCAGACGAAAATCGCGTCCGCATGCTCGAAGTCATCGAAGGTCACGGTGCCTTTGCCCACGCCCACGCTTTGCGCCAGGGCGACGCCGCTGGCTTCGTGGCACATGTTCGAGCAGTCCGGGAAGTTGTTGGTGCCGTAGGCGCGCACAAACAGTTGATACAGGTAGGCCGCTTCGTTGCTGGCCCGGCCCGAGGTATAGAACTCGGCCATGTCCGGGTTTGGCAGCGCATTGAGGTGCTTGCCGATCAAGTCGAAAGCCGATTCCCAGCTGATGGGTTTGTAACGGTCGGTTTCGGCGTCGTAGCTCATCGGCTCGGTCAGGCGGCCCTGGTACTCAAGCCAGTAGTCGCTCTGCTCCAGCAGCGCGCTGACGCTGTGCTTGGCGAAGAATGCCGCGTCGACCCGGCGCTTGGTGGCTTCCCAGTTGACCGCCTTGGCGCCGTTCTCGCAGAACTTGACCATGCCGCTTTCCGGCGAGTCGCCCCAGGCGCAGCCCGGGCAGTCGAAGCCGCCGTTCTGGTTGGTCTTGAGCATCATGCGGATGTTTTTCAGCGCGTTGTCGCTGGTCAGCCAGGCTTGCGCCACGCTGATCAGTGCGCCCCAACCACCCGCCGGGCCTTTATAGGGCTTGTAGCGCGGGGTGGGTTTGTCGTCGGCTTGATGATGATTACTCACGCTTGATTCTCCATCGCAGGGCTATAGACCCGCGGCGCACTTTTCTGCGGCAGGTGGATGAGATTGAGGTTGTGCCGGCGAGCCCATTGCAGGGCCAGGCCGGTGGGCGACGACAGGCTGACCAGGGTCTGGATGCCTGCACGCAGGACTTTCTGGATCAGTTCGAGGCTGCAGCGACTGGTAACAATCGCCAGGCCGCCGTCGGTCGGAATCTTTTGGCGGATCAGCGCACCGATCAGCTTGTCGAGGGCGTTATGCCGGCCGATGTCTTCACGGCCCAGCAGCAATTCGCCCTGGTTGTTCATGAACACCGCCGCATGCACCGCGCCGCTGTACTGGCCCAGCGGTTGGAACGCGCTGATGCGCTGGCGCAGGCCATCCAGCCATTCGGCAGGCGGCAACGGCGCGCCGGGCAACACCTTGAGGTTGGGCAGCGCCTGCTCCACGGCTTCTACGCCGCACAGCCCACAGCCACTGGTGCCGGCAAGTTGCCGGCGCTGCTGCTTCATATTCCAGAACGCGCGGCTGGAAATCTGCACCTGAGCGTATTGGGTCGAGCCCGAACCGCTGATTTTCAGGTCATAAATGTCGCTAACGTCTTCGATAATGCCGCTACCGATGCTGAATCCGACAATAAAGTCTTCAAGGTCGGTCGGCGTCACCAGCATCACCGCCTGGCTGATGTCGTTATAGGCAATCGCCAACGCGACTTCCTCGGCAAGCGCGGTGCTGGCCGATTCGGTGTGTTCGAGATTACAAAACTGGTAGCTCTGGCTGGCGGCGGGCGCGGGCGTTTCGAGGGCGGGCGCCGCGCAGACTGGGCGCTGGGCGTTCATTGGGCATTACCACCGGGAGTATTCAGCTGTAAGACTAGGCGCGACAAAGGGTCGCGTCTAATCGTCAGTACTGATCTACCGATAGATGCCGTCGATCAAGTCTCGATCAGCGATTTCTGGTACAGCGCAAAACACGCTTCCGCCAAGGCCGAACGGGGTGCACTGCGGCGCATGATCAACCCCAGGCGAGCCAAAGTGTGAGCGTCTTCAATGGGTTGCAGGCGCAGGTGCTCGGTGAGGGCGTCGAGGCCGCCGTCCAGTGGCATCACCGCGCAACACAGGCCGCCGTGCACCGCTTGTAACAATTGATGGACGGCATCGGTCTGCAACAGTGGCTGCGGGTTGAGGCCACGGCTGTGGAAATTGTGGTCGATGGACTGGCGAAAGTGCATGCCGCTGGTGAGCATGCCCAAGGGCAGTTCGATCAGCGCCTCCCAACTCAGGGGCTTGTCGCCGAAGCTGAAGAACCGTTGGTCGTACAGCAGGCCCATGCGGGTTTCGCCCAGGGCCAGGGAGTCGAAACGTTCGGCGTCCAGGCGCTCGAGGTACGACACACCGAGGTCCAGGCGGTTGCTGGCAAGTTGTTCAAGTATTTGCTCGGAGCTTAACGCGGACAACTCAAAGCGCAGGCTGGGGTGTTCCTTGTGCAGCTTCTGCATCAACGCCAGCGGATCGAAGCTCGACAACGGCACCACCCCCAGGCGCAACGTGCCTACCAGGTTGCCGCGACACGCAGCGGCCTCGGCCTGCAAGCCGTCATAGGCCGCCAGCACCGTGCGTGCCCAGGCCAGCACGCGTTCGCCGGGGGCGGTAAAGCCTTCGAAGCGCTGCCCGCGATTGACCAGCGGCAACTGCAGCTCTTCCTCCAGGCTGCGCAGGCGCATCGACAGGGTCGGCTGGGTGATATGGCAGCGCGCCGCCGCCTGGCCGAAGTGACGGGTTTCGTCGAGGGCGATGAGGAATTTCAGCTGTTTGATGTCCATCTTCGCTCCGGGCTTATTCCAATGCGGTGGGATTCTAGCGTGTTTGGGTCTTTGGTCAGGCTGGAACCCAATTCTGTAGGACTGGTCTAGTCTTTGGCATCTGGAAATTAAATCCCAAGGAGAGCGCACCATGAGTCTTTTAAGCTTTGTTAAGGAAGCAGGCGAGAAGTTGATTGACCTGTTGACACCGGGTAATGCCAACGCGAGCGAGCAGTTAAAAGAGCACGTGGCCAAGGTTGGATTGGGTAACCCCAATGTGCAAACCACCGTCGACGGTGACAAGGTGACCGTGACAGGTGAAGTCGCCAGCCAGGAAGAGAAAGAGAAGATATTGCTGGCGCTGGGCAACATCGCCGGCGTTGCGAGTGTTGATGACCAGATCACTGTTTCCGGTCCAGTTGTCGCTGCCGCCCGCTTTGTCGTGGTGAAAAAGGGCGACACCCTGAGCGCTATTTCGCTGGCGGTGTATGGCAACGCCAACCAGTACAACAAAATCTTCGAGGCCAACAAGCCGCTGCTGTCCCATCCGGACAAAATCTACCCAGGGCAGACGCTGCGTATTCCTGAGTAATCCGCGGACCCAATGTGGGAGCGGGCTTGCTCGCGAATGCGGTGTGTCAGTCAATATATTCAGTGGCTGACACACCGTATTCGCGAGCAAGCCCGCTCCCACATTGGACCTTCAGCGTTGTTACAAACCTACGATCAAGTCCCGGTAATCCCCAACCGCTGCAAACTCCGCCGTGTCCTTGGGCCCCTTCCGGCTGTCCGGTTCCTTCACCGCCAGCAAGTGCCCCACGCCAAAATCCCGGGCGCTGCGCAGGATCGGCAAGGTATCGTCGATAAACAGGCTGCGGGCCGGGTCGAAGGCGATGTCGGCGTGCAGGGCGTCCCAGAACTGCGGGTTTTCCTTGGCAAAACCATAGTCATGGGAGCTGATCAGTCGCTCGAAATAAGGCGCCAACTCGATGCGTTCCAGCTTCAACGACAGCGAATCCCGATGGGCGTTGGTGATCAGGATCACCCGCTTGCCCGCCTGTTTGATCGCCGCCAGGAAGGTGTCGGCATCCGGGCGCAAGGCAATCAGGTGTGCGGTTTCAAGCTTGAGCTCGCGCACCGGGATCTTGAGTTCGGCGCTCCAGAAATCCAGGCAATACCATTGCAACTGTCCGGCGTTACGCTCGAACAGCGGCTGCAGCTCCATCTCGGCCATGGCCCGGCTCACACCATGCAACTCGGCATAGCGCTGGGGCAGGTGCTCCATCCAGAAATGGTTGTCGAAGTGCAGGTCGAGCAAGGTGCCGTCCATGTCCAGCAGGACGGTGTCGATGGCGTGCCAGGGCAATGGAGGCATAAAGAACACTCATGTAAGAAAAGATATCCGACACAGACAATCGGAAAAGCCACGGTATAGTAACCCGATCACGCCAAGGAGCCGCTCATGCGCCAGAAACCCACCGTCCTCGCCCGCGAAATAGTCGCCAGTAGCCGTTTGTTCCGCGTGGAGGAAGTGCAATTGCGCTTTTCCAATGGCGTGGAGCGGACCTACGAGCGCCTGGTGGGCAGGGGGGCCGGATATGGCGCGGTGATGATCGTGGCGATGATCGACTCGGACCATGCGTTGCTGATCGAAGAATATTGCGGCGGCACCGACGAGTATGAACTGTCACTGCCCAAGGGCCTGATCGAACCGGGCGAAGACGTGTTGGCGGCAGCCGACCGTGAGCTCAAGGAAGAAGCCGGTTTCGGCGCCCGCCAGTTGGAGCACATCACCGAGCTGTCGCTGTCCCCCGGCTACATGAGCCAGAAAATCCAGGTGGTGCTGGCCACCGAACTGTATGAAGAGCGCCTGGAAGGCGACGAGCCCGAGCCGATGCGCGTCGACCGGGTCAACCTGAGGGAGCTCTCGCAGTTGGCGCAGAACGAGCAGTTCAGCGAGGGCCGCGCGTTGGCCGCGCTGTACCTGGTACGCGACCTGTTGACTCAACGTGGAGCGTTCCAGCCATGAGCGAACTGTTCCTGGGTCACCCGTTTATTGCCCCCGCGATCGAATTGGCCCGCCAGGCTGGCGAGGTCATCCTGCCGTATTGGCGCGCCGATGTTGCCGTCACCACCAAGACCGATGATTCACCGGTCACTGCCGCCGACTTGGCTGCCCATCACTTGATCCTCGCCGGGCTGACTGCCCTGGACCCGAGCATTCCGGTGCTCTCGGAGGAAGACGCGGACATTGACCAGAGCGTGCGCGCCGGTTGGCAGCGCTGGTGGCTGGTGGACCCGCTGGATGGCACCAAGGAATTCATCTCCGGCAGCGAGGAGTTCACCGTCAACATCGCGCTGATCGAAAAAGGCCGCGTGGTGTTCGGTGTGGTGTCGATGCCTACCAGCGGTCGGTGCTACTTCGGGGGTGCCGGGCTGGGTGCCTGGCGTTCCGATGTAGGTGCTGCGCCCAAGCAAATCCAGGTGCGCCAGACCCCGGCGAGCGGTGAAGCATTTACTGTGGTTGCCAGTCGTCGCCATACGAGCCCTGAACAGGATCGCTTGCTCGCTGGCTTGAGTGCCGGATTGGGCGAGCTGAAGCTGGCCAATATCGGCAGTTCTTTGAAGTTTTGCCTGTTGGCTGAGGGCAGCGCCGATTGCTACCCGCGCCTGGCGCCCACCTCGCAGTGGGACACGGCGGCGGCACAGGGTGTGCTGGAAGGAGCGGGCGGTGAAGTGCTGGAATTGAATGGGCAGCCGTTCAGTTACCCGGCGCGGGAATCGCTGTTGAATCCGTTCTTTTTGGCACTGCCGGCCAAGGCTGAATGGCGTGAGCGGTTGCTGACTCTGGCCCGTTCTTAAACACAGCGCCGATCAAAAATGTGGGAGCGGGCTTGCTCGCGAAGGCAGTGTGTCAGTCACCAGATGTATTGGCTGATCCACCGCTTTCGCGAGCAAGCCCGCTCCCACATTTGTTATGTGTGCAGGACGTACTGCCCGGTAAAGGCCACGGCCCGCTCTTCACTGCCCTCGTTGACGATCCATGTCTCCAGCGCCAAGCGCGCCCGGCCATACCGTTTATAGGTCGCCAAAAACCGCTTCCACACCTTGTCATCAGGCGCCTGGCAAATCGCCGTCGCATCGGTGGTCACCGGCAGCGGATAACTGATCTGCCCCTCCTGAATCACGATGTGCCCGTCTTCAATCCCTTCCTCGCGCAACTGCAAATGCAGCCAGCCCCAACCTGCCAGCACGGCGCCGCAATACAGGCTGCCGCCAAACATGGTGCTCTTGTGGTTGATGTTGGCGTCGAGAGGCAAGCGCAGTTGCAGCTGCCGGTCCTGCCAGTCGATAACCTTGAGGCCCATTTCCCGGGTCAGGGGAATGTCGTGGTGAAGGATCGATTCCAGGTAACGGCTATCGCGACTCATGGTGGCCTCGTGGCAGGGGGAAAAGGGTCATTCGTCGTCAGCGTGACTGTTGCCGCTGTCAGCGAAGTTCAGCCCGTGCTTGCGCAGTTTGTCGTGCAGGGTTTTACGCGGCACGCCCAATGCCTCGGCGAGGCTGCGCATGGAATTGTGGGTGCGCGCCAGTTCGGCGGCGATCAGGCTTTTTTCAAACTGTTCGACCTGTTCGCTCAAGCCGCCGGGCGTGCTGGTGAGGATGCCCGGCGAAGGGCTGTCCGGGGTGCTGTCCAGCGCCAGTTCAAGGCCCAGGGCGAAACGCTCGGCGGCGTTTTGCAGCTCGCGCACATTGCCCGGCCAGCTGTGACGCAACAACAGCGCGCGCTGGCCCGGTTGCAGCTCTTTCATCGGTAGCCCGTGGCGCGTGCTGGCTTCGTCGGCAAAGTGCTGGAACAGCATCAACGCATCCTCACCCCGTTCGCGCAGCGGTGGAATGCGCAGCGGCGCAACGTTGAGGCGGTAATACAAGTCCGCCCGGAAGCGCCCCTGGTCGGCGGACTGGCGCAGGTCTTCCTTGGTGGCGGCGATGATGCGGATATCCAGCGGGATCAGCTGGTTGCCCCCCAGACGCTCCACCACACGCTCCTGCAACAGCCGCAGCAGCTTGACCTGCACATCCAGGCTCATGCTTTCGATTTCGTCGAGAAACAGCGTGCCGCCGTTGGCGAATTCGAATTTGCCGATGCGCCGCTTCTGGGCGCCGGTAAAGGCCCCTGGCTCATGCCCGAACAACTCGCTTTCCACCACCGACTCGGCCAGGGCGCCGGCGTTGATCGCTACAAACGGGCCGCTGCGGCGGTTCGACAGATCGTGCAGCGCACGCGCTACCACTTCCTTGCCGGCACCGGTTTCACCGAGGATCAGCACATCAGCCTTGGTCGCCGCCAGCGCGCCAATCTGCTCGCGCAGGCGCAGCATTTGCGGGGAGTGGCCCACCAGGCGCGTACTCAATTGCTGACGGTCGCTCAGGGCCAGGCGCAGGCTGCGGTTGTCCAGCACCAGGCGGCGCAGGGCCAGGGCGCGGCGCACGCTGTCGAGCAGGGCGTCGCTGGCGAAGGGTTTTTCCAGGAAGTCATAGGCGCCGGTGCGCATCGCCTGCACCGCCAGTGGCACGTCGCCGTGGCCGGTGATCAGCAGCACCGGCAGCTCCGGGTCCTGGGCGTGGAGTTCCTTCAACAGTTCCAGGCCGTCCATGCCGGGCATGCGGATGTCGCTCACCACAACCCCCGGCCAATCCCGGGACAGGCGCGCGGTCAGGCCCTGGGCTTCGCCGAGGGTCAGGACTTTCAGCCCGGCCAGGTCCAGGGTCTGGCAGAGGGCCTGACGCAGGTGTGGATCATCGTCGATCAACACCACCTGAATCTGGTTATCGATACTCATACACTGCGGTCCTCGGACGGTTGCAGACTGACACCCGGTGCTCCGGCGCGCAGTTTCAAGGTTAACAGTGCGCCGCCTTCCTTGTGGTTGGCGAACAACAGTTCACCGCCAAAGGCGCGCATCAGGGTGTCGCAGATCGCCAGGCCCAACCCCAGGCCCTGGGTGCGGGTCTTGGTGGTGTAGAAGGGCTCGCTGGCGCGGCCCAGGGCTTCCATGCAGAAACCCGGGCCGTTGTCGCGAATGTACAGGTTGACGCCCTGTTCGGTGGTTTGGGCACTCAGCCAGAGTTTGCGCGGCGGGCCTTTTTCGGTCAGGGCGTCCAGAGCGTTGGCCAACAGGTTGCCCAGCACCTGGCGCAGGCGGGTTTCGCCGGCCGCCACCCACAAGGTGGCCTCGGGCAGGTCGCGGATCAGTTCCACTTCCATTGCCCGCCGCCGCTTGGCCAGCAGCGCCAGGGCATCGTCCAGGGCCGGTTGCAGGGCCACGCTTTCCGGCGCATGCCGGTCGCGCCGGGCGAAGGCGCGCAAGTGAGCGATGATCGAGGCCATGCGCCCGGTCAACTCGCTGATCAGCTTGAGGTTGCCACGGGCGTCGTCGGTGCGCTCATGGTCGAGCAAAATCCCGGCGTTTTCCGCGTAGCTGCGAATCGCCGCCAACGGCTGGTTGAGTTCATGGCTGATACTCGCCGACATGGTACCCAGCGCCGACAACTTGCCGGCCTGCACCAGGTCGTCCTGGGCGCGCACCAGTTCCTGCTGGGCATGTTCACGTTCCAGCACTTCCTGTTTCAGGCGCCGGTTGAGGCCTTCCAGGTCGCTGGTCCGCTCGATCACGCGCATCTCCAGTTCGCGACGGGCCTTGGCTTCGAAGGCGATGCGTTCCAGGTAGTGACGACGGCGCTGCATCATCAGGCCGAGCAACAGCATCAGCACCAGCAAGGCGGCGCCACCCACCGCGACCACGGTGCGCACCGGGCGGCTGATCAAGGTGCGCGGCGCGAGAATCTCGACTTTCCAGCCGGTTTCGGCGATGTCGGTGGATTGGCGCACCCACGCCGTCGGGCTGAGGCTCAGCGGCTGCGGGTCCCGGGTCGGATAGGGCTGGATGGCGATGATGGCGCGGCGTTCTTCATCCGTCAGCGGCCGGGTGGCACGGAAGCGCCATTGCGGGCGCGAGGTCAGGATCACCACGCCGTTGTGATCGGTGACCAGCAGTTGTTCGGGGGTGTTGCCCCACAGGCTTTCGGTGTGGTCCAGGTCGACCTTTACCACCAGCACACCGATGATTTTGTCGCCATCGCGTACGGCGGCGGCGAAGAAGTAACCGCGTTTGGCCGAGGTGGTGCCCAGGCCGAAGAAGCGCCCGAGGCGCCCGGCCATGGCTTCGCTGAAGTAGGGGCGAAAGGAAAAATTACGCCCGACGAAGCTGTCCTGCTTGTCCCAGTTGGACGCGGCGAGGGTCTTGCCGGTGGTGTCCATCAGGTACATCACTTCCACCCCGGCCTGCGCGGCAACGTCCTTGAGCAGATGGTTGGCATTGACCAGGTTGGTGCTGACGTGAGGCGCGTCGATGGCGGTGCGCAGGGCCGGCAGGTCACCGAGGATTTGTGGCAACACTTCGTAGCGGTGCAGGGTGCCCAGCAGGTTGGCGACGTACAGGTCCAGCGTCTGGCGGTTCTGGCCGGCCAGTTCGTTGCGGTAATAACGCTCGGCCAAGTGCTCCAGCGGCCACAACAGCGGTGCCAGGCATAGCGCCAGCAATGCCAGGCTGCGCCAGCGGGGTCTTCGCGGAAGGGGTGGAGTCATGGGAGTCATGCGCCTGTGGGTACAGGCGCATTATGCCTAGTGCTGCTCGGCAAGACACTCGCGCAATGCGTCATGCCACTGCGGTTGCGAGACATGCCATTGCTGTTGCAGGCGGCTGCAATCGAGGCGCGAGTTCAGCGGGCGCCTGGCCGGCGTTGGATAGGCGCTGGAGGGAATCGCTTCCAGCTCGGCGCAGGCACGACCGTTGGCCCGTAGTTGCTCGCCGATGGCCTGGGCAAAGCCGAACCACGAGGTCTCGCCCTGGGCCGTCAGGTGGTAGACACCCCAATCCCCGGCCTCGCCCGCCTGCCAGCGCTCGATCAGTGCACGGGTGCTGTTGGCGATGGTCCCGGCCCAGGTTGGCGCGCCGATCTGGTCGGCGACGATGCGCATCTGCGGTTTTTCCTGCAGCAGGCGTTGCATGGTCAGCAGGAAGTTCTTGCCGTGGGTCGAGTAGACCCAGCTGGTGCGCAGGATCAGGTGTTCACCGCCGATGGCCGCGATCGCCTGTTCGCCCGCCAGCTTGCTTGCGCCATAGACGCCCAGCGGGTTGGTTGCGTCGTCCTCGTTGTAGGGCGCGGCCTTGCTGCCGTCGAACACGTAGTCGGTGGAATAGTGAATCAGCGGAATGCCCAGTGCCTTGGCTTCCTCGGCGAAAATCCCGGGCGCGGTGGCGTTGATGGCGAAGGCCACGTCCGGCTCGCTCTCGGCTTGATCGACGGCCGTATGGGCGGCTGCGTTGATGATCAGGCCCGGGCGATGGGCGCGTACCTGGTCGCGGATCTGCTCGGGATGCGCCAGGTCCAGTTGATCGCGGCCCAGCACGATCAACTCGCCCAGGCCCCGGAGGCGCTGTTGCAACTCCCGGGAGACTTGGCCATGTTGGCCGCTGATAAGGATTTTCATGGGAACAGGTCGGCCTCTTGCAGGCTTTTCCCGGCCTGGTCCTTGGCAGACAGTTGCGGCGTCTCCGTCAGTTCCCAGTCGATGGCCAGCGTCGGGTCGTTCCAGAGGATGCAACGCTCGGCGCTCGGCTGGTAGTAATCGGTGGTCTTGTAGAGGAACTCGGCGTAGTCGCTCAGCACCACAAAGCCGTGGGCGAAACCTTCCGGTACCCACAACTGGCGATGGTTATCGGCGCTAAGCCGCACGCCCACCCATTGCCCGAAGTTGGGCGAGCTGCGGCGGATGTCGACGGCCACATCCAGCACTTCGCCGGCGATGACGCGCACCAGTTTGCCCTGGGTATGTTCGAGCTGGTAATGCAGGCCGCGCAGCACGCCTTTTTGCGAGCGCGAGTGGTTGTCCTGCACGAAATCACGCTTGAGCCCGGTGGCCTCTTCGAAGGCGCGGGCGTTGAAGCTTTCGTAGAAAAAGCCGCGCTCGTCACCGAACACTTTCGGTTCGATGATCAATACGCCCGGCAACGACGTGTCGGTGACCTTCATTTTTGCTCCCCGGCCAGTGAATACAGGTATTGGCCGTAGCCGGTCTTGCCGAAGTACTTGGCCCGCTCCAGCAAGTGGTCACGGTCGATCCAGCCGTTCTCGTAGGCGATTTCTTCCAGGCACGCCACTTTCAAACCCTGGCGGTGCTCGATGGTCTGCACGTACGTCGAGGCCTCCAGCAGGCTGTCGTGGGTGCCGGTGTCGAGCCAGGCGAAACCACGGCCGAAGCGCTCCACGTGCAGGTCGCCACGCTTGAGGTAGGCGTTGTTGACGTCGGTGATCTCCAACTCGCCCCGTGGCGATGGCTTGACTGCCTTGGCGATCCTGATCACGTCGTTGTCGTAGAAATACAGGCCGGTCACCGCGTAGCTCGACTTTGGCTTGGCTGGTTTTTCCTCGATGGACAGCGCGCGGCCCTGGCTGTCGAAGTCGATCACGCCGAAACGCTCCGGGTCCTTGACCCAGTAACCGAATACCGTGGCGCCAGATGGGCGTTCGGCAGCAGTGCGCAGTTGTTCGCCGAAGTGCTGGCCGTGGAAGATGTTGTCGCCCAGGATCAGGCATACCGGGTCATCGCCGATAAACTCTTCGCCAATCAAAAACGCCTGGGCCAGGCCGTCCGGGGACGGCTGCTCCGCATAAGTGAACCGCACGCCAAACTGGCTGCCATCGCCCAACAGGTTGCGGTATTGCGGCAGGTCTACCGGGGTGGAGATCACCAGGATTTCCTTGATCCCGGCCAGCATCAGCACCGAGATCGGGTAGTAGATCATCGGCTTGTCATACACCGGCAACAGTTGCTTGGAAACGCCCAGGGTAATGGGGTGCAAACGCGTGCCGGAGCCACCGGCCAGTACGATTCCCTTCATCATGCGATCAGATCCTTAAAGTCGGTGTTGCCCAGTCGTTCGCCTTGATAACTACCGTCCTGGACCCTGCGGCACCATTCCAGGTTATCGAGGTACCACTGCACGGTTTTGCGCAGGCCGGTTTCAAAGGTTTCTTCGGGCACCCAGCCCAATTCGCGCTCGATCTTGCTGGCGTCGATCGCATAGCGCTGGTCGTGGCCCGGGCGATCCTTGACGAAAGTGATCAGGTCAGTGAATTTCTCCACGCCCGCCGGGCGTTGTGGTGCCAGTTCTTCCAGCAGGCCGCAGATGCTGCGCACCACGTCGATATTCTTCTGCTCGTTATGGCCGCCGATGTTGTAGGTCTCGCCTACCACACCTTCAGTCACCACTTTGAACAGCGCGCGGGCGTGGTCTTCGACGAACAGCCAGTCGCGCACTTGCAGGCCGTCGCCGTACACCGGCAATGGTTTACCTGCGAGGGCGTTGAGGATCACCAGCGGAATCAGCTTCTCGGGAAAGTGGAACGGCCCGTAGTTGTTCGAGCAATTGGTCAACAGCACCGGCAGGCCGTAAGTACGCTGCCAGGCGCGTACCAGGTGATCGGACGCGGCCTTGCTGGCCGAGTACGGCGAGCTTGGGGCGTAGGGCGTGGTTTCGGTGAACAGGTCATCGACGCCGTGCAGGTCGCCATACACTTCATCGGTGGAGATGTGGTGGAAGCGGAAGGCACTCTTGGCCGGTTCTTCCAGCTTCTGCCAATAACCGCGTGCGGCCTCCAGCAGGCTGTAGGTGCCGACGATATTGGTCTGGATAAAATCCGACGGGCCGTCGATGGAACGGTCCACATGAGACTCGGCCGCCAGGTGCATGATCGCGTGGGGCTCAAAGCGCGCCAGTACGGCGCTGACGGTGGCCTGGTCGATGATATCGGCCTGGACGAACTCGTAGCGGCTGTTGCTCGCGATGCTGGCCAGCGACTCAAGATTGCCGGCGTAGGTCAATTTGTCCAGGTTGAGCACTTCGTGCCCGGTGTGTTGAATCAGGTGCCGGATCAGAGCGGAGCCGATGAATCCGGCGCCGCCGGTGATGAGAATGCGCATGTCGGAGGCCCTTTTCCTTAGACAGACATTAAGCGAATGGAGCATAGCTTGAGTTGTGGAGCCAGGTGGTGCAAGGGGCCACAGTCAGATTGACGGCACTGCGCGGGACTGGGGGTTGCGTAACCCCCGTCAACAATGGCGATATAAGCGCCTGATAAAAAAGCCAGGGGTCTTCACATGTTGCTCGCCACGTTGATTCATCGCGCCAGCCTGCCTTGCCCGCAAGTCGGACCTGTGCCTGCGACGCAGCTACTTGAGCAGCATTACGGCCTGGGTGGGGCGTTGCAGTCCCTCGGCAGCCAGCAAGACCTCAACTACCGTATCGACAGCGAGCGTGGCCGCTTTGTGCTGAAAATCTGCCGGGGCGACTACGCCGCCGTCGAGCTGCAGGCCCAGCACGCAGCCCTCAAGCATCTGCAGGAACATTCGGATGTACGGGTGCCCAAGGTGATCTCGTCGCTTGCTGGCGAAGAACTGCTGACCGAGACCGTCGCCGGGAAAACCGTGCACCTGCGGTTGCTGGACTACATCGACGGCCAGCCGCTGACCCATCTGCCCCATCTGGGGCGCGAGGTGATCGCAGGCTTCGGCGAACTCTGCGGGCGGATGAGCCAGGCGCTGGCCGACTTCGAGCATCCGGGCCTGGAACGTACCCTGCAATGGGACCCACGCCATGCCCTTGAGCTGATCACTCATTTGCTGTCGACCCTCGAAAACCTCCCGCATCGGGCCGGGCTGGAGCGCGTGGTGGAGCAGGTCGGGCAGCGTCTGCTGCCGTTGGCCGACCGCCTGCCCTGGCAAGCCGTGCACATGGACATCACCGATGACAACGTGGTCTGGCAGCGTGATGCCCAGCGGCATTGGCAGATTGAGGGGGTGATCGATTTTGGCGACCTGGTGCGCACCTGGCGCATTGCCGACCTGTCGGTGACCTGCGCGGCGCTGCTGCATCATGCCGAGGGTGATCCGTTCGCAATCCTGCCGGCGATCCAGGCGTGCCACCGGATCACGCCGTTGCAGCGCGAAGAGTTACAGGTGCTATGGCCGCTGATCGTCGCGCGGGCCGCGGTGTTGGTGCTGAGCAGTGAACAGCAGCAACGCCTGGACCCGGATAACGCGTACCTGTTGAAGAATGCCGAGCATGAGTGGGAAATTTTCCACGTAGCCACCTCGGTGCCCTTTGAATTGATGGAGGCGGCGATCCTGAACTGCGTCGGTGCCGAATTGCCGCCGATTGTCGGTGAAGGCTTCGCGCCTTTGTTGCCGGGGCTCGTTGGGCGTGAATTCGCGTTGATCGATCTGGGCGTGCTCAGCCCGCATTTCGAGGCCGGTAACTGGGAGCAGGAGGGCATTGATCGCCGATTGCTGGAACAAGCGGCCGTGGTCCATGGCCTGGCAGCCAGTCGTTATGGTCAATACCGTCTGTCCCGCACCCAACCCGACAGTGCCGTCGAGCCCGACACCTTCGCGCTTCACGTAGAACTGCACATGCCCTTGGGCGCCACGGTGGAAGCACCGTTCGCCGGCACCTTGCGCCATGGCGCCGACGGCCTGCTGAGCCTGCATAGCGCCCAGTTGAGTGTTCGGTTGTGGGGCGTGAACGCCTTGTTGAAGCACGGCGCCGCAGTGGTAAAAGGCCAGGTAATCGGCGACGTGGTCGCGCCGCTGACAGTACAACTGTGCCGCGCCGAGCTTGAGCCACCGCTGTTCTGCACGCCTTCCCGGGCGGCGGCATGGCAAACGCTCTGCCCATCCCCGGCTACCTTGCTGGGACTGGCCTGCGACGCCGAGCCGGAGCTGGACCCCGAAGCCCTGCTGGCGCGTCGGGACGCCAGCTTCGCCCGCTCGCAGAAGCACTATTACGTCGACCCGCCGCGCATCGAGCGCGGCTGGCGCAACCACCTGATCGACATGCAGGGCCGTTCCTACCTCGACATGCTCAACAACGTCGCCGTCCTCGGCCACGGTCATCCGCGCATGGCCGAGGTGGCAGCGCGGCAATGGTCGCTGCTCAACACCAACTCGCGCTTCCACTATGCGGCGATTGCCGAATTCTCCGAGCGTTTGCTGGCGCTGGCGCCGGACTCCATGGACCGGGTGTTCCTGGTCAACAGCGGTACCGAGGCCAACGACCTGGCGATTCGCCTGGCCTGGGCCTACAGCGGCGGGCGCGACATGCTCAGCGTGCTGGAGGCGTACCACGGCTGGTCGGTGGCGGCGGATGCGGTGTCGACTTCGATTGCCGACAACCCCCAGGCCTTGAGCAGCCGCCCGGACTGGGTGCACCCGGTGACCGCGCCGAATACCTATCGCGGCGAGTTTCGCGGGCAGGACAGCGCCCCCGACTACGTACGCAGCGTGGAACACAACCTGGCGAAAATCGCCGCGCAGAATCGCCAGCTGGCGGGTTTCATTTGCGAGCCGGTGTACGGCAATGCTGGCGGGATTTCTTTGCCGCCGGGATATTTGCAGCAGGTGTACGCGCTGGTTCGTGAGCAGGGCGGCGTGTGCATCGCCGACGAAGTGCAGGTGGGCTACGGCCGCATGGGGCATTTCTTCTGGGGCTTTGAAGAGCAGGGCGTGGTGCCGGACATCATCACCATGGCCAAGGGCATGGGCAATGGCCAGCCGTTGGGCGCGGTGATCACCCGCCGGGAAATCGCCGAGGCGCTGGAGGCCGAGGGTTACTTCTTCTCCTCATCGGGAGGCAGCCCGGTGAGTTGCCGGATCGGCATGGCGGTGCTGGATGTGATGGAGGAAGAAAAGCTGTGGGAAAACGCCCAGGAGGTGGGCGGACACTTCAAGGCGCGGTTGGAGGCGCTGGTCGAGCAGTATCCATTGGTGGGCGCAGTGCATGGTTCCGGGTTTTACCTGGGGCTGGAATTGGTCCGCGATCGACAGACCCTGGAACCGGCCACCGAAGAGACCGCGCTGCTGTGTGACCGGCTGCGGGAGCTGGGGATCTTCATGCAGCCCACCGGAGACCACCTGAACATCCTCAAGATCAAGCCGCCGATGGTCACCTCACGGCACAGTGTGGATTTCTTCGTCGACATGCTGGCGAAGGTTCTGGAGGAAGGCTTGTAACAATAAACTCGATTGTTATCGGTAAAATTTGATCATTTTTCGATGGGTGGATATTTATTAGCTTCAAAAGCCGATTTTTATCCGCTATAAAGGCGTCCACTTGCCCGCCGCCGAGGAGATGATTCATGAGCCGTATCGTTACCGTTGCCGCGACCCAGATGGCCTGTTCCTGGGACCTTGATGCCAATCTCGAAACCGCTGAAAGGCTGGTGCGTGAGGCCGCCGCCAAGGGCGCGCAGATCATCCTGATCCAGGAGCTGTTCGAGGCCCCGTACTTCTGCCAGAAGCCGAACCCGGACTACCTGCAACTGGCGACCACGGTTGAAGATAACGTCGCGATCAAGCACTTCCAGAAGGTCGCCCGGGAACTGCAGGTGGTGTTGCCCATCAGTTTCTATGAACTGGCCGGTCGCGCGCGTTTCAACAGCATTGCGATCATCGACGCAGACGGCTCCAACCTCGGGATTTATCGGAAAAGCCACATCCCGGACGGCCCGGGCTACCATGAAAAGTATTACTTCAACCCCGGCGACACCGGCTTCAAGGTGTGGAACACCCGCTACGCGAAGATCGGCGTGGGCATCTGCTGGGACCAGTGGTTCCCGGAAGCCGCCCGCAGCATGGCGCTGCAAGGCGCGCAAATCCTGTTCTACCCGACCGCCATCGGCAGCGAGCCCCACGACAAGACAATTTCGTCCCGTGACCACTGGCAGCGGGTACAGCAAGGCCATGCCGGCGCCAACCTGATGCCGGTGATCGCCAGCAACCGCATCGGTAACGAGGAGCAAGACGGCTACGACATCACCTTCTACGGCTCGTCCTTCATTGCCAATCAGTTCGGCGAGAAAGTAGAAGAACTCAACGAAACCGAAGAAGGCATCCTGGTGCACCGCTTCGATCTCGATGAACTTGAACACATTCGCAGCGCCTGGGGTTCGTTCCGCGATCGCCGTCCGAACCTGTATGGTGCGCTTAAAACCCTCGACGGTTCCCTGGAGTCCTGAATCGCCATGACCACTTTGCACAGCACCCCCCGCGCCGACGGCTTCTACATGCCTGCCGAATGGGCGCCACAGACCCAGACCTGGATGATCTGGCCCGAACGCCCGGACAACTGGCGCCTGGGCGGCAAGCCGGCGCAGGCCGCCCATGTGGCGGTGGCCAAGGCCATCGCACGTTTTGAACCGGTGACCGTGGCGGTCTCGGCCGGCCAGTACGAAAACGCCCGGGCGCGCCTGGACGTGCCGAATATTCGCCTGGTGGAAATGTCCAGCGACGACGCCTGGGTCCGCGATACCGGGCCGACCTTCGTGATCAACAACAGCGGTGAAGTGCGCGGTGTGAACTGGGACTTCAACGCCTGGGGCGGTTTTGATGGTGGCTTGTACTCGCCGTGGAACCGCGACTCCCAGGTGGGCGGCAAGATCCTCGAGATCGAGCGCAGCCCGCGTTATCGCACCGAAGGGTTTGTGCTGGAAGGCGGTTCGATCCACGTCGACGGCGAAGGCACCCTGATCACCACCGAAGAATGCCTGCTTAACCGCAATCGCAACCCGCACCTGCAGCGTGAGGAAATCGAAGCGGTGCTCAGCGCCAACCTGGCGGTGGATAAGATCATCTGGCTGCCGGATGGCCTGTTCAACGACGAAACCGATGGGCATGTGGATAACTTCTGCTGCTACGTACGCCCGGGCGAAGTGTTGCTGGCCTGGACCGACGACCCGCAAGACCCGAACTATGCGCGCTGCCATGCCGCCATGGACGTACTGCAAAGCAGCACCGACGCCCAGGGCCGCTCGTTCACAGTGCATAAAATGCCGATCCCGGGGCCGCTGTACGCCACCGAGGAAGAATGCGCAGGCGTGGACCCGGTAGACGGCACCCAGGAGCGCAATCCCACCGTGCGGTTGGCCGGTTCCTACGTCAACTTCCTTATCGTCAACGGTGGCATCATCGCGCCGAGCTTCGACGACCCGCTGGACAGCCGCGCCAAGGAGATTCTGCAGAGCCTGTTCCCGCAGCATGAAGTGGTGATGGTGCCTGGCCGCGAACTGTTACTGGGGGGCGGCAACATCCACTGTCTGACCCAGCAACAGCCGGCCCCGCACAAAAACTGAGTGCAGTTGTAACAGCCTGGTGCCGGGTTTACCGGCATTCGAGTGCGCCATGTTTTGCGCGCTCACGGAAAGCCCGCGGCCCGTCAGGTTCGCGGGCTTTTTTGTGTGCAAGTGCCGACAAACCGGGCACATTGGCATAGCTCTTGTATCGCTGTTGCGACACACAGCACGGTGTATGACTAAGCGGTTCTGTCATAAACCTTGAGTAAGTTAGCCGCTCATGCCGTCGGAGAGAGCGCTGAAATGAATGCCGATATCAACCTGATGTACACGCGCACGTTCCACCCTTTGCGGGTGAACGGTGACGCGATCCACGCGCTGGCGCTCTGGTTGAAGGCAAACGGTTCGCGGCAGATCAGGACGCCCGACCCGCGCCGGGTGATGAGCGAACGGTACCCGGCGGGGCTGTTCAGCGAGGACGAGGTGCAGGCGTTGTGTGAATTGATGCAAGGCTGACGGTTGTTTTCAATGTTGTACTGGACCTTGTGGTGAGGGAGCTTGCTCCCGCTGGGCTGCGCAGCAGCCCCAAAACAGATCATCGAGTTCTATCTGAAAAAACACAGTCGCCTATTTTGGGGGCGCTTCGCACCCCAGCGGGAGCAAGCTCCCTCGCCACGCAAGCCTGTTAGAAACTGTAGGTTCCGGTCACCATCAGACTGCGCGGGTCGCCGAACTGAATCTGCGCCGCACTCGTCGCTGACGCGTAGTATGTCTTGTCGCTGATATTGTTCAGCGCCGCCCGCACATCCCATTCCTTCTGCCGGAACCCGGCCAGTGCGTCCCAACGCCCATAGCCCGGCAACAATACCGTGTTGGCGTTATCCGCATAGCGCTCACCCACCAGCGTCAGCCCGGTTTCCGCGTACCAGCCCATCTCCGGTTTCCAGGTGACGAACAGGCTCGCGTTGCGCTTGGCCACGTCGCTGATGCGCTTGCCTTCAAAGCCATTGTTGTCTTTCACCACCGTGGCGTCCTGCAGGCCGACGCCACCGCGCATGTACCAGTTGCCGATGATCTTGCCGGTAGCGGTCAACTCCACGCCACGGGAACGCTGCTCGCCGCTGAGCAGGGTGATGGTCGGGTCCAGCGGGTCGCGGGTGCGGCGGTTGTAGAGCTCCAGTTCATACACCGCCAGGGTGGTGCTCAGGCGGTCGTCGAGCCAGTCGCTCTTGACCCCGATTTCCTTCTGTTTGGTCAGCTCCGGGCTCAGGTCGTTGGCGTTGCCCGTGGCATTGGGCGTGATGCCGATCAGGCCGCCGCCGGTCGGCGAGAACGTCTTGCTCCACGAGGCATAGAACGAATGGTGTTCCAGCGGCGTCCAGACCAGGCCCACGCGCGGGCTGGTGCTGTGGCTCACGACCTGTTCCGAGGCGTTGATCAGTTTGTTGGTGGACTCCACATCAAAGCGGTCATAGCGCAAACCGGCGAGCAGTTGCCATTGATCGTTCAGGCGCAGTTGGTCCTGCACATACACGCCCTGGCTTTGCGCTTCGGTGTGACTGCTGCTGAATGCCGGCAGGCGACCGTAGTGGCGCAGGTCCGGGTTGGGGTTGTAAACATCCACGCTCGGCACAGCGGCGAGCGGCGCTCGATAGAGTTTCGGGTCACGGCGCTGGTTGCCCAATTCCACTCCGGTGAGCAAGCGATGCTCCAGGCCAAAGGTGGTGAAGCCGCCTTCCAGTTCGACGTTGTTGAGGATGTTGCGGGTGGTCAAGTCCTGCTGCCAGCGCTGGCGCCCGACCTTGCCGGTTTTTGGGTCGTAGCTGACGGCGTAGGTGTTATCGAAGTCGCTGTCTAGGGTAAACACGCCCAACGTATGGCGCAGTTGCCAACTGTCGTTCAGCTCATAGGCAAGCCGCGAACGCAGGGATTGGGACGTGTCGTCGATGTAATCGCGCTTGTCACCATAAGTGGTGCCGCGGCTGACATCTGCCGGCCGCCCATTGACCCCGGGAATGCCCCGGTCCGGCGTGCGGTTGTAGCGGCTGTATTCGTACTGCACCAGCCAGTTCAGGTCGGGGCTCAGTTGCCAGCTCATGGACGGCGCAAACAGTTGGCGATTGCCGCTGACGCCGTCGCGGAAACTGTTGTTGTCCTGGTTGCCCATGTTCAGGCGCAGGCTGATGGTGTCGGTGGGGTCGGTGCTGAGGTCGGCGTACAGGCTGCGCAAATCATTGCTGCCGCCCTGGGCCTCGATGCTGGAGGCGCGACCGGCCTGGGGCAGCTTGCTCACACGGTTGACGATGCCGCCCTGGCCGCCGCGGCCGTACAACACGGCTGCCGGGCCCTTGAGTACTTCGATGCGTTCGATGTTGTGCAGGTCGCGCACGTATTGGCTGTCGTCGCGAACACCGTCCAGGTAGAAGTCGTTGCTGGCGTCGAAGCCGCGGATGCGCAGGCTGTCGAACCGTGTGTCGGCGCCGCTGCTGACGTTGGGTATACCGCTCAAGGCCTGGCCCAGGTCATTGGTGCCGTAGGAACGCAGGTTGTCGGTTTTTACCGAGTCGATGGCCTGGGGCACATAACGCACGGGTGTGGCCGTGCGAGTGGCGGTGCTGGTTTCCTTGACGCGCGGGTCGTCCTCGTCAGCTTCGGCGCTCACGGAGGTTTCCGGCAGGACAGTGGCAGCGCAGGTAAATCCGGCAGACAGCAGGACAGAGAGCCCAAGGGTCATGGGCGTCAGGCGAAGGGCAGGCATCGGGGTGTGTCCAAAAAGGTTGGCAGAATAAAAGCGCGTTAATGGTAATGCTTACTATTTGCGCAGGTTATCTATTCCTAGGCGGACCTTTCTGAAAAATGTTACGGCGTATGTTTTTCAAGGGTATTCGACCGATTCTCGAAACAGTCTGAAAGCCGATCCGGGGTTTTTCCCAATTGTGCGTAAGACTAATCTGCCGGTCATCAACATCCATCGGAGCCCGTCATGTCGGCAGCCACACTTCACTACATTTACGACCCGCTGTGCGGCTGGTGTTACGGCGCCGAGCCGCTGCTGAGCGCCGCCCGGAGCGTGTTATCGATCCAGTTGCACGGCGGCGGCATGATGACCGGCGCGAATCGCCAATCCGTATCGCCGCAGTTGCGTGACTACGTAATGCCCCACGACCGGCGCATCGCCGAGTACACCGGGCAACCGTTTGGCGAAGCGTATTTCGAAGGTTTGTTGCGGGACCACGGTGCGGTGTTCGATTCAGCCCCGCCGACCAGCGCCGTGCTGGCGGCAGAAAAAATCGCCGGTCGAGGCCTGGAACTGCTGGCGCGTTTGCAAACGGCGCACTACGTCGAAGGTCGCCGAATTGCCGATAAGGACGTGCTGCTGACCCTGGCCGAATCCATTGGTTTGGATCCCCAAGCCTTCACCGCCGCTTTCAGTGAAATCCTTGGCGCAGCAACCCAAGCGCACATCAATGACAGCCGCCAATGGCTGGCAAAAGTCGGCGGCCAGGGCTTCCCCACGCTGGCCCTGGAGCAGAATGGGCAACTGCAATTGCTCGATATCAGCCCCTGGTTGGGCAAGCCAGAAGCCTTCGTTGAGTGGCTGAGACAAAGAGTCGCAATTTCGATTCAACCCACCCAATCGAGTGCACCAATGTGTGGCCTGCAAGGGTGTGCAGATCCAGGAAGCGCTTGATAGAGCCTTGCGCAATGATGGCTATTTAATGTTTCTTAGACTTTTTTAGCCTAAATACAGAAGATTCACGAAATTGACACACAGTAAAGGGCGCGGATAGGATTCGCCCCAACGCCTGTGGCTAACCGCCATGACTTCCCCAATAAAAAAAGGCCCGCGGCATTTCACGTCGTCCGCGGGCCTTTTTTTATCTGGGAAAGTCGACACCAGAAAAGCAACACGGAGCCTGGTGTCACAGCGCGTACTCAACCAGTAATAAGGAATATAAGAAAATGTTGAAGCAACGGATGGGGCTGATCGCTCTGGGGATTTTGAGCGCTACGCAAGCAATGGCTGACGACCAATCCCAATCGAAGGGTTTTGTTGAAGACAGCCACCTGAACATCGCGGCACGCAACGCGTACATCAGCCGCGACTACAAAAACGGCAAGCAAGACAAAGCCGAATGGGGCCAGGGCTTCATCGGCAAGTTCGAATCCGGTTTCACCCAAGGCACCGTTGGTGTGGGTGTGGACGTGATCGGCCAATACGCCATTCGCCTGGATGGTGGTAAAGGTCGCAGCGGCGCTGGCGGTATCGACTTCTTCAAGCAAGGCGACAGCGGCGAAGCGGCCAACGACCTGGCCAAGGGCGGCGCTGCCGTCAAGGCACGCATCTCCAACACCGTGATCAAGTACGGTGATCAGATGCCAGCCGTGCCGGTCCTGGAATACGACAACTCCCGCCTGTTGTCCGAAACCTATACCGGTACCTCGATCGTCTCCAAGGAAATCGCCGGCCTGCAACTGGACGCTGGTCACTTCACCAAGGAAGCTCGCAAGAGCGCCGAGGGTTCCGACAGTGGCGCGCTGAAAAGCATCGACTACATCGGCGGTAGCTACAAATTCACCGAAAGCCTGTCGGCAGCGCTCTACGCTTCCAACATGCAGGACGTGCTGAAGAAGCAATACGTCAACGTCAACTACGTGCTGGCCCTGCCAGAGAAGCAATCGTTGACCTTCGACTTCAACGGCTACAAGACCAAGCTCGACCGTAGCTTCGCCCTGGAAAACCAAGGTGACGCCGACGCTCGCGACAACAAAATCTGGAGCCTGGGCGCCACGTGGGCCGTTGGCCCGCACAGCTTCACCGTGGCTCACCAGCGCAGCACCGGTGACACCGGTTACCTGTACGGCGGCTACCGCAACGCAGGCGGCATCGGCGACGGTGGCAACACCATCCTGCTGGCCAACTCCTACTGGTCTGACTTCAACGGCAAGGACGAGCGCTCCTGGCAAGCAGGCTACGGCCTGGACTTCAGCGCCTTCGGCGTGCCTGGCCTGACCTACAACATCGCCTACGTGCGCGGCACCAACATTGACGACGGTTCCAACCGCGGCAGTGGCACCGAGCGTGAAATCTTCAACCAGTTCAAATACGTAGTACAGAGCGGCCCGGCCAAAGACCTGAGCCTGCGTGCCCGTGCGTCGTGGTTGCGCGTTTCCAACAACGCCAGCAACTACAACGTGGGTGGTAACGAGATCCGCCTGTTTGCCGACTACCCAATCAATGTTTTCTAATTGATTCGGCGTCGCGCCTGATTCAAGGCGATAAAAAACCCCGACTGGTTCGGGGTTTTTTTATGCCTGCGATCAGCGCTTGCTGGCGGCTGCGATGATCACATCTGCGACCTTTTGCGGCTGCGACAGCATCGGCACATGGCTGGTTTGCACCACGGTGGTGGTGGCATTGATTTTCTTCGCGTAGGCCTGCTCCAGGCCCGGGTCGATCATGCGGTCCTTGGCGGCGACGATGTAATAGTTGGGTTTGGTTTTCCAGGCGGCGACCGTGATTTTATCGTCGAACGCCTTGCCCAGAATCGGCCCCTGGGTCACGGCAATCAGGTTGGCCTGGTCGGCAGGCAAGTCCTGGGCGAAGTTTTTCGCCACGGACGCGGCGGGCAAATACAGGTAGCCGGAAGCGTCGGCACTAATGGTCTCGATACCCGGCGGGGTTGGGTAGCCTTTCTCGGACTCGGCAGAGCTCTGGCCCTCGGACGGCGCGAACGCGGCCACATAAACCAGTGCCTTGACCTTGTCGCTGGTGCCGCCCTGTGTGATCACACTGCCGGCCCACGAATGGCCCACCAGAACCACTCGCCCACTCTGGGCATCAATCACCCGCTGGGCGGCGGCCACATCATCGGCCAGGGACGTCAGCGGGTTTTGCACCGCCACCACCTTCAAGCCTTTGGCCTGCAACAGCGGAATCACCTTGTTCCAGCTGGAGCCATCGGCAAAGGCGCCGTGCACCAACACCACGGTGGTGTCCGACAGCGCCGGGGTGGCGGCATAGGCCTGGCCGGTGAGCATCGCGGCGGCCATCAGTGTAGGCAGCAACAGGGTTTTGAATGTGGATTTAAGCATGTGGGGCACGTCCGTAAGTGAGGGGTTATCGGCCAGCACTCAAGGCGTTTGCAGCCTGCCTTAAGCATGTAGGCAAGACGCGCGGGGAGGGCGGTTATTCCAGGGAGCAGTAAAAAAAACGCAGCGCCGGACGTCTCGATTGATTACATAGCATCACTAATGAAGTACTCCGCCCCACCTTTATCCACCTCAGGCAACCTCTTAAATTGGCCTCACTGCCTGCCCACCATGTCGATGGGCAAGTCACTGGAGCCTTGTCATGCCATTTGTCAGCGTACGTATCACCCGCGACGGCGTTACCTCGGAGCAGAAAGCCCAGGTCATTGCCGAAATCACCGAAACCCTCGAACGCGTCCTCAACAAACGCCCGGACCTGACCCACATCGTCATCGAAGAAGTCGACACCGATAACTGGGGCTACGCCGGCATCACCACCACCCAGTACCGCAAACAGCTCGCGGAAAATCCGTCATGAGCACGCCTGTCACCATCGACTTCATCTCCGACGTGGTGTGCCCGTGGTGCGCCCTCGGCGCCACCGCCCTGGAGCAAGCCATCGACAACCTGGCGGGCGAAGTGAAGGTTGAACTGACCTACAAACCCTTCGAACTCAACCCTGACATGCCGGCCGAAGGCGAAAACGCCGTTGCCCACATGATGCGCAAATACGGGCGCAGCGCTGAAGAAGTTGCCAGCGGCAAAAGGATGTTGATGGAGCGGGGTGCGGCCATCGGCTTCACCTTCGACCTGGAAAAGCGCAGCCACTTCTACAACACCTTCGACGCCCATCGGTTGCTGTTTTGGGCGTTGCAGCAAGGGCGCCAGCTCGAGCTGAAAAAGGCGCTGTTGCGCGGGTATTTCAGCGATGGCCAGAACGTCAGCGACCACGAAACCCTGGCGCGTCTGGCCGCCGAGGGCGGGCTGGACATTGAAGGCGCACGACGGGTGCTGGGCTCTACCGCCTACGCCAATGAAGTGCGCGAGCTGGAAGCGTTCTACCGCGAGCACGGCATCAACTCCGTACCGGCCATGGTCCTCAATGGCCGCCAGCTGGTCTCCGGGTCGCAATCAGTCAGTTACTACGAACAGATGCTGCGGGAAATATCCGCTGCGGCTGCTTGAACCATCCCATTTTCCATATAGAGGTTTCATCATGAGCAATTCGAAAAAAGTCGTTGTGATTACCGGTGCATCCCAAGGCCTGGGCGCTGCTGCAGTGAAGGCTTACCGCGAGCTGGATTACCGCGTGGTTGCCACTTCCCGGTCGATCAAACCGTCGACGGATCCGGACATCCTCACCGTGGCCGGCGACATCGCCGACCCGGCCACCGCCGAGCGCGTCATCCGCGAAGGCGTAGCGCGTTTTGGCCGCATCGACAGCCTGATCAACAACGCCGGGATCTTCGTTGCCAAACCGTTCACCAGCTACACCCACGAAGACTACGTAAACGTGTTGGCGGTGAACCTGAACGGGTTCTTCTACATCACCCAACTGGCGATTACCGAGATGCTGAAACAGGGCGCCGGGCACATCGTCAACATCACCACCAGCCTGGTGGACCACGCGATTGATGGCGTGCCTTCGGTGCTGGCCTCGCTGACCAAAGGCGGGCTGAACTCGGCGACCAAATCGCTGGCGATTGAATACGCCAAGCGCGGGATTCGCGTGAACGCGGTGAGCCCAGGGATTATCAAGACGCCGATGCATGGGGAAGAGACGCATGCGGCGTTGGGCAGCCTGCATCCGGTGGGGCATATGGGTGAAGCGCGGGATATTGCGCAGGCGATTGTGTACCTGGAATCGGCTGGGTTTGTGACCGGGGAAATTCTGCATGTGGACGGTGGGCAGAGTGCTGGGCACTAAGCGATACGGCTGAATAAAAAACGCCCCGGACCGTGATGGTTCGGGGCGTTTTTTGTGTGGCGGCTTCTAGCCAGACACTCTAAAACAAACAACAAAGAACAAATGTGGGAGCCGGGCTTGCCCGCGATGGCCCAGCCAACACACTCACAACCTGACACACCTACAGATTATTGCCCGGCGACTCCAACACCTTCACCACATCATCAATCACCGCCTTGCTCATCTCCTGCAGATAGTGCGAAGCCCAGGCGTACCGGTCCGTATCCCGAATCATCGCCGCATCCTCCGCCAGCAGCTTGGCCACATGCAGCAAATCGGAAACGTGAGACAGCGCTTCGCTCAGGGAAACCCCGCTATTAACGCGGAACAGAGGCTGGTCGGAATGAAATGAAAAAGGGGTAACGCCGAGGGTAGTGAAGCCAGACGGATTTGGAGCGCTCATCGGTAAAACTCCCATATCAAGTGAGAGCTACCACGTTCGTTATCAGGCGAATGGGTGGCAGCTGTGCGCAGGCTGATAAACCGGAGATACAGGAACCCGGCAGACCCGAAGGTCTCCCACGCACAGCCGCCATTGCACGAAATGGTGGGCGTAAAAAAACGCCTGCACATCGTGGTTGTGGGGCGCTGTTGCGCCTGCATCTTGCCGGGTTATCAGGCCCGGTCGCTGAATTGGCAGCGACAGGGGAGGGTAGCGTGGTGGTGGGGTGGGTGCAACTGGGGAAATAGTTGTTTCGTTTTGCTGCTGCCGGGCTTGGTTCTGGCGGCCTGAATATGAGTCTGTCGCGTCATCTCAGAACGCTGAGCTTGAAGGGCAGGGTTGCCATTCCTGCAGCCAGCTCAGGATGAAAAATCGTGCGGCTCGTGCAGTTATGCCGTTTTATGGATACGTCATAATTATTGGCTACCCATAATTTGGCATAAAAGTCGGAAGGGCGAACGCATCACTAGCGTGGTGCTCATCGACAATCAGATGTCATCCGATAGACGACGCAATCCGCCGCAGCGTAGAACGACAATTCCCCGAACTCACCGGCGGTTACCACCTGCCACGCTTTACCCGGGTTGTCGCCGTGGCTGACGCGCCCGCCGGCGCCGGGATCTGCGACGACTTCCGGCCGCGCTACGCTGTCGACATCGAGGTCATGGGGCCGGATGGCGAGCCAGATACCAAGCTGCCGATCCTGGCCGGTGTGCCGTTGCCGCTGCCCACTGGTGGCGAGGAAATGGGCATCTATGCGTTCCCTGAGGAAGGCACCCAAGTGGTGGTGTGCTTTGCCTACGGCCTGCCACACAAGCCCTATATCCAAACCATTTTGCCCCACGGCCTGAGCATGCCCAGCGTGCCGAAGGGTGACCAAGTGTGGCAGCACAGCGAGGCCTGCCAGCAGCGTGTCGACGCGGACGGCAACTGGCTGCGCCAGACTGACGGCAAGATCCTGGACAAGGCGATCGAGCGGGAAGTGGAAGCGATGGGCAACACCGAGCGGTACCAAAGCCACACCAGGACCGTGGACGATCATTCAACCGAGTCGGTAGGGGGTATCAAGACTCTTGAAGCCCTGGGCGCGCTGAAGCTGCTGTCGGGCGGATCTGCGAGCCTGGCGGCGGTGGATGATCTACACCAGGCGACCGGGCGGGACTTGAACCTGGTGGTGGGGCAGAAGCACAACGCCACGGTGGGCGGCGACATGGAGGAAAGGATTCAGGGACTGCGTAAGAGCGTAGCGGCGGTCAGCCAGCGACTAGTGGCGCCCAAGACCTGGTTGGGGTCCGAGGGGGTGAACGTGCTGCAGGTGCTGTGTGATTTGCTCGATCTGGTGCAGCAGATGAACATCCAACTGGCGAGTCATACTCATGGGCCTACACCGGCACCTGGTAACGCTGCTGCGTTTACGGATAATTCGGGTAAAGCGATGATTTTGTCCAGTCGAACTAAGTCGATCACTCTCTGACGCTACTCCGAGGAGATGAGTCGGTGGTAAGTGGAGGGGCGCGTACCGTACGATGTTGAAAGCGGATCCAAAACACATGGTCAAAATTAGGGACAATCATGAGCAGCACAGTCAGCATATTCGAATCTATTCCTGGACCGGTGTGGGGGGTTATTGGTGCTGTAGCGGGTGCTACGCTTACATCGATTACTAACTTGGTCGCTAACTTTGGCAATAACAAACGGCTATCTCTTCAGCTTGCGCATGATGCGAAAGAAAAAAATATTGACCGGATGAATAATCTTCGCCGAGAGATCTATCTGTCGGCTGTCGCAGAAATGACTAAGGCCAGTAGTTATTTTGGAAAGCTTCCGCACGAAGACCCTAGCAATCAGAATGTTGCTGCTGGACTGGAGGGCTTATATGTTGCAGCGGCCAAGCTGTCGTTGGTTGCCCCGCCAGGGACACAAGAAGCAGTTGACAGCCTCGGCGTGGAATATTGGAAGCTCACACATAAGGTGATAGTTGCGCTTTCGCCAATGCAAACGTTAAAAGCAGAAATGAATCTCTATGGAGGTATGTACGACCAAGCAATGATTGACGTCAAACGAGTAATCGGAGCGATGAATAATCTACGGGAGGGTGGCTGTCCAGATGAAAATGCTATGTTTGGACTGAAGGAGAGTTTTGATTTTTTGAGTGGTCAGGCCGCTGAATTCTCCCAAAATAGGCAAGTGGCAACTAGTGAGTTTTATGAGCTGTGTGCAAAATACAATCACGAACTTATGGTAGATATGAAGCCGCTAGCAATACTTCAAGCAAAAGTGGTGATTGCTATACGGCAGGACTTTGGGATTGAAACGGACGAGGCTCGCATGATGGCTCATATGGAACGGCAGTGGAGTACGGTGTCTGAAGCGGTCGATCAAGCAAGTTCACAAGTCGTTTAAGTGGGTATGTAATTGAGCCGGCTTAATTGCCGGCTCAGTTTGGAGGAGATTTATTTCGTTACTAAGGCACTACTGATATGTCGTCGGGTCATATTGGATATAGATAAATTCTTTTTGGATAGCCCAACCCTCACGTTATCCCAGTCCAGAATGATCATTGTCGGTGTTTCGACTGGAGTATTGGGCCTTTCTATGAAAGCGCCAATAGGGAATGATGCTCCGTCGTTTAGGTCACTATGCTTTTTTAAATATTCTTCTATTGTGTTTCTTGCGCCGTCTACATTTTCGCGTATGGTTTTTCGTACCTCTTCATGTACGTGACTAATGGCGCCAATGTATGATCGTGCACCTTTTTTTAGGTCGAATTTTTCGGGAAGTTCGTTAAGTACAGCTTTTTTGAATTTAGGGTTCTCCGCTAAAATTTTCTTTTCTGCATATATTTCTAGATTGAAAACTAGCTGATCTACTTTTTTATTGTCGTCTATGGTCCAGCTGCTAGGTGCACTAACGGTGTGTACAGCTAAGCCACTATGGTTGACATGGTTTCTGAGAATTTCCATAGCTCGATAGTCTAAGCATTCATCATAATGCTTACTTAGCAGCGCGCCAATTGAAGCCTCTGTCTCAGAGCTATTGCTGGAACACTTCGCCGCGAGGCCAGCTACTAGTTCGGTATATTTTCTTCCGGTTGATAAAAAATTCACCAGTCTGCGATTTAGAGTTGATAGGACCTCATAGGTGCGATTGTAGTCATAGTGAATGCTATTAACTAAGTTGTCTAATGTTATTGTTAATTGTTCTTTTTCGAACTCCATGTAATTGCATAGTGCGACATCGTACTTTTCTTCTATATTTAGTGCGTCGCTTAATATGCGCCGGGCTTTAATTAGAAGTGCGTACTCGCTCCACTCAAGAGCTAACGTTTTATTTTTGTCGAGAGTTACAGATCCAAGATAATACTTTGCTTCAACGTCCATGCTGGATACTCAGAATTTTAGTCAGTTGATTCTCAAGAATTGAAACAGAAATTCAGGGTGCACGGTGATTTTTATGCCAAGCGGCACCACCAGGACTGTGCGTACGCACATCCATCTATGTACTCAATACCGCTCAACACAAAACCGGTCGGCGCCATTCCCGACAGTGTCGCGTCCTGCAGTAAAGGGAGGGGGTCTGGTTCGAGCGGCATTCCTTTGGACACTCTCGCTACGTTTGAGCTACGTCCCAGCTCTGGCGATAGTTGTGCGTTAACAAGAACGTTTCCCCTAATCGCTGGGTAGCGCCTTCTTTCTAGCGGGCTCAGAGCCACGCCTTTGCTCCGCATGGGTGTGATCAGCATATGCATAAGAAGTCCGCCTATTCCTCGCCTGGTTCATCCAGAAGCGCTTCCACGGCATAAGCCAAAGCACAATCCGCTTGCTCAAGAAGATCGCTTAGCCCATCTCGGTCGATCAGATTTGCTCTGTGTAGCGCGTGAGCCTCATCCACCAGCACCTTATGGTGGGCACCTGGATGCCTGATTAGTGCTTGCTTGTCCCGCAGGAATGACATCCAGGTCTGAATCGTCCACGCCTCAACAGGGTTACTTGGGCTCATTACCGATACCTGCACTATGTACTGTATATGTGAACAGTATATTGGCGTGCTATCGCGCAGGGGAGGGATCCGACGAAGTGCTGGTCGGCCTGTCGGGTGAAACTCTGGCGTGAAGAAAAAATCGGCTGAAAAAGCACTTATCCCCCTCCCGCCGACGGGGTTTGCGTCCTTTTTTTGTGCAATCCAGGATGTAGTGCAAACGAACCTGCAGCCCAGAAGGGCCAAGGCGCTCCGCGGGCGATCGGCAGTTTCACAGATTGTAAATTTTTGAAGAAAAGTACGGTGCGGTTGCACAGGGGGGCTGCAGGCGATCACGAACGGGGCAGAGCTGGAGGCCCGGGTTTCATTGAGTCGAAAATATAAAAACATTCGAACTAGGGAGTTTTCAGAATCGCAACCGGTAGAAAGTGCACGTCATTGCAGTTAAAAGGCGTGTCTCAGCCTATGCAGGGAGTCGCCCGCCGGCTGGGCCTGGCAGGCTGATTAAGTTCGGGAGAGGGGTTTCAAGCTTTTGCAGCGGCGCCGCGTACATGAGGAAGGGCAGCGAGGCGTTCCAGGCGGGCGAATTCCGCTTCTACCAACGGGACCAGCAACTGGTTCAATGCGCCTTCAAGTATCTCGGCCTGATGTTGAGTCAGTCGTTTTACTGTGCCGGTCACGCCGCTTGCGTAGCACACGCAATCGGGATCAATCCCAAGGATGTCCAGCGCACCATCTATATAGCCCCGTAGGTAGTCAGCGCGGTTGAACAGAATCAGGCTGGCCGGCCCTTCCTGGTAGTCCCAATGGACCTCCCATAGGGCGCCTTTCTTGATGACTTCAATTTTTGGAATGGGAGCGACGGAGCTAGGCTTTTTCATGGTGTTCTCCGGATTAAAGTCACGAGGCGAGAGCAGTCTGGGGTGGCGGGCCTGAAGGGCTGCTGAAAACTTTTTCCAGGTACACCCCCTCCTGACACGTAAGTGGCGTCAGCGGGGCGAAAAACGCCTGAAAAGCCCCGGATTCATTGGGGGGCGCCACTTACAGTCACGTCGTCAAAAAGTGTAAGCTAGGAGCGCATCTGAAAAAAACCCTTTAAAAACAGTAGGTTGAGAACGTCCTCACTTACAGTCACGAACTGTTCGGCGCCGACACTGATCTGACAGTCTACTTACGGTTTAGAAATGGTTCTAAGCTATTGAAATATAAGGGATAGAGATAGATAAAAAATCTGACTTACACTTCTTACGCACTTTTGATGTGCACACCGGAAAAATTTTCTCGTATGTAGAGAGGGTGACGCTCGACGTGTTCAGACAGTACCGTGGCACTAGATTTGCGGGGCCATTGATTAACCCGCCTGTCGATCGATGTCTGCTTCCAGGCTCTGGGTAACACTTCCGAATATGGTTGTTCGCTTGGTCGCAGATCTGTGTAGCACCACGTGCAAGTGAATGAATATTTGGGTTTACTCAAGAGCCTCTGTAACGAGGCTCTTCGGATATCTGCGCCTTGTAAAGAACCTGCTGGTGATCCACATGCCTGAAACGGCACCCGCGAAGGAGTAGAAGATAAGCCCGGTATCTGCTGTCTGAGAAAAGAATGAAGGTCGCGGGGCATAGATAGCAGAGAGGTAGATCGACACGAACACGATGAACGGGACTACATCTGAGGCAATGGCGCCTAGTTTTCCGGTTTTTTTCTTTTGGGGCTTGGGGCGAGTGAATTGACCAAAGTTCCGGATGCCCGCTGGAAGACCTTTCAAGGTGCCCTTAATAAGAGGGTGCCGATCAGTACTGGTATGCAGAATCTCCACCACAACCCCATCGTTTGCATCGAGGAAATTGAAAGTGAATCCCATCTCATTAAAAATGTGATCTGGAAGTTCGCGGAATGAGAAATCGTTTACCGCACGACTGGACCTCACTATCGAGATGGATAGGATTTTGCCGTCGTCTCCTACGCGGAACCGGAGGGGGTCCTTATCAACAATGTCTGCACCACTAACGGTGTTCTCGCCGCTGTTCCAGAAAATCAGTGTGGATTTGGTTAGACGGGGAATGCTCATGCCGTCGTATTGAACGACTATCTCTGGTGGCAGCGCGTCTGAGGCGCTCCCCAGGAGATGCTCTCCCAGGTAGACATAGGCCAAGCTGGTTCGTCTGCGAGTCCATAGATATGTAAGGACCGCGAATGTGATGCCTGCAATCCCAAGCAACGTGCCAAGCCAGCTTTTGTCCAGGAGGCCCTGTGCATAGTCGATCCACGACATTACCGTATCCCTACAGACGATGAGGAAGCGAAAACTGGTTGCTTGTTACGTGCCTTGTTACGTATGACACAAAAAACAAAGGCCTGCATCGCTGCAAGCCTTTGTTTTTAAATGGTGCCGGCACCAGACGAACGGTATGTTTCAGCGAGACTAGGTTTTCCGGGCGTCTGGAGTTCGCTGGAAAATTCGGCGTACCCCAACTAGTAACTATAAACAAATCAGCTAGTTATGGCTTTCAGTGGAATCGAACCAGGGATTTTTTAGATGTCAGCACATTGTCGGTCTGTAAGTAGTTCAGAGCCGCATACGAATGGTAAACCTCCTGAATCTGAACGTTGTCGATCACCCCTTCCGTAGAGGATAGGCAGGAATCCGCCAAAAGCTGCCGTAGCGACTGGCAGCAGACGTCCGATTTTGGCTACCGTTGATACGCGATTTTGAGTTCCAAGCAAGAAACCCAAGATCCAGGCTGCTTTTCAGGTCGGTGACCATTAACTCGGAACTTGTTATTTTGCTCAAGTGTGCGAGACATCCGATTAACAATCGCTTAAGGCCCAACCGCCCGATCATTACCACTCCTTGTTGCCATTTGCTCGCCTATCATAAAGAAGTTGTTAGCATCGTCCGTCAAGGGGCCCAATGCCATGAATGATCCATGAAGAAAGTGAGCAAAGATGCCCACTACAACTGACTGGCCACTCGATGATCTAAGTATCTGTTTAACAAGGCGTTTTATAGATATGCAGGAGCCTTCCCCGATAAAATCCGGGCATGCTATACTAGGGTTTACCCATTTCCATTTTTTATGGAGTTTACATGAAAATCATACATAAACAAAACCTTCCCCGACTTCCAAGCAACGTTAAAGAGCTAGTCTCGGACGGTGTATATGGGCTATTCACTGTAGAGGGTGAAGACAATGAGTACGCGCTTATTCTAGGACAAGAATCTACAGCATACCTTTTGGATTCAGATGGCAATGTTAATGAAGTTGTTATGGGTGAGCAGTACTCTAACCTTGACCTAGCAGAAGCCGTAACGTTTTACGATGAAGAAAGCCGCGCCATCAGAATAAATGCAGCCTAAACTTAATATAACACGCTACTAATCAGGATGCATTTAGATGCACGCAGTGGACAGCGGCAACACGTGCTGGGTTTTTGTTTCTGATTCAACTGAATCTCGGCACATTTATGATGTGATTCACGCAATATCTGTGCTTAGAGACTTGGGCGTCCGTAATGATGCCATTCGCTTTTTCACAGATGACCCTCAAGCTATCAAGTACACCGTGGCCTATAACTGCCCAGCTCCCCTCCCCATCAGTACTTTTGACCAGGAGCTGGCGAACATAGCGGCTTTTGACTACCTGTTCATAACGCTCGCTGGCCATGGCGGTATCGAGGGGATTGGGCATCCGGTGAAAATTTCGTCTCATTCACTGGTTACTGCTGCCCGCAGCTCTGCCGACACCAAGCTGGTGGTCATCGCCGCTACTCAGTGCTTTGCTGGCACGTTCAACTACATTGATGCCAGGACAGAGCCACGGATCATTATGTTCGGTGCAGCCAACCTCAGCACGAGCTTGAGCACCCAAACGTCGATCCCCCAGCCAATCCCATCGCAAGTACAAGGCATGAGCCTCCAGCACTGGCAGGCCAACTCCTTCATGCTTCATCTGTTTAGATGGATCGCCAACCCCAAAGACATCGACGGCGATGGTCAAATGACACTGCTGGATGCCTATAAGTATTCTGGTGCCACAGCCTCTGGCACAATCATAGACGTAAAACCCGTGCTCTTCATGCATGCCCAGACACTGGCCCAGAAATCCCGCCAGCTGGACGAAGATATCCAAAATGGCGTAATCCCAAATGATGCGCAGACCATGCTGCAAGCCAAGACGCTCCGCATCCAATTGCACCAAATGGCATCGCTCCTCCACACAGGGCAGGAGCCATGGCTGCTTCATGCTGATCTCGCCAGACAGCTTGTGATGTTCTGACGCTGTGCCATGGCAAAGATTAAGGCGCTTTGCATAAGCGCCTTGCCAAGAGCCTTTCCCTTGGTGCTGACATCAACGCAATCCCATCCCCGCACACCTGATGATGCGAATGTCAGCTCTGGGTCGATAGCTAACAATCGTCAATGCACTACTCGCTTCGTGATAGGCCTCACTGCATTTAGCGGATGACGGGAAAGCTCTGGTTGGCCTTTAATTAATCAAGGCCAGAAACTGCACACATAAAAAGGCGAGCGCTCCGTGAGGTCCGCTCGCCTTTCTTAATGGCTTCGTATGCACACTATGCAAGTCTAGGTTGGCGTAATATGTATCTTACTCACAAAAAGGTGCTAAGCACTGCTATCACCAGACCCAACCCGCCTACCGCTCTACCGCGGCCTAATCTGTTGAGGGTTATGAGGGCAGTATGGAGCGGCCTGAGAATAAGAAAGTTCACCGCTGTGACGCAGTAGAACCAAAGATATGACCGAATATTCAGTAACGACGTTACGGTGTTGGCCTTGAACTCCTCGGGAGTAACAAATTGAGGGCCATTTTCGACCTCTTTGAAAGCACCGAGCGCCAGCTTTGATATAGTTTCAAGATCCTTGAAGTACTGGGTTTGGATCGCCTTCACTTCTTCAATTTGCACGATAATGGTCACTTCTAGGGCAGCTGACAGGCGAGGCCGCCAAATCTCAACTGCCGCCAAAATGATACCAAGTACGCCGAAAAACATGCTTGCAGACATTTCTGTAACACTCCTATTTTTATGGTTATTTTCGTGTCTTGCATTAATGCTATCGCAGCAAATTTGCAGATGTAAAGAAAAAACATGCTTGACGTTTTTTGGAAGTTTGGCATACAGAGTTGGCAGATAATCTTTTTAGCCTTATGTTTTATAGAAAAATCAGCCTTTTTGGCTGATTAATTATCCTGAGTATGCACGGCAAAAAATTTCGAAAATCTGGTCCTGGATGCTGCAGGATCGAGTGGAGTGAATCGCCTGGGTCCACCTAAGCCCTGCGGCGAGTCATTCGCGGCCGCTTGGGGTAAATGCCAATGATTGTTCTATAGCATTGTTGGATTGGTTTCACCCAACTCTGCAAGACTCTCGAAGCCCGCTTCTGGCAGACATTAGCCGATTCCCACGGGGCGAAGTCGACCTATATCAGCAGGGCGCCAATGACAAAATAGGCAAAACCAGCCGCTTCCGATGTGCAGCCCAACTTGGTGCAGAATAGCGTCTATATAGATTTTTCTATTATCGACCTGAATCCTCAAGGTGCCCGCTCGACGTAATCCACATCCCATCTCCGAGATATGCAGCAGCCCCGCTCCCATCCGAGCATGCATCATAAATATCTTGCATTTCACTACGCTGAGATTTTCTAGCCCTCGTCATCTGCTTCAACTCTTCTGTCCGCTTATCAGAAGACCCTACGGCAATAAAGTAGCGATCTAGATTTTTTTCGTTTGCATCGAAGCTTCTACAAAATCGCAACAATCCCTCGAAGAGGTTGAAGCTAGTTAGCGCTAAGCTATGGCGTACTACTCGGCCCTCTGACAGAGAGCACTGTAACAACCCATATGGCTTAAGCTCTTCACCCCAAATTCGCTCTAATACTTTAATATCGATGCCATTGCGCCTAACGAAAATATAGGCTGTGCTCGTATCATTTACTCGCGCAAGAACATTTTTGTACATGCGCTGAGATGGCCTTAAAGGAATCCATCCTAAACTACGAACTGCTGACACAAATCCTGATGGGGTAGCGATGCCAAAAATTACTGGACAACCACGAGGCAGAACAATTTCGCCCATATTGCTTTCGCTTGCCTCAGACGCTTTACATTCGATTCTGCCCTTGCAGTCCCAATTGAGATATTTCCTCTGAATAAGCGAAGCATATCTTAACTCGCCACTTCCCAGCCTGACCACAACTTGATCATTTAAAGCTAAGTCCGTCCGAAAGCATTCAACGGGAAAGATTTTTGCCGAATCTAAAAACTTCACGAATGCAATTATGTAACTCATTGTGCACCCTCCATTGCGTATGCCAACTTATGCTCCTAAGTAATATCTAGCTTTCAATCATTTACCATTCAGCGGCTTTCAGCACGCCTTTGCCGGTACCGCCGTTGTGGAAAGTTATTCACGAAGCTTATGCAGTTCATTTCAGCGAAAGCTAGCAGCTTAGTCCAATCCATTGTGATCCTCTCTGGCACTGAGGGGAATAAGCGTAGGCCTGTGCTCGCGCGCGCTACAACCTCGATGTCATAAATCGTTCTGTGGAGGATCAACAGGGTTCAAAACGCCATTTTGAAGCAGCCAGGACTGGCCGCTATTGGCCGTTTTCTGAGCTTGTTTAGCGGTTGAACTGCCAGGATTTTCCTAAGCGATGAGTGAGTAATTGCATGGTCAGCAAATAGTAATAGCGCGTCGATTCAGTGTGCTGGTTTAGCTGGTGATTCAAAAACCACGCAAGGTGTTTTCTCTGCCAAGTCCATGGATTGTCGCGTTGCCAACGCTCAGCGATTGCTGTTTGGATAGCCTTCGCCTGACGCAGGTGGCGTTGGCGTGTGGTATGCGACCCGGTCAGGACGCCTGACAGGAACAGCTCCATATCGAATGGCTTGCTCATGCCTGACCGCCGATGTAGGCCGATACCACGTCGATTCGGCCATGCCCCAACTCGTAGCTGATTTGTGAGCGCGCCTCTCGATCAAGGTGTGGATCGAGCCGGCTGCATCTGCCGCCGTTTATTGGCGCGAGGTGATTGGTGATTTGCTCATAGCGTTCGCTGGCATACGCCGCCCGCAGCTCGTGGAATCCTTTGAGATCGTTCGTGTGGAGGAGGCCCCGTGCGGGGCGGACGATTTCTCGTTGAAAATTGAGGTAGCTCTCGTTCGGCGTAAGCAGGTTATGACTCCCGTCGGGAGATGCCTGTTCGAGATATCTGAGTGCTTCGCAAATATAATCATCCACTCTGATCCAGCGAGGTGCTGTTGCACCGCTGCGGCCACCTTTGGTGCCTTCCTGGATGTTGATCTTGCCGTAGCGTTCGGCTTCACGATGTAGGCGGGGAATATCGGCCAATATGACTTCACGCAAACGCATGCCGGTGGCTCGCGCCAACTGCGCGATGGCGGCAGCACGGGGATGCTGTTCGCGGAGCGCCTCGACGATACGCATCACGTGCTCACGATCTTGGCCCTGTGGAGCTGTCGTGCGAACACTGGTGCGCCGCATTCCCAACGCCTTGCTCGGACTCGGCACTTTCACATATTGATCACCGCGAAGCGCGGCCATGGTCCGATTCACACTTGATAACCGGTTTTGCGCGGTGGCGATGGCGAGCTCACCTTGTTCAACTTGCTGACGCAGATGTCCGGCGTAGTCCAGCAAGGTCTGCCGATCAATTTGTCGCGCATCGTTAAAACCAGGCCCATTCTCGGAGCGACACCAGCGTACAAACGCCTGCCAGCGATCACTGTGCGCCTTGACCGTGCCGTAATGCCCACCGCCAAACAGATCGCGCAGCGCCTGCGGTCCGGCATAGCTCAATTGCCGGCCGTAGCCAAAGTTGCGCCCGTCACGTTTACCTACCAATGCCATGATCAAAATCCTCTCAAAGCCAAAACCTTTGAAACTTCCCCCACTTCATCCCGCCATGGATGTTGAGTGTTATCAGGGATCAAGGCCCCTGCGACCTGTGAGGGTTGTCCTCTAACGCGGGACTGGCGGCTCTTTACAACCGGGAGCCTGGGTATCTCATGATCTAGCCTCCTGAACACCGATACCGGTGGGCGGGTGGAGGCTGCACTGGCTGACGAGACCAACGCCGCGAGATCCTGAGTCGGGTGAAGGCAGTGATGCAATGATCGGGGCACGCCTGACTGTCAGTCAGGTGCAGTCCATTCCGTGGGCTGCGGCACCATCATCTGCATCGCTGTTGCTGGTGACTTCGGTGTTTGTCACGCCGATTGTCACGAGGAGGAATGCCGCAATGCCTTGTACGAGTTGGGCTGCAGCAGTGGTAGGAGCGCCCGTCTCTTTCCAGAAGAAAGAGACGGGCGCAGGTTGGCGCAGTGAAATGGCCAAGCAGATAGGTTGCTGCAGGGCAGCTAGGTAGGGGGATGTATTTGCCGCAATGGCAATGATCTGAAGTGGGCATCCATCACTCGGTGAGTGACCGTGCGAGCCGCCGGACGCTAATCGCACTTTGGGAGAACCACCACGGTGTGGCGTAGCCTTAAAGGTTCTGGCTACCTGGGTTGCTGTCAACGACAGCGCTTGCCCGATCTTTTCTACGCCTGTGGATAATTTGGGTCAAGGCTCGAATTTTCGGGAATTCTGCGGCTGTGGATGAAATTATCCACCGGTGGAAATCCGTGGTTTTCCACAGATAATTGCGTGGGCTTTAGATTTTTCAATGAGGTCCATCCAAGCAGGGCGGCTTTGCAGCCCCGCTTGGATGGACCCGCGTAGAAGGGCGGACTGCGGTGATCTCATTGGCTTACCCACGTTTGGATGCGCCACGGCTATTTTGTAGGGCGGTAATGTTGTCGCCGACCGGATGAGCGAATTCGTGGGGCGTCACATGCCCATGGCGGTTGGCGTCGATGTAGTTGCTCCACCACGCCATGATTAGCCTACGCTGTTCGAGGAATTCAGCCTTGTGGATATAAGCGGCGCGTACGCGGTTGCGTTCCTTGTGGCTCATTTGTCTTTCGATGGCTGCGTCGGTCCATAACCCTGATTCCAGCAGGGCGCTACAGGCCATGGTCCTGAAGCCGTGACCGCACACGTCCTTGCTGGTGTCATAGCCGACGTTACGGAGCATGGTGTTCACGGTGTTCTCGGACATGGGCTTCCAGTACTTGTGGTCGCCCGGTAGTACTAACTCTGAAAAGCGACTGAGGCTGCGCAGGCGCTCCAGTATTTCGATGACTTGCGGCGACAGCGGGACCATTTGAATGTCGCCGTTCATCTTGGTCCCTCGTGTGGAGTTGCGTACCCCTTCAATCGGTGCGCGTGTATCGGGGATTTCCCACATGGCGCGTTGGAGGTCGAACTCACTCCATCGCGCGAAGCGCAGTTCGCTGGAGCGGACGAATACATGCAGCGTGAGTAGGACGGCAAGGCGTGTCAGCTCGCGACCGTTGTAGTTGTCGATACGGTGTAGCAGTTCGGGTAGGCGGTTGAGGGATAGGGCCGGGCGATGGACTGTGCGCGGCGCGTGAATCGAGCCTGCCAGATCCAGTGCAGGATTCATGGTGATCTGCCGAGCCCTTTTGGCCCCGCGCATGATGGTGGATAAGTAGTTCTGTACCCTTAACGCCACATCCATGGTGCCGCGTTCCTTGATGCGCTGGGTAATCTCTAGCAGGTCGTGGGTATCGAGTTCAGCGATGGGTCGTTGGCCGATCAGCGGGAAGACGTGGGTGCGCAGTCGGCTCATTACGGTTTTTGCGTGGCCTTCGGTCCAGCGGCGGGACATATCGGCGTGCCACTCCAGGGCAACGGTTTCGAAAAGCAGTGCCGCCCGCTGGGCTACGATTTTGGCCTTCTTCTTTTCTTCCATTGGGTCGAGGTTGTCGAGCAGCAACGCTTTGGCCTCGTCTCGCTTACGTCGTGCGATTGAAAGGGTAACGATGGGGTAATTGCCGATGATGAGCGTCCCTTCCTTGCCGCTCGGCTTGGTGTACTTCAAGCGCCAGGTCTTCACGCCATTGGTTTTGACGAAAAGGTACATGCCGCCGCCGTCGAACAGTTTGTAGGCGCGTTCGCGGGTTTTGGCCGTGCGGCATTGCAGGTCGCTGAGAGGGATCGCTAGACGTGGCATAGGGGTACGCGCTCCTGACCGGAAAATCGCAGTACCCCTAACATACCCTCGGGGAAGGGGGATTTTATTGGATCCCGACAGAGGGTCCTGGAACGAAAAAACCCGCCAAAGGGCGGGTTTTCGGGGCTTCCAGAGCATTTGGTGGAATGCAATGGAACCTAATGTGGTGCCGGCACCAGGAGTCGAACCCGGGACCTACTGATTACAAGTCAGTTGCTCTACCAACTGAGCTATACCGGCGTGCTAGGGCGACGATTATAGCGATTGGCAAGCATCTGTAAACCCCTGAATTCTGACTATTTTTGCAACCGACCGGGTTTTCTCTGCGCGGCCTCGTTTCAGCCACCCCAGCCCCGCCAATCCCATGCGCTGGATCACTGGAAAGGCCTGCGTGCAGAAAGCGGCAAGTGCCAATCCTGTCGTGGAACAACAACCTCCAGCCCGACGGCCGCCTCACCATCACGTTTTTCCGCGATGCGCAGCAAACCCAGCCGATTCAAACCGAGAACGGCTGGTGTGGCGACGGACCCGACTGGCGATTGCCAGGAGGATTATGAGTTCACCGAGCACCGTATTCGTGGTTAACGCGATTTAGCTTCAGATGAAATTTTGTGGCGAGGGAGCTTGCTCCCGCTGGGCTGCGCAGCAGGCCCAAAACAGCGGGAGCAAGCTCCCTCGCCACAGGTTTTGTCGTTCAGCTTTTTAGCTGCCTTCGTTACACGAATCGGCAAATTTCTTGTACTCAAACACCCGCTTCTGCCCATGGGAATCCAGGTAGGTCATCCGCGCATTCACCACGCCACACGCCGCGCCTCCATCGTCCACGGTCGACAGTACTTGCTGTACATCCAGCTTGGGGCTGGCCTGGGCCGAAAAGGCGGCAACGTTGAGCAAGGCAAACAGGCTGCTGGCGATGAGGGTGTTGCGGTTCATGGTGATGTCCTCTGAGGTTCAATAGGGTGTGTGTTGCGTTGGAGCCTATTGAGCGCCCGGGAGGTATCCGGCCTGTGTCATGCACCCGGCGTTTTGCCTCGGCATGTGTTGAGAAGGGGATTGCATACAACTTGATACAGAAACATATCCATTAGAGGTATTAGTGCCTCAGGGTCTTTCTCTTAGATGTTTTCGACATAACGGTCATCGTTTTTCCCTTGAATAAGGTGAGTCTTACCGTATTCTGTTTCGAAATATTAAACGTCATATAAATAGCGGAATCGTTTAACCCGGTTTACGGAATGTTGGCGGTTAATTACTAAGTTGTAATTTGATTCGTCAGCTAAGCAATTTTTCCTGACCAGGCGGCCAGAAAAATTGTTAGAAGCCGCCGCAAGCTTCTGATCTGAAAGAAAATGATAAAAATTCGCCAAATAAGTCAAAAATACGGCGCTCAGCCGCTCGTCGGAAAGAATTCATCAAAAAGCATCAAAATACTGACACCATCAATCTGATATCACAGAATGCCGCCAGCCAACACATAACTAGAAAAACCAAGGTCAGCTCAACGGGCTGACCTTTTTAACGCCTTTAAAGCGTAATAACCGGGGAGGGCAGTGGGTGAGTCGCGCAGACGATATTTCAAAACTATTCAATAAGCTGGGCGCCAATCCAAATGGCTACCGGGAGATGTACGCCGTCCATGATTATCTTGAGGATGACGTGGTGGTCGAGCCTTTCGACGCCGTGCCCATCCCGGCCCAAACCGCTTGCACCGTCGCGCTGGATGAGCCGCCGTCGGCGCCATTGCTGCGCTTGCTCGAAGAGCTGACCCAGGGCGAAGCCGATCACCTGCAACCTCCCGAAGTGGTCGAAGGGCCGACCGGTGAGGTGTACTCGGATCAATCCTCACCCAAGGTGATCGTGGTGGTCTCGCTCAAGGGCGGTGTCGGTCGCAGCACGCTGACCGCGGCCATTGCCAGCGGCTTGCAGCGTCAAGGCCACCCGGCCGTGGCGCTGGACCTGGACCCGCAAAATGCCCTGCGTCATCACTTGTGCCTGGGCCTGAATTTGCCCGGCATCGGCGCGACGAGCTTGAGCAATGAGTCCTGGGAAGGCCTGGCCGAGCGCGGCTTTGCCGGTTGCCGCCTCGTGGCCTTCGGTGAGACCAACAACGACCAGCAAAAAAACCTCAATCGCTGGCTCGGCGAAGACGCCCAATGGCTGCCCCGGCACCTGGCCGGCTTGCAGTTGAATGGCCAGGACACGGTGGTGATCGACGTGCCCGCCGGCAACACGGTGTACCTGCACCAGGCCATGGCCCTGGCAGACGTGGTGTTGGTGGCGGTGCAGGCGGATGTTTCCTCATTCAGCACCCTGGCCCAGATGGACAGTGTGCTGGCGCCGTACCTTGAGCGCGAAAAACCACCACAGCGTTACTACGTGATCAACCAACTCGACGGCGCCCACCGCTTCAGCCTGGACATGGCCGAAGTGTTCAAGGCCCGCCTCGGCGATGCACTGCTCGGCACGGTCCACCGTGACCCGGTGTTCAGTGAAGCCCAGGCCTGCGGCCGCGATCCCCTCGACCCTACCGTCAACAGTCTCGGCTGCCAGGACATTCATGCCCTGTGCCGCACGCTGCTCGAACGAATCGATTCGGACCTTCCATGACCGACACTACGTCCTCTACGCCCCACACTCCGGGGCGCGCCGAGCAGCGGCTGGACGCCGCGATTTCGCGCTTCAATCGCTGGCCCGATACGCTGCGCAAAGTGCTGGTGGTGATCAGTTGTGTGGTCGGCACCTTGCTGTTGGTGAGCATTGTCAGCGCCCCGCTGGACCTCTACAGCCAATGCCTGTTTGCCGCCGTGTGCTTCCTTGCGGTGCTGCTGCTGCGCAAGATTCCCGGGCGCATGGCGATCCTCGCGCTGGTGGTGTTGTCGCTGGTGGCGTCGCTGCGCTACATGTACTGGCGGCTGACTTCCACCCTGGGTTTTGAAACCTGGCTCGACATGCTGTTCGGCTACGGCCTGGTGCTCGCCGAGCTGTACGCGCTGGTGGTGCTGATCTTCGGCTACGTGCAAACCGCCTGGCCGCTGCGCCGCGAGCCGGTGTGGCTCAAGACCGAACCGTCGGAGTGGCCCACGGTCGACGTGTTCATCCCGACCTACAACGAGGCGTTGAGCATCGTCAAACTGACCATCTTCGCCGCCCAGGCGATGGACTGGCCCAAGGACAAGTTGCGCGTCCACGTGCTCGACGATGGCCGTCGCGACGACTTCCGCGATTTCTGCCGCAAGATCGGCGTGAACTACATCCGCCGCGACAACAATTTCCACGCCAAGGCCGGCAACCTCAATGAAGCGTTGAAGGTCACCGACGGCGAGTACATCGCGCTGTTCGACGCCGACCACGTGCCGACCCGTTCCTTCCTGCAAGTCAGCCTCGGCTGGTTCCTCAAGGACCCCAAGCTGGCGATGCTGCAAACGCCGCACTTCTTCTTTTCACCCGACCCGTTTGAAAAGAACCTCGACACCTTCCGCGCCGTGCCCAACGAGGGCGAGTTGTTCTACGGCCTGGTGCAGGACGGCAACGACCTGTGGAACGCGACGTTCTTCTGCGGCTCGTGTGCGGTGATCCGCCGCAAGCCCTTGCTGGAAATCGGCGGCGTGGCCGTCGAGACCGTCACTGAAGACGCCCACACCGCGCTCAAGCTCAACCGCCTGGGCTACAACACCGCTTACCTGGCGATCCCGCAAGCCGCGGGCCTGGCCACCGAAAGCCTGTCACGCCACATCAACCAGCGCATCCGTTGGGCGCGGGGCATGGCGCAGATTTTCCGCACCGACAATCCGCTGCTGGGCAAAGGCCTGAAGTGGGGCCAGCGCATCTGCTACGCCAACGCCATGCTGCACTTCTTCTATGGCTTGCCGCGGCTGGTGTTCCTCACCGCGCCGCTGGCCTACCTGATTTTCGGCGCGCAGATTTTCCACGCCTCGGCGCTGATGATTGTCGCCTATGTGTTGCCCCACCTCGTGCATTCGAGCCTGACCAACTCGCGGATCCAGGGGCGCTTCCGCCACTCGTTCTGGAACGAGGTCTACGAGACCGTACTGGCCTGGTACATCCTGCCGCCGGTATTGGTTGCGCTGGTCAACCCCAAGGCGGGCGGCTTCAACGTCACCGACAAGGGCGGGATCATCGACAAGCAATTCTTCGACTGGAAACTCGCCCGGCCGTACCTCGTACTGCTGGCGGTGAACCTGGTCGGGCTTTGCTTCGGTCTGTATCAATTGATCTGGGGCGACGAGTCCACCGCGGTCACCGTGGCGATCAACCTGACCTGGACCCTCTACAACCTGATCATCACCAGCGCTGCAGTGGCGGTGGCTTCCGAAGCGCGGCAAGTGCGCTCCGAGCCGCGGGTCAGCGCGAAATTGCCGGTCAGTGTGATCTGCGCCGACGGTCGTGTGCTCAAAGGCACGACCCAGGATTTCTCGCAGAACGGCTTCGGCCTGATCCTCGCCGACGGGCACCAGATTGCCCGGGGCGAACAGTTGCAGTTGGTGCTGTCGCGCAACGGACAAGACAGCCTGTTCCAGGCGCGGGTGGTGTTCAGCAAGGGCGCGCAGATTGGCGCGCAATTCGATGCACTGTCCCTGCGCCAACAAAGCGAACTGGTACGCCTGACGTTTTCCCGCGCCGACACCTGGGCCGCGAGTTGGGGCGCCGGCCAGCCCGATACACCGTTGTCAGCCCTGCGTGAAGTCGGTGCCATCGGCATCGGCGGCCTGTTTACCCTGGGTCGCGCCACGCTGCATGAATTGCGTCTGGCCCTGCGCCGCACTCCCTCACAACCGCTCGATACGCTGATGGACAAGCCATGACTTCCACACTATTTGCCCGCCCGCAGTCGCGCGGCGTGCTCGCGCTGATGATCGCTTCGCTGCTGGGCCTGGGCTCGCAGGCACAGGCCGCTGCACCCGCTGTTGCGGTGCAGAGCACTGACGACGGCTACAGCCTGACCCTCAAGCAACTGGGCCGTCGCGACACCATGAACCTGCAAGGCGTGGAAGCGTCCGACAGCGTCAACTTCGACATCCGTGCCGATGAAGTGGTGAAGGGCGCGCAACTGTTGCTCAAGTACAGCTACTCGCCGGCGCTGCTGGCGGACCTGTCGCAGATCAACGTGCTGGTCAACGACGAAGTCGCCGCCAGCCTGCCGCTGCCCAAAGAGGGCGCAGGTATCCAGCAGGAAAAACTGGTGCAGATTCCGGCGCACCTGATCACCGAATTCAACCGCTTGAGCCTGCAGTTCATCGGCCACTACACCATGTCCTGTGAAGACCCGCTGCACAGCAGCCTGTGGGCCAAGATCAGCAACAGCAGTGAGCTGAAAGTGCAGGTGCAGCCGATCGTCTTGAAAGACGACCTGTCGGTGCTGCCGCTGCCGTTCTTCGACAAGCGTGATGCGCGCCAGGTCAGCCTGCCGTTCGTGTTTGCCAGCGCGCCGGACAACGCCGCGCTGGAAGCTGCCGGAGCGCTGTCGTCGTGGGTAGGCGGCTTGGCCAGCTACCGGGGTGCGACGTTCCCGACCACCCTTGGCGAGATTCCGGCCAAGGGCAACGCCATCGTGCTGGTGCAAAGTACCCAGGCTGTGGATGTACACGGTGTGGCGGTCCCTGAGCCTAAAGGGCCGACCCTGACCCTGATCACCAACCCCAACGATCCGAATGGCAAGCTGCTGATCGTCTCCGGCCGTGATGGCGCTGAACTCAAGCGTGCCGCCACCGCCGTGGTGCTGGGCAACCCGGTGTTGACCGGCAACAGCGTGGTCATCACCAGGCTCGACACCCTGGCCCCGCGCAGCCCTTACGACGCGCCGAACTGGCTGCCCAGCAACCGTCCGGTACGCCTTGGCGAGCTGGTAGAACTGAAAAAACTCAACGTCTCCGGCTACAACCCGGGCCCGATCAGCGTCGACCTGCGCCTGCCGCCCGACCTGTTCAACTGGCGCGAAGAGGGCGTGCCGCTCAACGTCAAATACCGCTACACGCCGCAGCAGGTGTCCACCAACTCCTCCTTGCTGATCGGTCTGAACGACCAGTTCATGAAGTCCGTCGCGTTGCCGTCGGTGAGCAACCTGGGCGGCGGGCAGAGCCTGCTGGACCAGCTGAAGAAAGACGAAACCCTGCCCCGTGAAGTGACGACCCTGTTGCCGATCAGCTCGGCTTCGCCCAAGTCCAAGCTGCAACTGCGCTTCATGTACGACTACATCAAGGAAGGCGAATGCCGGGACATCATCGTCGACAACATGCGCGGTGCGATTGACCCGGACTCGAGCCTGGACCTGAGCAGCTACCAGCACTTTATCGCCATGCCGAACCTGGGCGTGTTCAACGATTCCGGCTTCCCGTTCACCCGCCTGGCTGACCTTTCGGAGTCGGCGGTGGTGATGCCGGACAACGTCGGCACCGATGAATTGAGCGCTTACCTGACTGTGATGGGCCGCTTCGGCGAGTCCACCGGCTACCCGGCCACCGCCGTCAAAGTGGTGCAGGCCAAAGACGTGCAAAGCGTTGCCGACAAAGACCTGCTGGTGCTCGCCACCGGCGGCAACCAGCCGCTGCTGCAGCAATGGCAGCAATACCTGCCGGCCACCAGTGACGGCCTGCAGCACCACTTCCTGTTGTCTGACCTGCCACGTTATGTGCGCAGCTGGATCAGCCCGGACGCCGCGGCCAACCAGCATACGGCCAATGCCGGCATCACCTTCAGCGGCCTGAGCAACAGCACCTGGTTCGCCGGCTTCCAATCGCCGCTCAAGGCCGGGCGCAGCGTGGTGCTGATTGCCAGCAACCAGCCTCAGGGCCTGCTTGAAGCGACCTCGGCGCTGATTGGCGGTGACGACTACAAAGACTCGATCCAGGGCAGCCTGGCGGTGGTGCAGGGCACGCAGATCAGCTCGTTGGTCGCGGACCAGCAGTACTACGTCGGCGACCTGAACTACTTCAAATTCATGCAATGGCAGCTGTCCCAGAACCTGGGCTGGATGCTGGCGATTACCTTCCTGGGGCTGCTGGTGCTGACCTGCCTGATCTACCTGGCACTGCGTGCCCGTGCAAAACGGCGGTTGGCATGAACCCTTTGCGTAGCGCGATCCTGGCGGTGATTAGCAGCACATTGCTTGCCGGTGCCGCCCAGGCACAGACCTGCGATTGGCCGCTGTGGCAGAACTATGCCAAGCGCTTTATCCAGGACGATGGCCGGGTGTTGAACTCGTCCATGAAGCCGACGGAAAGCAGCTCGGAAGGGCAGTCGTACGCGATGTTCTTTGCCCTGGTGGGCAACGACCGGGCGACCTTCGACAAGCTCTGGACCTGGACCAAGTCCAACATGGCGGGCGCCGACATCGGCCAGAACCTGCCGGCCTGGCTGTGGGGCAAGCGTGACGATGGCAAGTGGGGCGCGATCGACAGCAACTCCGCCAGCGACGCCGATTTGTGGATGGCCTATGCGTTGCTTGAAGCCGCGCGCGTGTGGAACGCACCGCAGTACCGCAGCGACGCGCAACTGGTGTTGGCCAACGTTGAACGCAACCTGATCGTGCGCGTACCGGGCCTGGGCAAGATGCTGTTGCCGGGGCCGGTGGGCTATGCACACGCGGGAGGCCTGTGGCGCTTCAACCCCAGCTATCAAGTACTGCCGCAACTGCGCCGCTTTGCAAAAGAGCGCCCGAACGCCGGCTGGAACGAAGTGGCCGAGAGCAACGCGAAGATGCTCGCCGACCTGCCGAGCAATCCCCATGGCCTGGCGGCCAACTGGGTCGGTTACCGCGCCACCAGCGCAAACACCGGGCTGTTTATCGTCGACCCGTTTTCCGATGACCTGGGCAGCTACGACGCGATCCGCACTTACCTCTGGGCCGGCATGACCGCCAAGAGCGACCCGCTGGCCGCGCCGATGCTCAAGGCCTTGGGCGGGATTTCCCGTGCCACCGCTGCGTCGGTCAACGGTTTGCCGCCGGAGAAAGTCCACGTGCTGACCGGTGAAGTCGAGAAAAACAACGGCTACACGCCGACGGGGTTCTCGGCCTCCACCATGGCCTTCTTCCAGGCCCGGGGCGAAACCGCCCTGGCGCAATTGCAAAAGCAGAAAGTCGACGACGCCCTTGCCAAGGCGCTCGCGCCTTCGGCCCCGGACAGCGCCCAGCCGATTTACTACGACTACATGCTCAGCCTGTTCGGCCAGGGCTTCGCTGATCAAAAGTACCGTTTCGAACAAGACGGCACGGTGAAATTATCCTGGGAGTCTGCATGCGCCGTCACACGCTAGCCATTGCGATTCTGGCGGCCCTGGCTTCCAGCGCCAGCTTTGCCGGAACCACTGACCCGCAAAGCCTGCTGATCGAGCAGGGCTATTACTGGCAGTCGAAAAAGAACCCGGAACGCGCCCTCGAGACCTGGCAGAAACTGCTGCGCCTGAGCCCCGAACAGCCGGATGCGCTGTACGGCATCGGCTTGATCCAGGTGCAACAACAGCGTCCGGCCGAAGCGCAAAAGTACCTGGCCCGCCTGCAGGCGCTGAGCCCGGTACCGCGCCAGGCCTTGCTGCTGGAGCAGGACATCACCGTCAACATCCCGGCCAACGCCAAGTTGCTGGAACAGGCCCGTGAACTCGGCGAGCCTGAAGAAGAGCGCGAACAAGCGGTGGCGCTGTATCGCCAGATCTTCCAGGGGCGCCAGCCTCAGGGCCTGCTTGCCCGCGAGTATTACAACACCCTGGGCTTCACGCCCAAGGGCACGAACGAGGCCATCGCCGGCTTGCAGCGTTTGTCTCGCGAGCGGCCGAACGACCCGATTGTGGCGCTGTTCCTGGCCAAGCATCTGGCGCGTAACCCGGCCACCCGCGCCGACGGCATCCGCGCCCTGGCCAAGCTGGCCCCGAACAACGACGTGGGCGGCAACGCCGATGAAACCTGGCGCTTTGCGCTGATCTGGCTCGGCCCGCCGAAGAGCGACCAGGTGCCGTTGTTCCAGCAGTTTCTGGCGGCGCATCCGGACGACAGCGAAATCCGTGCGCTGATGAACAAGGGCATTGCCCAAGGCAAGACCGGCGCCGGTTGGCAGCGTGATCCGCAGATGACCAAGGCGTTCAAGGCGCTGGATGATGGCGACCTGAAAACCGCCGAGCCGCTATTGGCGGCGCGCCTCAATGAAAAATCCAATGACGTCGATGCCCTCGGCGGCATGGGCGTGCTGCGTCAACAGCAGCAGCGCTTCAGCGAGGCTGAAAGCTACCTGGTTCAGGCCACCCGTTTGCCGGGTGGCGCGGCATGGCAGTCGGCGCTCAATGATGTGCGCTACTGGAACCTGCTCAACCAGGCCCGTGACGCCCAGCGTGGCGGGCGCGGCAGCCAGGCCCGCGACCTGGTGGCCCAGGCCGAACGCTTGAACCCTGGCCAGCCCGGCGCTGCCGTGGCACTGGCGGGTTTCCAGGCCCAGGACAATCAGTTCGACACCGCCGAAGCCGGCTACCGCAAAGTGCTCGCCCGTCATCCTGGCGACCCGGACGCGCTGAGCGGCTTGATCAACGTGCTGTCCCAATCCGGGCAGCCGGAAGAAGCCTTGAAGCTGATCGACTCGGTGTCGCCCGCCGAGCGCGCGAAGTTCGCGCCGAGTGTGAAAATCACCGCGTTGCGCGCTACCCAGGTGGGCAAGCTGGCCGAGCAGCGGGGCGATTTGAAAGCCGCGCAAGCCGCCTACAAACAAGCCCTTGATGCCGACCCGGAAAACCCGTGGACACGCTTCGCCCTGGCGCGCATTTACCTGCGCGACGGCCAGATTCGCAACGCCCGTGCCTTGATCGACGGCTTGCTGGCCAAGCAGCCGAACCAGCCGGACGCGCTGTACACCAGCACGCTGCTGTCGGCGGAGCTGGGTGAGTGGAAAAAGGCTGAAGAGACCCTGGCGCGTATCCCTGCGGGGCAACGTACCGCTGACATGAACGAGCTGGGTATCGATATCGCGCTGCACAAGCAGACCGACATCGCCATCGAGACCGCCCGCCGTGGCCAGCGCCCGGAAGCCCTCGCGCTGCTGGGCCGCAGTGAAGCCATGACCCGGCAGAAGCCTGAGCGCCTGGCGGTGCTGGCGGCCGCTTATGTGGAAGTCGGCGCGACGCAGCAGGGCCTGGATATCATGCAGAAGGTTCTGGATAACAATCCGAACCCGACCGTCGACCAGAAACTGCTGTACGCCAATGTGCTGCTCAAGGCCAACCACTACACCGAGGCGGGCGACATCCTGCGTGAAGTGCAGGGCAAGCCGCTGAGTGAAACCGGTCGCCAGCGTTACGACGATTTGATCTACCTGTACCGGGTCAAACAGGCTGATGCCCTGCGTGAGAAAAACGACCTGGTCGCGGCCTACGACATGCTGTCGCCGGCCCTTGCCCAGCGTCCCAACGACGCAATGGCGGTAGGTGCCCTGGCGCGGATGTACGCGGCCAGCGGCAATAGCAAAAAGGCCATGGAGCTTTATGCGCCGCTGATTCAGCAGAACCCGAACAACGCTCGCCTGCAACTGGGCCTGGCGGATATCGCGCTGCAAGGCCGTGATCGTGGCCTGGCGGAAAGCGCCAGTGAAAAGGCGCTGTCCCTGGAACCGGGCAACCCCGAGATCCTCACCTCGGCTGCGCGCATCTATCAGGGGCTGGGCAAGAACAACGAAGCCGCTGCACTGCTGCGCAAGGCGTTGGCGATTGAGAACAGCCAGAAGAGCCAGACGCAATTGGCTCAGGCCGGCTCCCAGGGCGTGCCTTACAACCCCTTCGTCGGCTTGCCGGGCCAGCGTCGCCAGGTCACCGACCTGACCGTTGCCGGCGCCGTGCCGCCGCCGATTGATGCACCGACCAATGTCGTGCCGGACAATGCCCTGGCAGCCTCCGCGCGTCCGGCGTCGAACAACTGGAACGAGCCGTTCGAGCCACCGTCGAGCATTGCTGCACTCGACACCGCCAACCTCAGCCCGGCACGTCGTGCGCTGGATACGATCCTGCGGGATCGCACCGGTTACCTGGTGCAGGGCTTGAGCGTTCGCAGCAACAATGGCGAAAGCGGCTTGAGCAAAATCACTGACGTCGAGGCGCCATTCGAAGCGCGGATGCCGGTGGGTGATCTGAACGTTGCGCTGCGCGTGACGCCGGTGCATGTGAGTTCCGGCAGCGTGAAGAGCGACTCTGCCACACGCTTTGGCGGCGGCACGGCCAACCCGGCGGGCTCCCAGAGCGACACGGGCGTTGGTCTGGCCGTTGCCGTGGAGAACCCGGATGAAGGCCTCAAGGCCGACATCGGTGTGAGCCCGCTGGGCTTTCTGTACGACACCATCGTCGGTGGCGCCAGCGTCTCGCGGCCGTTCTCCCAGGGCTCCAACTTCCGTTACGGGGTCAACGCTTCGCGGCGCCCGGTCACCGACAGTGTGACCTCCTTTGCCGGTTCCGAAGACAAGCGTACCGGCGAGAAATGGGGCGGCGTGACCGCCAACGGCGGGCGTGGCGACCTGAGCTACGACAACCAGAAGCTCGGTGTGTATGGCTACGCCTCGTTGCACGAGCTGTTGGGCAACAACGTCGAAGACAACACCCGGCTGGAACTGGGCAGCGGCATCTACTGGTACCTGCGCAATACCCCGACCGACACCCTGACCCTCGGCATCAGCGGTTCGGTCATGGGCTTCAAGGAAAACCAGGGTTACTACACCTACGGCCAGGGCGGTTACTTCAGCCCGCAGCGCTTCTTCTCCCTGGGTGTGCCGGTGCGCTGGGCGCAGAGTTTTGATCGGTTCAGCTACCAGATAAAAAGTTCGGTGGGCATCCAGCATATCGAGCAAGATGCGGTCGATTATTTCCCGGGGCATGACCAGCTCCAGAGTGACCGGGGCGATCCGAAATACGCCAAGGACAGCAAGACCGGCATCGGCTACAGCTTCAATGCCGCAGCCGAATACCGCCTCAGCTCGCGCTTTTACCTGGGTGGCGAAGTCGGTCTCGACAACGCTCAGGACTATCGCCAGTACGTCGGTAACGCCTACCTGCGCTACTTGTTTGAAGACCTGAGCGGGCCTATGCCCTTGCCGGTCAGTCCGTACCGTTCCCCTTATTCGAATTGATTTGATAGGAGTCATCCATGCCTGTTTCCGCTTCTGCTATTGCCGGCCTGACCCTGCTGGTATTGGGCGAAAGTCACATGAGCTTTCCTGATTCACTGCTCAACCCGCTGCAGGACAACCTCACCGCCCAGGGCGCCAAGGTTCACTCCATCGGCGCGTGCGGCGCCGGTGCAGCCGACTGGATCGTGCCGAAGAAAGTCGAGTGCGGTGCCGAGCGCCTGCCGGTTGGCAAGGCCGAGATTTTCGGCAAGAACGCCATGAGCACCACCCCGATCAAAGACCTGATCGCCAAGGACAAGCCGGACCTGGTGGTGATCATCATCGCCGACACCATGGCCTCGTACCCGGAGCCGCAGTTCCCGAAAGTCTGGGCCTGGAAAAGCGTGACTTCCCTGACCAAGGCCATCACCGAAACCGGCACCAAGTGCGTGTGGGTCGGGCCGGCGTGGGGCAAGGTCGGTTCGCAGTACAAGAAGGATGATGCGCGCACCAAGGTGATGTCGCAGTTCCTCGCCACCAACGTGGCGCCGTGCACCTACGTTGACTCGCTGACCTTCTCCAAGCCGGGCCAGTGGATCACCACCGACGGCCAACACTTCACCATCGACGGCTACCAGAAGTGGGCCAAGGCGATCGGCGACTCCCTGGCGAAGTTGCCACCGGCCGCCGTGGGCAAAGGAGCGCAATAATGAAACGGATCACCCTGGGCCTGGCGACCTTGCTCGCCAGCGTCAGCGCCTACAGCGCCGACATCCCGCTTTACCCCACCGGCCCGGAGAAGGATTCGGCCTTCCTGCGCCTGGCCAACGGCACCGACGGCGAGCTGAAATTGCTGCCCCAGGGTTCCAAGGCCAGCCTGGTGTTGGGTGGCGACAAACTGGTGTCTGACTACCTGCCGGTGTCGGGCGGCAAGACTCCGATCAAGGGCGTGTTGAGCCAGGGCGGCAAGGATTCCGAGCTGGCCGTGACCGTCGCGCCGGGCGAGTTCGCCACCGTAGTGGCCGTGCCGGACGCCAAGGGCGGCACGCGCCAGTTGGTGATCCACGAACAGCCGGATGACTTCAACGCACTGAAGGCCTCGCTGGCCTTTATCAACGCCGACGCCGCCTGCGCCGACGCGAGCCTGGAAGCCGTGGCGCAAAAAACCGAGCTGTTCAAGAAGGTCGCCGAAGGCGCGATTTCGCGCCGCATGATCAACCCGGTGGAACTGTCGGTGCAGCTCAAGTGCGCCAACGCGCCGGTGGGCCAGCCGCTGACCTTCACCCTCAAGGCCGGCGAACGCTACAGCGTGCTCGCACTGCCATCGGCCGCCGGTTCGAGGTTGCTGTTTACCTCCGACACGCTCGCTAACTGATCGGGCCCGACACCACCATGGTCTTTGCCTCACTGGAATTCCTCACGCTGTTCCTGCCGGCCTTCCTGTTGATTTATGCGCTGGCCCGTCCGGGCTGGCGCAACGTCATCCTGTTGATCGGCAGCTGGCTGTTCTACGGCTGGTTGAGCCCGCTGTTCCTGTTCCTGCACATGGTGTTGACCGTGGTGGCGTGGGTCGGCGGTTTGCTGGTGGACCGTTCCCGTGAAGACGGCAAGGGCCGGGTGCGGCTGTTGATCGCGTTGATCGTGTTCAACACCGCGGTGCTGTGTTGGTACAAGTACGCCAACATCGTCGCGGGCACCGTGAGTGAGGTGATCACCTGGTACGGCGCGATGCCGCTGGATTGGCAGCGCGTGGCGTTGCCGGCCGGGTTGTCGTTCATTGTGCTGCAGGCGATTTCGTACCTGGTGGATGTGCACCGGCACACCGTGCCGGTGGAGCGCAGCTTCATCAATTACGCGACCTATATCTCGATGTTCGGCCACTCGATTGCGGGCCCGATCATTCGTTATGACTGGGTGCGGCGCGAGCTGAACCAGCGTTATTTCAACTGGCCGAATTTCAGCCTTGGCGCTCGGCGTTTCATGATCGGCATGGGCATGAAAGTGCTGGTGGCCGATACCTTGTCGCCGCTGGTGGACATCGCCTTCCACCTGGAAAACCCGAGCCTGGTGGATGCCTGGATCGGCTGCCTGGCGTACTCGTTGCAACTGTTTTTCGACTTCGCCGGCTACAGTGCCATGGCCATCGGCCTGGGCTTGATGCTGGGCTTCCACTTCCCGGAAAACTTCAACCGGCCGTACCTCGCCAGCAGCATCCAGGACTTCTGGCGGCGCTGGCATTTGTCGTTGTCCAGCTGGCTGCGGGACTACCTGTACATCGCCCTCGGCGGTAACCGCGATGGCGTATGGCGTACCTACCGCAACCTGTTCCTGACCATGGCGATTGCCGGGTTATGGCATGGCGGCGACAGTTGGAACTACCTGTTGTGGGGTTCGGCCCACGGTATCGCGTTGTGCATTGACCGGGCGTGGTCGCGCTCGAGCCTGCCGAGCATTCCGCCGGTGCTGTCGCACATCTTGACGCTGCTGTTTGTGTGCCTGGCCTGGACGCTGTTCCGCGCACCGGACTTCCATTCGGCACTGACCATGTACGCCGGCCAATTCGGCATGCATGGCATGGCCTTGGGTGATGCGTTGGCCGTGGCCATGCGCCCGGCTCATGGCATGGCCGCGTTGCTCGGTTTGGTGTGCATCATCGCGCCGATCTGGCAGACCCGCTGCGAGCAGCGTTTTGGTACGCAGCCTTGGTTTGTGGTGGCCGCATCCCTGTGGCCGGTGGCCGGGTTTGTGTTGTCGTTCGCGCTGATTGCCAGCCGCGATGCCGTACCGTTTCTGTACTTTCAGTTCTAAGGAAGCCTGACGATGCCCGCCCCTACCGCGCCGACCCCACCGAGTGAACTGGCCGTCCGCACCAGCCCCCTGGCGGGCTGGGTGTTGGTGCCTTTCCTGGCGGCGGGGCTGTTGTCTTGCGTCTGGCTGATGGTCAAGGGGCCGGTGAGTTTCCTGCCGCCCAAGGTCGACAGCGACATGCTGCTGCACGGTGAAGTGACCCATCGGTTTGCCAAGGAATTGTCCAAGGCACCGATGGCCATCGAAGCGGCAAACCTGGAGCGCGGCGCCAGTTGGCTGGCGTTCGGCGACACCGGGCCGCGGGTGCGCCAGGGCTGCCCGGGCTGGCTGTTTATCAGCGATGAGCTGAAGCTCAACCGCCACGCCGAAGACAATGCGCGCACCAAGGCCGACGCGGTGATCGACCTGAAAAAGCAGCTAGGCCAGCGCGGTATTGATCTGCAAGTGATGGTGGTGCCGGATAAAACCCGCATCGCCGCTGCCCAGCGTTGCGGCTTGTATCGTCCGGCCGTGCTGGATGGCCGGATTCAGCAATGGAGCACGCTGTTGCAAGCGGCGGGCGTTGAAGTGCTGGATTTGACCGACACCCTGAAACCCCTCGGCCCGGATGCCTACCTGCGTACCGACACGCACTGGAGCGAAATCGGCTCGAATGCCGGCGCCCGCGCCGTGGCCCTGCGCATCCAGCAGCGCGGTATCCAGGCCACGCCGGAGCAAGCCTTCGACATTACCCAGGCACCGCTCGCACCGCGTCCGGGTGACCTGGTACGCCTGGCCGGTCTCGACTGGTTGCCGCCGAAGTTACAGCCGGTGGGCGAGCAGGTTGCGGCCAGCACCGCGCATGAGAACGGCCCGGCGGCGTCGAGTAACCCTGACGATTTGTTTGGTGACGCCGGCCTGCCGAACGTGGCACTGATCGGTACCTCGTTTTCGCGCAATTCGAATTTCGTGGGTTTCCTGCAAAAAGCCCTGAACGCTCCGGTGGGTAACTTCAGCAAGGACGGCGGCGAATTTTCAGGCGCCGCCAAGGCTTATTTCGACAGCCCGGCGTTCAAGCAGACGCCGCCCAAGCTGCTGATCTGGGAGATCCCGGAGCGGGATTTGCAAACACCTTACGACCCGATAAAGATTAGTCAGTAAATTGACCATTTACCGCTCGTCTTAAAGATTTCTTCAGAAACACCAAAATAATGACACCTTCATTCCTTTGTCACAGAATGCGTACACAAAGGCGCCCACAAAAAGACCTGCGGTAAGCATCAGTACAGCTGACCTTTCACGTCTTTAAGATGCGTCGTGAGGGAGTGTTGGCGATGAGCCGTACCGATGATCTTTTTTCGTTGTTCGATAAGACGACTGCCAGTGATGTTCAAGGGATGGATTCGATGCTGCAGTTCTTCGAAGACATGCCGGTCGACGACAGTGCCAGCCTCAGTATGGGCAGTGGCGCGTCGTTCTCCCGACATTCCCCTTGTGCCAACGAGCAGTCCCGCGAAGCCGCGAACATCCGGGCGAAGGTGGTAGCGCTGGTTTCGGTCAATGGCGGCGTCGGCCGCAGCACCCTGGCCACGGCGCTGAGCAGCGGTTTGCAGCGCCTGGGGCAGCCAGTGGTGGCGCTGGACCTGGACCCGCAAAACGCGCTCTATCACCACTTCGGCCTGAGCCATACCTTGCCCGGCATCGGGCGCACCAGCCTGCATAACGAGCGCTGGAGCCAGATCCTTCATTCAGGCTTTGCCGGTTGCCAGGTGATCACGTTTGGCGAAACCGATATCCGTCAGCAGGAAGACCTCCAGCGCTGGCTGAAACAGGAGCCGCATTGGCTGGCGCAACATTTGTCGGCCCTGGGCTTGGGTGAGCAGGACACGGTGATCATCGACACCCCGGCGGGTAATAACGTCTACCTGCATCAGGCACTGAACGTGGCCGATGTGGTGCTGGTCATCGCCCAGGCGGATGCGGCTTCCCTTGGCACCCTGGAGCAGATGGAGCAGTTGCTGGCGCCACACCTTGATGATCGGCCGGCGCTGCGTTGCCACTTCGTGATCAACCAACTCGACGAGACCTCGGGCTTTAGCCTGGACATGGTCGAGGTGTTCAGGAAGCGCCTGGGTGACAGCCTGTTGGAGGTGGTGCATCGGGATCCGGCGATCAGCGAGGCCCTGGCTTTTGGCAGCGATCCGCTGGATAACCAAGCCGCAAGCATGGCCTGTGACGATATAAACGCGCTTTGCCGCCTGCTGGTTGCCCACTGAAAAGCCCGGGTTATGCCGCTAACCTCAGATGCTTATGCACAATCGGTTGGTTCGACCTGTCATCAAACCGCAATTTTGCGGAGCGGTTCTCATCACGCTGCAACTGCCTGTTTTGCGTGCGTTTTATTTTGTGAACAAAAAATGACCAGTCAGCATTTTGCCCCGCGAAGCTTGCCGGCAGGGCCTCTGCCAGAATTCCATCAACAGAGTTATCCACAGGGCACGCTGCGACAAAATGCCCTTTAATTGCGCTCGGCGAGCAGCATCAGGTTGCGCGGGGTGAGCGGTGTTTCGCAGAAGCTGCCGACTTGAACCCTGTAACCGTTTTCTTCGAGAAACAATGCCCGGTCCAGCACCAGCCACATTTCCAGCGGGCGCCGAAACAGACCACGCACTAATTCCAGGTTTCGCACCTGCGCCAAGCGCTGCCAGCCTTGGGCCTCCAGTGCCGACCAATCCTGTTCCCCTGTGGATAATCCCTTGAGGGCCGCCAGTTCGCGGCAGTAGTCGGCGAACGGCTTGGCCAGCCAACTCGCGGGCAGGGACGGAGTGGGCAGGTAAGCATCGCTCTTGCGCAGTTGCCGCTGCAGAACATCAAAACCCAGGCGCCTGGCCATCGACGTATCGCGCTGCTGACGCACCCGCGCGCCTGCGGTAACGGTTTCGCTCAGCGGCAGGCCGAGGTCTTCCACCGATAAATGCAGTGACGACGCCTGGGCGGCAATCGACAGCGGCTGGTACTGCTCGGCGCGGATGCGGTTGTAGCAGCAGGGCGCCACGGCCAACTGCTGGCAGCCGGCGGCGCTGGCCAGCTGGAGCAGGCGCACATGCAGGTCGCCGCAGGCGTGCAGTGCCACCGGGGTTTGGTCGCGGCTGATCTGTACGTCGGCCATCACGTCTTGCAGGCGATGGGTGACGGGCAATTGATGGTGTTCGCTGAGGGCTTGCCCTGAGGCGATGAGGGCCGGGTCGTATTCCAGGCAGGTCAGTTGCTGCCCGGGTTGCAACAGGCGGCGGCCGAGGTGGCCCTTGCCGGCACACCAGTCTAGCCAGTGTTCGGGGGGTTGGCGAAATTGCAGCGCGGCACCGAAGGCTTCGATCTGCTGCCATTTGCGGCCGGGTACATCGACGTTCAGGCGATGACGGGCGGCGGGTAGCGGGCGGGACGGTAAGTTATCCACAGCGCTGAGATTCAGCGACTGCATGGCCAGCTCAGGGAAAGGCGCAGGCGCCGGCAGGTGGTGAGGCTGGTTATGGCTGCTTTCCGCTTCGGCCAGCGAGCGCTGGCGCAGCCAATGGGCCAGTTCGGGATGCTGGGTTTCCCACGGCAATTGCAGATGGGTAAAGGGCCGTGGTCGCCACAGCCCTTGATGTTCGGTGAGGAACGTATCCAGCGCCTGGAAGCGGGCGAGCAGGTGCTCACCCGTCAACAAGGCGTCAGCGGCCCTGGCAGGCATCGACCCGCAACCAGCGCTCCAGCAGCTTGAAGAAGCGCACCAGGACGTAGGACATCAGCAGGTAGAACAAACCCGCTGCGAAGAAGATCTCCACCGGCAGGTAGGTGCGGGCAATGATTGTGCGGGCCATGCCGGTCAGTTCCAGCAGGGTCACGGTACTGGCCAGGGCGCTGGCCTTGAGCATCAGGATCACTTCGTTGCTGTAGGCCGGCAGGCCGATGCGCGCGGCACGCGGCAGGATGATGTAGAACAGCGCCTTGGGCCTGGACATGCCCAGCGCCCGCGCGGCTTCGATTTCACCCGGCGGGATGGCCTGGATCGCGCCGCGCAGGATCTCGGCGATATAGGCGGCGGTGTGCAGGGTCATGGTGGCGGTGGCGCACCAGAACGGGTCCCGCAGGTACGGCCACATGAAACTCTCACGCACGGCGTCGAACTGTGCCAGGCCGTAGTACACCAGGAACAGCTGCACCAGCAGCGGCGTGCCGCGGAAGAAGAAAATGTAGCAGTAGGGCAGGGTGCGCACGTACCACAGGCGTGACGAGCGGGCGATGCCCAGCGGGATTGCCAGCAGCAGGCCGGCGATCACGGCGATGGCCACCAGCTCCAGGGTCAGGGTTGCGCCCTGGGCCAGTTTCGGCAGCCATTTAATGATCACGGCCCAGTTCAGGCCCAGGTCGAAATGCGACAGCCAGCTGTAGTCGCCACTCATTGCGTGCTCCTCGCAAAGCCGCGCGCGGCACGTTTTTCCAGGAAGTGCATGCCGGTCATCGCCAGGACAGTGAGGCCCAGGTACATGAAGGCCGCGACCATAAAGAAGGTGAAGGGCTGCTTGGTGACGGTCACGCCGATCTGCGCGTGGCGCATGATTTCTTCCAGGCCGATCACCGAGACCAGCGCGGTGTCCTTCATCAGAATCATGAACAGGTTGCCCAGGCCCGGCAGCGCGATGCGCCACATCTGCGGCATGATCAAGCGAGTGAAGATCCGGACCTTCGACAAGCCCAGTGCGACACCGGCTTCACGGTGGCCCTTGGGAATGGCCAGGATCGCGCCGCGGAAGACTTCCGTGGCGTAGGCGCCAAAGCACAGGCCCAGGGCGATCACCCCGGCGGCGAAAGCGCTGAGGGAAAGGTCGGGGTTGCCGAAAAACTCCCCGAGGGAGCGCATCAGGTTGACCGTGCCGAAGTAGATCAGCAGGACCCACAGCAGTTCCGGGATGCCGCGAACCAGGGTGGAGTAGCTGCCGCCAAGCCATTGCAGCGGCTTGTACGGGGAAGTCTTGGCCAGGGCGCCGGCCAGCCCGAGCACCAGCCCGAGGCACAGGGCGGTGAGCGCCAGCTTGACGGTCATCAGCGCGCCGGCGGCGAGCGCCGGGCCGAATCCGTAGAGGTCGAAATTCATGGTTTAGTCGTTTCGCAAGGCAAAGCTCAGGACCGGCGCACTCAAGCGAGCACGCCGGGCAGGCCATTCAGGATCACTCGATACTGAAAGGGAAGTACTTGTCGTTGATCTTCTTGTAGGTGCCGTCGGCCTTGATTTCAGCCAGGGCTTTGTTCAAGCGCTCGCGCAGCGGGTCGCCTTTGCGTACGGCGATACCGATCTTGTCGCTCTCGACCACCGGGTCGCCCTTGAATTCGTAGGCGGAGCCGTCTTTGCTTTTCAGCCACTCGTATTGCACGTACTTGTCGGCGAGCATCCCGTCCAGGCGGCCGGAAGTCAGGTCGAGGTAGGCGTTTTCCTGGGTGTCGTAGAGCTTGGCGGTGGTGTCCGGCAGCTTGTCTTCCAGGTAGGTACCGGCCAGCGTTGCGCGCTGTGCACCGATGATCTTGCCCTTCAGGTAGTCCGCGTCGGTCTTGAAGTCTTTGTTGGCTTTGGGCGCGATGAACTGCAGCTTGTTGGAGTAGTACGGGTCGGTGAAGTCGACGGCCTGCTTGCGTTCATCGGTGATGGACAGCGAGGAGACCAGGAAGTCGAACTTCTTGGCATTCAGGGCCGGGATGATGCCGTCCCAGTCGGAGACATACACTTCGCACTTCTCGACTTTCATCTTGGCGCACAGGGCGTCGCCGATGTCCTTGTCGAAGCCGACGACGTTGCCGCTGGCATCTTTATTGTTGAACGGCGGGTAGGCCGCTTCGATCCCCATTTTCAAGGTTTCAGCCATCGCCGTGGCGCTGAACGCCATCGAAACAGCGGCGGCCAAGAGGAATTTTTTATAGTTCTGCATGCATGTTGCTCCGTTAGCGGTTGCTGGACATGAATTGTTTGCAGCGCGCCGAAAGCGGGTTTTCAAATACCTGCTGTGGCGATCCTTGCTCTTCGACCAGGCCCTGGTGCAGGAACACCACTTCACTGGACACCTGGCGGGCAAAGCCCATTTCATGGGTGACCAGCAGCATGGTGCGGCCTTCTTCGGCCAGGGCGCGGATCACATTAAGTACTTCCTGAACCATTTCCGGGTCAAGGGCCGATGTGGGCTCGTCGAACAGGATGACTTTGGGCTGCATGGCCAGGGTGCGTGCGATCGCGGCGCGTTGTTGCTGGCCGCCGGACAGTTGCGCGGGGTAGGCATGACGCTTGTCAATGATGCCGACCTTGGCCAGCAAGGCTTCGGCGATTTCAGTGGCTTCGGCCTTGCTCTGGCCGAGCACGCGGCGCGGGGCCTCGATGATGTTGTCGAGGACGCTCATGTGCGGCCACAGGTTAAAGTTTTGAAACACAAAACCGATTTCGCTGCGCAGGCGGTTGATCTGTTTGCCGTCGGCGGCCACCAGTTCGCCGTTTTTCGCAGCCTTGAGCTTGAGCTCTTCACCAGCCACCAGGATTTGCCCCTGGTGCGGGTTTTCCAGCAGGTTGATGCAGCGCAGGAACGTGGACTTGCCGGAACCGGAGGAACCCAGGATCGAGATCACATCGCCGTCGCGGGCGGTCAGCGAGATACCTTTAAGCACCTCCAGCTCACCATAGCGTTTATGCAAGTTGCGGATTTCAAGCGCGGGCGTGGCCTCAGCCATGTGCGGTCCTCATTGTGTTCATTGCGCTCCTGCTGTTGGCCCGCCTTCCTGGCGAGGCGCCAAGCTAGCATAGCGTCCGGATGACAGCCAACAGCCCTGCAGGCGGTAAACAGACGGTCTGCGGCAGGGTGTCGCATCGGCACAGCAGTGTGTCGCGCCATCAACAACCGAACAGCCGTTTGAACCAGTATTCCTACAGGTTTCGCGTAAAAAAGGGCGCGATGGTGCCAGCTTTGGCCGGGTGTTGGAAGGGTTAAACCGGCGAACGGTCCTTATCAGCCCTTTTATGGGGCGTCACGCACAAATTGTGTGTGTTTTTGGTGCACTGATTCGTCTTTCAAGTGAGTCGCACAGTAACGCTATAGCGGAATGCCATTAGTGTCAGTGACTTACGAGAGCTATTGAGTTTCCCTACAGCCCGCGTCAATCGTGGCTCTGTAACATTTTGGCGCAAATCTTGCGTAAAAAATAAAGAACGCCCCGTTGGTTTCTTTTCACGAGAAAGACGCCAGACCGGGTGGACCGTATTCGCAATTCCTCGCAAAGGTGTGTCAATGAGTAGTACGCAAAGCTCCAATGACCTCGAACAGGGGCTCAAACCGCGTCACGTCACCATGCTGTCGATTGCCGGCGTTATCGGTGCCGGGTTGTTTGTGGGCTCCGGCCACGCGATTGCTGCGGCGGGCCCGGCCGTGCTGCTGGCTTATGCCGCCGCCGGTACGCTGGTGGTGTTGGTGATGCGCATGCTGGCCGAGATGGCCGTGGCATCGCCGGACACGGGTTCGTTCTCTACTTATGCCGACCGTGCGATCGGGCACTGGGCCGGTTTCACCATCGGCTGGTTGTACTGGTGGTTCTGGGTGCTGGTGATTCCGCTGGAAGCCAACGCTGCCGCGACCATCCTGCACGCCTGGTTCCCCGGCGTGGCGATCTGGGCCTTCACCCTGATCATTACCTTGCTGCTGACCGCGACCAACCTGTTCAGTGTGAAGAACTACGGCGAGTTCGAGTTCTGGTTTGCGCTGATCAAAGTGGTGGCGATCATCGGGTTTGTGATCCTCGGCATCCTGGCGATCTTCGGCTTCCTGCCGGGCAGTCAGGTCAGCGGCGTTTCGCACCTGTTCGACACCCAGGGCTTCCTGCCCAACGGCATGGGCGCGGTATTGGCGGCGATCCTGACCACCATGTTCTCGTTCATGGGCACCGAGATCGTGACCATCGCGGCCGCTGAATCGAAGAACCCGGGCCAGCAGATTTCCAAGGCCACCAACTCGGTGATCTGGCGGATCGGCTTGTTCTACCTGGTGTCGATCTTCATCGTCGTGGCCCTGGTGCCGTGGAATGATCCTGCGCTGGCAGCGGTCGGTTCCTACCAGACCGTGCTGGAACGCATGGGCATCCCGAATGCCAAGCTGATCGTTGACCTGGTGGTGCTGGTGGCCGTGACCAGTTGCCTGAACTCGGCGCTGTACACCGCTTCGCGCATGATGTTCTCCCTGGGCCGTCGCGGTGATGCACCGGCGGTGTCCAAGATCACCAACAAGAGCGGCACGCCTTACTGGGCGGTGTTGCTGTCTACCGGCGCGGCGTTCCTGGCGGTATTCGCCAACTACGTGGCACCGGCGGCGGTGTTTGAATTCCTGCTGGCCAGCTCCGGCGCCATCGCGCTGCTGGTGTACCTGGTGATCGCCGTGTCGCAACTGCGCATGCGCCAGAAACGCACGGAAGCGGGCGAGAAGATTGCCTTCAAGATGTGGCTGTTCCCGGGCCTGACGTATGCGGTGATCGTGTTCATCGTGGGCGTGCTGACGATCATGTTGTTCCAGGAAGCGCATCAGGTGGAGATCATTGCCACCGGGATCCTGAGCTTGCTGGTAGTTGCGGCGGGGCTGATGGTGTCGCGTCGGCGCAAGGGCCGGAAGGTTGGGGCTGCGGTGCTTAACTGACGGAATGCTTTCGTCGCAATACCGTTGATCAAATGTGGGAGCGGGCTTGCTCGCGAATGCGGTGGATCAGTCGACATTTGAGCTGACTGACACACTGCCTTCGCGAGCAAGCCCGCTCCCACATTTCGTTTTGTATCAGCCTTCGGAGCTAACAAGCGCCTGTGACGCCGCGACGTAATCGGCCTGGAATTCCGGCGATTCAATCCACGCCAGCGCTGCCGCTTCATCCTCGGTATCCGTGGCCCACTGGCGATACTCGATCAGCGCCGCGAGGATAAAGTCCGTCGCTTCTTCTTCGCCTTCCTGCTCCAGTACCACTGCCAGCAGCGGGTGCGCCAGGAACACGGCACACAGCGCCTGCTGGCTGGTTTCGCCAGCGGTGCGCATCTCCAGGAACAGCTCGGTCAAATCCACCGATTCAAGATCAATGCGGCTGTCATCGCCGGCAAAGGCATCCGGCTTGGTGGCGACGGCGCGTTGGGTGCGATTCTGCTTGGCCTTGGCTTTTGCCCGGTGGGCGCGTTTTTGCTGCTTGTTCGGCGAAGCCATGGGCTCACGTCCTTGGTGTCAGGATCTGGGGGTGGGGTATTGAAGCGCAGGTCTGGAGAAATCCCAAGGCTTTCTAGGTGCGATCCGTCACTTGGCGCCCCGGCGTGCCGTTGGCCAACTCTCCCCGTTGCAGCCAAGCCAATGCAATCGGCCACAACCGATCCTGATACTGGCTGCGAAAGAATGCGAAGTGTCCGACCTCTTTTTCGCCGATATCTTCAGGCGCGATTCGCAGATGCGTGCGCTCGCTGCCGTCGAAGTAACCCAGCAGGCGTTCGATTGCTGCGACGGTACCAAACGGATCGTCGGTAATGCTGATCGCCAATATCTGTGCCTTCACCCGCGAAAACGGCAACTCGGGCAAGGCTCGCCCACTCGGACGTTTTTCATAACTCGGCGTCGGCGTACTCCAGTCGCGTACCACGCCCGCCGGGGTATCCTCCAGCCAGCCTATGCGTTTGCCCGGGAAGTAGCCAAAAACCGCTGTCACCAGCGGCATCACCACATGCCATTTGGCAAGCATCCGCCAGCGCCCGCTCGCCTCGTAGTCGCGCCAGTAGGCAAACTGCGCGCCTACCGTCACCAGGCGCCGAATCACCGCGCCGGAAGCCCCGAGCCCCGCCGCACATCCGCCAAAACTGTGCCCGACCACATCAATCGGTTGGCCGGCAAACTCCCGCTGGGCCCGCTGCAGGATCGCTTCGAAGTCCAGCACGCCCCAATCGGACCACGAGGCCTTGAACCCTTTCAGCGAGCCGCTGCGGGATTCGCCGATGCCGCGGTAGTCGTAGGTGATGACGTCGAAGCCATTGGCAAACAGGTAATCGGCAAACCGTGAGTAGTGACGGCAGCGTACGGAGGTGGCGGCGTTGATGATGACGACCGGGCGTTCAACGTCTGTGCGCGGATGGCGCCATGTGAAGCCGCCGATGGAATGCCCATCGGCTGTGGGCTCGCGGAATGCTTCGGCTTGAGGTCGGACTGGCAGGTTCATGAACAGGCTCGATCATTGCGCTTTCGATGGGGGGTCAAAGGCCCGTGCGCAGTTTTATGAGAAGTCGAAACTAACAAATTTCTGCTATGAAGACCCCGGGGATTTTTCTGAGGCTCGACCTGAGCGGCACAGATGCCTAGGCTTAGACCCTTTCGCCCACCAGAGCCGGCCCATGACCCGCGACACCCTCGAACAAAACCAGATCCCGATCTACTTCGCCAGCGTGGTGCTGGCTGCCGTTGTCGGCCTGCTGGCGCCCTCCATGTCTCAAGGTGTGGCCGCCCTGGTTACGCCCGCCATCGCCGTGCTGATGTACGCGATGTTCCTGCAAATCCCCTTTCTGGACCTGCGCCAGGGGCTGGGCAACAAACACTTCATGGCCGCGTTGCTGCTGGCCAACTTCATCCTGATTCCGCTGCTGGTGTGGGCGCTGACTCGGGGCCTGGTGGAACACCCGGCGATCCTGGTGGGTGCGTTGCTGGTGCTGTTGACGCCGTGCATCGACTACGTGGTGGTGTTTACCCATATCGGCAAGGGTGACTCGCGGTTGATGCTGGCGGCGACCCCGATTCTGTTGTTGCTGCAACTGCTGCTGTTGCCGGTCTACCTGGGGTTGATGCTGGGGGCGCAGTCGCAGGTGGTGGTTGCAGTGGGGCCGTTTGTCGAGGCCTTCCTGCTGCTGATCGTTGCCCCCATGATTCTGGCGGTGCTGACCACTTCCCTGTCCCGGCGCTCACCGGTCGTCAGTGCCTGGAACGATGCCTGGGCCTGGCTGCCCGTGCCGGCCATGGCGCTGGTGCTGATGGTGGTGATCGGTTCGCAGATCACCGCCGTGGTCCGCGATATCGGCCTGCTGGCGCCGGTGATCCCGGTGTATATCGGCTTCCTGTTGCTGGCCCCGCTGATGGGGGCGCTGGCTTCGTGCCTGTTCAAGCTATCGGCGCCCACGGCGCGGGCGGTCACCTTCAGCGCCTCCACGCGTAATTCCCTGGTGGTGCTGCCGCTGGCGCTGGCGTTGCCCGAAGAGATCCGCGGGCTCGCTGCTGCAGCGGTGATCACGCAAACCCTGGTGGAATTGGTAGGGGAGCTACTCTATATCCGCCTGCTGCCGCTGCTGATCTGGCCCGCTCGTCGTTAGGTGGATGAATGTTTGATTCCGTTCAGGGCTTATTCAGGGTGGCGTTCGGCAACATGAGCCGGTTTACCCCACCTGACAGGCTGAATAATGGATCAACACAATCGCTTTCGAATGGAATCGCTGGGTATTTTCCTCATCGCCCTGCTGCTGTTCACCCTGGGCATCTGGGACCAGCAGCCACAGGGCTTCGACGGCCGCTGGGCCGTGTTCATGCAAGAAATGTTTCGCCACGGCGCGAGCCTGTTTCCTACCACCTACGGTGAGCCTTACCCGGACTATCCGGGCACCGCGACCTACCTGAGCTACCTCTTTGCCCGTTTATTCGGCGCGCCCAACGACCTGGCTAACGTGATGCCCACCGCCCTGGCGTCTGCCGGGGTCATGGCGCTGATCTACCGCTTGCTGGTGCCGTCGGGCCGGGCGTGGGCGCTGCTGACGGTGCTGCTCACCGCATTGACTGCCCAGTTGCTGGAGAAGTCGCGCTCGGTGTGCCTGGACCAGATGATCTCGTTGTTGTGCCTGGGGTGTTTCTACCTGCTGCATACCGGTGAGCGCCTGGGCTCGCGGCTGCGCCAATATGCGATCTTTCCGTTGTTCGTGGTGGCGTTTGCCATTCGCGGGCCGCTGGGGTTGATCGAGGTGTGCGGGGTGGCCTGTGTCTACTGGGCGCTGGGCACCGCTCGTACGCGGCAAGAGCGGATTGCACTGCTGAAAAAGGTGATTGCCCACGGCGTGGTCGGTTTGATCCTGCTGGCCGGCTGTTGGTGGGCGCTGTTGAAACTGGCGCGGATCAGCGGGGGCGATGCTTTCGTCGATGATGTGCTGCGGATGCAATTCACCGGGCGCCTTGATGAAACCGGTGAGGCGTTCTACTTCTACTTCAAGCTGAGCCTGTACCGCTATTTCCCGGTGGTGCCGCTGGCCCTGGCGACGATGATTGCCCTGCGCCACAAATGGTCGGCCCGCCACGACGATGCCGATGTGCAGTTGATGCTGCGCTTGGCCGCCTGCGGCCTGATGATTTTGCTGGGCTTGTCGGTGCCGCACTTCAAGCGCGCCTATTACATCGTGCCCATGGTCCCGATGTTTGCCGCGGTGGCCGCCTATGGCTTGCTCCAGGCCCAGGGCTGGTTGCTGGGCGTGCGGCGTGGCTATGAGTGGCTGGTGGCGGTCCTGCCGGTGCTGGGCATTGTCGTGGTGTTTGTCTGTCGGCATCTGTGGCACAAGCACGGCTACTGGCCGGACGTTTCAGTGCCGGCGCTGGTGGGTGTGCTGATCGTGCTGCAACTCGCAGCCGTGATTGCCTGGCGCCGTTTGCAGGGCAATCTCGGCCAGCGCCTGGTGGTGCTCAGCCTGATTGCGCTGGCCACCCAATGGCTGGTGCTGGTGAAGGTTGTGGAGCCGGCCAAGGACCTGCAATTCGACACCAGGAACTTCGTAAGCGCGGTGGAAAAGCTGCGTGCCGATAATCCCGGGACCCTGGTGTTCGTCGATCTGGCCAAGGACACCTGGGCGATTCGCTACATCATGAACCTGGATCACGACGAGCAGCCGCTGTTCATCGGGCGCAACCAACCCTTGCTGGTGGATACGCTGCCGCGCCCCGCCTGGGTGATTGTGGAGCGCAAGCAAACCGCATTGCTCAGCGGCACGCCGCTGGAACACATGGCGCCGGTGTTCAATGGGCGGTTGAATGACAACCCGCTGCTGGTGTTCCTGGTGAAGTGACTCAGTCGCCTTGACATGCTTGTCGGTGGTGACGCCGACGAGAGTGGCGATCACTGGGGAATTAAGGATGGATCAATGGGGTCGGAATGAGGTGTTGATAACCGGCGCTTTGGATCGTCTTACTGTATGGTCGCCGCCTGGATGACCGGTTGGTCTGATTGGAGCGCTTTGCAGCCTGCCGCAAAACAGGCGCCTGCTAGGCTTGGGTACTTTCGTGGTGATGAGTTTGGGTGCGACATGGAAGCAGTAAAAATGGATTTTGAGTATGCCGGTGCCGAGAGCGTCGGTAGTGCCCACGTGATCGGCCGTTCCTGGCTTGGCGGCCTCAGCATCTGTTTTGACGGAGGCTGCAGCTACCCCTCGATGATCAGCGTGCTGGAGGCTGTGTTCAGGCGCTACGGACGCCTGGTGCGTTTTGGCGAGTCGCTCTCGGCGCAGGATTGGATTGCGCGCGTGGAGGAGAGTGGTTTTCACATCTCCGAGCAGGAGCGGGTTGCGGTGTTGACGTTGATGCGGGGCGGTGGCTGAAGGAGTCAAAAACGCCAGGCAACAAAAAACCCGCACCAGGCGGGTTTTTTGTGTGTTTCAGATGACGTTTGCACCACCTGAAACTAATTAGTGGTGCCCAGAGACGGAATCGAACCGCCGACACGGGGATTTTCAATCCCCTGCTCTACCGACTGAGCTATCTGGGCAACGGGGCGCATTAAACGGGTTTTTCAGGGGGTCGTCAAGCAAGTTTTCAAAAAATATTTAATTATTACCGTCGCTTACGGGCCAACCCCCAATTTTGATCAATTATTCAGCAGGTGGCACGTAGCCGTCGGCCTTGGCGTAATCCTCGCCGGAAAAGTACTTGTCCATCTCGCCCTGCAGGTATTTGCGGTCTTCGGCGTTCATCATGTTCAGGCGCTTTTCGTTGATCAACAGGGTCTGGTGCTTTTGCCAGTCAGCCCAGGCCTTGGCGGAGACGTTGTCGAAAATGTCCTGGCCCTTGGCGCCAGGGAACGGGGCGCGCTCGAGGGCGGGCAGTTCTTCGTGGTACTTGCGGCAGATGATGGTGCGGGTCATGACGGAACTCCTGCGTTCAATACTTCAGCCGCGCGCTTCAGCAGTTTTTTCACCGGGGCGGCAAGGCCCAGGCGCGGCGGGGTGGCGAGGTTATACCAGAGCCAGTCAGCCTCGGCCACGTGATGGGCAGACTCCTGGACCTGGACCAGCCAGGGTTCGATAGCCAGTTGGAAGTGGCTGAAGGTGTGGATCAGGCTCGGCAGCTCCTGGTGTTTGCCCAGCGCCAGCGAGTGCTGGTTGGCCAGGTGTTCCAGGTCGGCCAGGTCATCCAGCTCCGGCAGGCTCCACAAACCGCCCCACAGGCCTGTGGAGGGGCGACGGTAAAGCAGGATCGCGCCCTCGCCATTGGCCAGCATCGGCATCAGCGTGCGCTTCTGGGGCACGGTCTTGCGTGGCTTGGGGATCGGGTAGCGGGTTTCCAGGCCGAGCAGGTGCGCTTCGCAGCCCTTTTCCAGCGGGCACAGCAGGCAGCTGGGCTTGCTGCGGGTGCAGAGGGTGGCGCCCATGTCCATCATGGCCTGGGTGTAGGCGTTGACGCGGTCATGGGGCGTAAAGCGCTCTGCGGTGGCCCACAGCTGTTTGGCGACCTTCGGCTCGCCCGGGTAACCCTCTTGCGCGGTAAAGCGCGCCAGCACGCGTTTGACGTTGCCATCGAGGATCGGCGCTCGCAGGCCCATGCTCAGGCTGGCAATCGCACCCGCGGTGGACAGGCCAATGCCGGGCAGTTCGGTGAGTTTTTCGACGTCACGGGGAAACTCGCCGCCATATTCGGCAACGACGATCTTCGCGGTCTTTTGCAGGTTGCGCGCCCGGGTGTAGTAACCCAGCCCGGTCCACAGGTGCAGCACTTCGTCTTCCGGCGCGGCAGCCAGGGCTTCGACCGTTGGCAAGGACGCCATGAACCGGTCGAAGTAGTTCAGCACGGTGCTGACCTGGGTCTGCTGCAACATGATCTCCGAGACCCACACCCGGTAAGGCGTGATGCCCTGTTGCCAGGGCAGGTCATGGCGACCGTGGCGGTCGTACCAGTCGAGCACCGCCGTTGAAAACTGCTCGTTTCTCATCGTTTGAACAGGCCTTTAAGCGCGTCTTTCAGCTGTGGATTGACCTTGTCGAGCTTCTGTTCAAGCTTCTCGCTGAGCTTGTTGCCCGCCGCCTTGATGGCGACCTGGCTCAAGCCGTCCTTGTCCAGGCGGCAGGCCTTGGCGCCCAGTTCCAGCGGGCCACGGCAGCGCAGCGGGACTTCGATGTTCTGGAAGTTGGAGCCCACCTGGCAAGCCGGGTCCGGCACGTCGCGCTGGTCGCCTTCGACGATGATGCCGACGCGGTAGTCCATGCCCAGCACGCGCAGGTCGACGTCACCGTCGCCGTTGACGGTCAGGCCCGGGATGCGCACTTTCAGGTCGGGGTTGCTGGCCACGCCATTGCGGAAGGTCAGGTTGCCCTTGAGTTCCTGGAACGGGGTGTCCTTGCCGCGCTGGTCGCCGCTGAGGGTCTTGCGGTTGAGCAGGGCGATGCCGGTGCACAGCTGTTGCTCGATGTTGGCGTTGAGCAGCACGCCGTTGTTGATCGCGAAGCTGGCGGTACCGTTGAGGCTGTCGATCAGGGCTTTCTGGCTATTGCCGCGGCCGTTGAGGTTGCTGTCGAGGGTGAGCTGGCCCTTCACCGGCGGGTTCTGCCCCTGGGCTTGCAGGATGCGTTCGACCGGTACCTGCTTGATTCGGGTTTGCAGCGCCAGCAGCGGGATGTCCTGGCGCACGTCAAGGTTGCCGTTGGCCTGGAAGGTGCCGTTGTAGAGGCCGCCGCTCAAGGTATCGAGCTTGAGCTGGCCATCGAGGCCGGAGGCTTTCAGGGCGGCATTCTGGATCGGCAGCTTGCTCAGGGTCAGTTGGCCAAAGGACAGGTCGGCGTTTACGTCCAGGGTGCGCAGGCGGGTCAGCGGCAGCAGCTTGTCGGTACTCCACGCGGCTTTGGTCGGGGCGTCCGGCAACGGTGTGGTGCCACCGGCCGCCATGGCGCCGGCTTCGCTGTTCTGCACTTCAGCCTGGCGCGCGGCCGCAGCGCCCTTGGCGGCTTCGGACTTGGCCGGCAGGTAGTTGTCGGCGTTGAACGTATCGGCCTTGAGCTGCACCCGCAGGGATTGCCTGGCGAAATCATCCACGGCCACGCGACCGGTGAAGGTGCTGTCGTCGAGTTTCAGGTTGAGGTCTTCAAGCGCCAGGCTGGTCGGCGTGCCCTTGAGGCGGCTGACCAGTTCGACCTTGCTCAGGCTGCCGGCGGCCATCGGTGGCAGCGGGTTGCCGACGCTGTCGAGGAACTTGGCCAGGTCAAACTGGGCAATCGACAGGGCGCCGCTGAGCTGTGGAGTCTTGTCCAGGTCGTTGACCTTCAGCTCGCCCAGGGCGCGCAGTTGGTTCAGCGACAGCTTCATGCCGGTCCATTCGGCGATATTCGCAGACTGGTCCACCAGCAATTGGCCCTGGGTCGAAAAGGTCACAGTCTTGCCTTGCAGCGGCTCGCCGGTGGCTTCACCAGTGACCTTCATGTCTTCGAACTGGTAGCGCTTGAGGGCGCGCTGAATGCGCAGGTTGCCATTGACCTCGGTCTTGACGCGCATCAGCGGCTGGTTGGTGCCGAAGAACGCGGTGAGTTTGACCGGGATGCTTGCACCTTCGTGCACGGCGCCGGCACTCAGCTGGATGCTTTCGGCGCTGAACTGCTTGCCGGTCTGCTCGTCGTTGTATTCGACGCGGGCGTTGTTGATGGTCAGGCTGTCGATGTCCAGGCGGATCGGCTGCGGCGGCTTTTCAGGCTTGGGCGGTGTGGCCGCTTCAGCCACGGCAGGCGTGGTGGCGGCGGTAGCCGGGTCCGGCACATTCTTGCCGATGTCTTCCCAGTTGCCGTGGCCATGCACGTCTTTGTTCAGGCGCAGGTTCAGGCCTTCGACACGTACATCGCTCATCTGCACTTCACGGCGCAGCAGCGGCAGCACGCGCACCGACAGGCCGAGCATCTGCAGATCGGCAAACGGTTGGCTCGGATTGGTCAGGGTCGCAACGCTGGCCTCGTGCAATTCAAGACCGAGCCAGGGGAACAGGCTCCAGCCGATGTCGCCATTGAGCGTCAGCTCGATGTGGGCCTTGTCGCGGGCAATCTGGCGAATCTCGTCTTTGTAGTCGTTGGGATCGAAGAGATGGGTCAGGGCAAAGCCTAGAGCCACAATGATCAGCAACAGCCCGAGAAGTACCAGACCCAGGATTTTGCCGAACGCTTTCATGGGCGAGTCCTTGTATGTCGATTTTAAAATTTAGCCGAAGAGTATAACGCTCGTAGCCCTATGGCTGTTTAGGGATCGTTACATGGCGTCAAACAAATCAGATAACTCCAGAAAGGTGATATCAGTTTGGTTTTTCTGTCATCCACAGATGCTAATCTGCGCATGTTCGTCTGCCGTCTGCGACTAAACGTCGCGTTTAAAAGGAGCTTTACTCAACAAAACGGCCACGCCTTGCGTGTAAGGCCGAGGGAGAGAGCGCCCGACGGACACATACTAATAACTGGGGGAAACACCAATGAGCACTAGCACTGCGGCGGGTAATACTGCTGCACAGCCTGCGTTCCTGTCCAAGGAACGCATTATCGCCAAGCCCGGGTTCAACCGTTGGCTGGTACCACCGGCCGCCCTGGCGATCCACCTGTGTATCGGCATGGCCTACGGTTTTTCGGTGTTCTGGCTGCCGTTGTCCAAGGCGCTGGGGATCACCGCACCGGTCGCCTGCGCGCCGGACATGAGCTTCATCAGCCAGGTCTTCTCGTCGCAATGCGACTGGCCCATCTCCATGCTGGGCTGGATCTACACCCTGTTCTTCATCTTCCTCGGCTGCTCCGCGGCGATCTGGGGCGGCTGGCTGGAACACGCCGGGCCACGCAAGGCTGGTGTCGTTTCGGCCTTGTGCTGGTGTGGCGGCCTGCTGATCTCTGCGTTGGGGATCTATACCCACCAGATCTGGCTGATGTGGATCGGCTCCGGGGTCATTGGCGGTATCGGCCTGGGCCTGGGCTATATCTCGCCGGTCTCGACCCTGATCAAGTGGTTCCCGGACAAGCGCGGCATGGCCACCGGCATGGCGATCATGGGCTTCGGCGGCGGCGCGATGGTGGGTGCCCCGCTGGCAGCCGCCTTGATGGGCCACTTTGCCTCGCCGACCAGCGTTGGCGTGTGGCAGAGCTTCGTGGTCATGGCCGTGATCTACTTCGTGTTCATGATCGGCGGCGCCTTGTCCTACCGTGTTCCGCCTACCGGCTGGAAGCCTGAGGGCTGGACTGCCCCGGCGAAAAAAGCCAGCAATGCGATGATCACCCACCGTCACGTGCACGTGAACGTGGCCTGGAAAACCCCGCAATTCCGCCTGGTGTGGCTGGTGCTGTGCCTGAACGTGTCTGCCGGCATCGGCATCCTCGGCATGGCTTCGCCGCTGCTGCAGGAAGTGTTCGGCGGCAAGTTGCTGGGTAACGGCCTGGCATTTGGCCAACTGGATGCCGGCCAACTGGCTTCCATCGCGGCCATCGCAGCCGGCTTTACCGGTCTGTTGAGCCTGTTCAACATCGGTGGCCGGTTCTTCTGGGCATCGTTCTCCGACTACCTGGGCCGTAAAAACACCTACTTCGTGTTCTTCGCCCTGGGCTTTGCCCTGTACGCGTTGATCCCGAACCTGGGTCACCTGGGTAACGTCGCGCTTTTCGTGGCGGCGTTCTGCATCATCCTGTCGATGTACGGCGGTGGTTTTGCGACGGTGCCGGCTTACCTGGCGGACCTGTTCGGTACGCAAATGGTGGGTGCGATCCACGGTCGCCTGCTGACCGCTTGGGCGGCGGCGGGCGTACTGGGTCCGGTGCTGGTGAACTACCTGCGTGAGTATCAGTTGAGCATCGGCGTTGAACGCGCTGCCGCCTACGACATCACCTTGTACATCCTCGCCGGCCTGCTGGTGCTGGGCTTTATCTGCAACCTGCTGGTCCGGCCGGTGGCAGACAAGTACTTCATGACCGACGCCGAACTGGCTGCCGAGCAGGCGCTGGGCCATGACAAGGGCGCCGATTCCAGCACCGTGCTGGAGTGGAAAGCCTCCTCCGGCAGCGTGCCATTGGCGGTTGCCGCCTGGCTGGCGGTGGGCATTCCGTTGGCGTGGGGCGTGTGGGTCACCCTGCAGAAAACCGCAGTCCTGTTCCACTAACACCGCGTAACCCTTGTGGGAGCGGGCTTGTGTGGGAGCGGGCTTGCTCGCGAATGCGATGGATCAGTCAGCACATGTATTGGCTGACCCACCGCCTTCGCGAGCAAGCCCGCTCACACACAAAGCTGCTCCCACACTTGTACTGACATGTCTATCCCCGACACTCCATCAGTCTTATCCCCTCCGATGTTTCTGTTTAGCGCCCGCGCCCCTATAATGGCTGCCTTTTTCGCCCAATGATTTTGCGGAGCTGGTGATGGCCGAACGTAAGGCGTCCGTCGAGCGCGACACTCTGGAAACCCAGATCAAAGCCTCGATCAACCTGGATGGCACCGGAAAGGCCCGATTTGATATCGGTGTACCTTTTCTTGAGCACATGCTGGACCAGATCGCCCGTCACGGGCTGATCGACCTGGATATCGTCAGCAAGGGCGACCTGCATATCGACGACCACCACACGGTGGAAGACGTCGGTATCACGTTGGGCCAGGCATTTGCCAAAGCCATCGGCGACAAGAAAGGCATCCGTCGCTACGGCCACGCCTATGTCCCGCTGGATGAAGCGCTGTCGCGTGTGGTCATCGACTTCTCCGGCCGCCCGGGCCTGCAGATGCACGTGCCGTACACCCGCGCCACCGTGGGCGGCTTCGACGTCGACCTGTTCCAGGAATTCTTCCAGGGTTTCGTCAACCACGCCCTGGTCAGCCTGCACATCGACAACCTGCGTGGCACCAACACCCACCACCAGATCGAGACCGTGTTCAAGGCTTTCGGCCGTGCCCTGCGCATGGCCGTGGAGCTGGATGACCGCATGGCCGGGCAAATGCCGTCGACCAAGGGCGTCCTGTAATGCAGACGGTCGCGGTTATCGACTACGGCATGGGTAACCTGCACTCGGTGGCCAAGGCCCTCGAGCACGTAGGTGCCGGCAAGGTGCTGATCACCAGCGATGCCGACGTGATTCGCGAAGCCGACCGGGTAGTGTTCCCGGGGGTTGGCGCGATTCGCGACTGCATGGCCGAGATTCGTCGCCTGGGCTTCGACAGCCTGGTGCGTGAAGTCAGCCAGGACCGGCCGTTCCTCGGCATCTGCGTGGGCATGCAAGCCTTGCTCGACAGCAGTGAAGAGAACGACGGCGTCGACTGCATCGGTCTGTTTCCGGGCCAGGTGAAGTTTTTCGGCAAGGACCTGCACGAAGACGGCGAGCACCTGAAGGTGCCGCACATGGGCTGGAACGAAGTGCGCCAGACCGTGGATCACCCGCTGTGGCACGAAGTGCCGGACCTGGCGCGTTTCTATTTCGTACACAGCTATTACATCGCCGCCGGTAACCCGCGCCAGGTGGTGGGTGGCGGGCACTATGGCGTCGACTTCGCCGCGGCCCTGGCCGACGGTTCGCGCTTTGCCGTGCAATTCCACCCGGAGAAGAGCCATACCCATGGCCTGCAATTGCTGCAGAACTTCGCCGCGTGGGACGGGCGCTGGTAATGGCCAAGAAGGTCAAGCCGCCGATCTTGAACCTCACTCCCCAGCAGGAGAGTGAGGCCACCGACAAGATCAAGCGTTTCATGGAAGACCGCTTCGAGCTCAAGCTCGGCTCGTTCGAGGTCGCAGAAATCCTCGAACTGTTCACCACTGAAATTGCTCCGCACTATTACAACAGGGCGATTTTCGATGTGCAGACGCACCTTAAAGAAAGGTTCGAAAGCATCGAAAGCGACTTGTGGGCGCTCGAGAAACCCTGATTTCCCGAGCAACGCTGAATATCGAATAAGGTTTGCCAGATGCTGATTATTCCCGCAATCGATCTCAAGGACGGCGCCTGCGTACGTCTGCGCCAGGGCCGCATGGAAGATTCCACGGTGTTCTCCGATGACCCGGTGAGCATGGCTGCCAAGTGGGTGGAAGGCGGTTGCCGTCGTCTGCATCTGGTGGACTTGAACGGTGCGTTCGAAGGCCAGCCGGTCAACGGTGAAGTGGTGACGGCGATCGCCAAGCGCTACCCGAACCTGCCGATCCAGATCGGCGGCGGCATCCGCTCCCTGGAAACCATCGAACACTACGTGAAAGCAGGCGTGAGCTACGTGATCATCGGCACCAAGGCCGTGAAAGACCCGGCCTTCGTCGCCGAAGCGTGCCGTGCGTTCCCCGGCAAAGTGATCGTGGGCCTGGACGCCAAGGACGGTTTCGTCGCCACCGACGGCTGGGCCGAGATCAGCACCGTCCAGGTGATCGACCTCGCCAAGCAGTTTGAAGCCGACGGCGTCTCCGCCATCGTTTATACCGACATCGCCAAAGACGGCATGATGCAGGGCTGCAACGTACCGTTCACCGCTGCGCTGGCTGCGGCCACCAAGATCCCGGTGATCGCTTCCGGCGGTATCCACAACCTGGGCGACATCAAGTCGCTGCTGGACGCGAAGGCGCCGGGGATCATCGGCGCGATCACCGGCCGGGCGATCTATGAAGGCACCCTGGACGTCGCTGAAGCCCAGGCTTACTGCGACGCCTACAACGGCTGAGGACTGACCATGGCGCTGGCCAAACGCATCATCCCTTGCCTGGACGTCGACAACGGTCGCGTGGTCAAGGGCGTCAAGTTCGAGAACATCCGTGACGCCGGCGACCCGGTGGAGATCGCCCGTCGCTACGACGAACAGGGCGCCGACGAGATTACCTTTCTCGACATCACCGCCAGCGTCGATGGTCGCGACACCACGCTGCATACCGTGGAGCGCATGGCCAGCCAGGTGTTTATCCCGCTGACCGTGGGCGGTGGCGTGCGTACCGTGCAGGACATTCGCAACCTGCTGAATGCCGGCGCGGACAAGGTTTCGATCAACACCGCGGCGGTGTTCAACCCGGAATTTGTCGGCGAAGCCGCACAGCACTTCGGTTCGCAATGCATCGTGGTTGCCATCGACGCCAAGAAAGTCTCCGGCCCGGGCGAAACCCCGCGCTGGGAGATCTTCACCCACGGCGGGCGCAAGCCGACCGGGCTGGATGCCGTGCAGTGGGCGATGAAGATGGAAGCCCTGGGTGCCGGTGAAATCCTGCTGACCAGCATGGACCAGGACGGCATGAAAAACGGCTTCGACCTGGGCGTGACCCGCGCCATCAGCGACGCACTGGGCATCCCGGTGATTGCTTCCGGCGGCGTCGGCAACCTGCAGCACCTGGCCGACGGCGTGATCGAAGGCCACGCCAGCGCAGTGCTGGCGGCGAGTATTTTCCACTTTGGCGAATACACCGTGCCTGAGGCCAAGGCCTACATGGCGGCGCGCGGTATCGTCGTACGCTAAACGTCACTGGACACCATGGCAGGCTCGCGGCACTCTCTGGGCTTGCCATGGATTCCGGTAACTTTCATGTTCAAAGACCTGCTGCTCGCCCTCGCCAGTACCACCGTTCTGCTGACGGGTTCGGCTTACGCTGATGAACCGTCCGACGGCGCTTCCCTGGTGTTGCTGACGGAAAACTTCCCGCCGTACAACATGGCGAAAAACGGCAAGAACTTCGCCAAGGAAGAGAACATCGAAGGCATTGCCGTGGACATCGTCCGCGAGACGTTCCAGCGTGCCGGTATTTCCTACAACCTGACCCTGCGGTTCCCTTGGGACCGGATCTACAAACTCGCCCTGGAAAAACCCGGTTACGGCGTGTTCGTGATGGCGCGCTTGCCGGACCGTGAGGCGCTGTTCAAATGGGTCGGCCCCATCGGCCCGGACGATTGGGTGCTGCTGGCCAAGGCTGACAGCAAGATCCAGCTGAGCGACCTTGAGCAGGCGCGGCGCTACAAGATCGGCGCCTACAAGGGCGACGCCATCGCCGAGAGCCTGGAGAAGCAGGGGCTCAAGCCGGTAATCGTGTTGCGGGATCAGGACAACGCGAAAAAGCTGGTGGATGGCCAGATCGACCTGTGGGCCACCGGGGACCCGGCGGGCCGTTATCTGGCACGCCAGGTCGGGGTGACCGGGCTCAAGACTGTGTTGCGTTTCAACAGCGCGGAGCTGTACCTGGCGCTGAACAAAAACGTGCCGGATGACGTAGTGGCGAAACTCCAGGCGGCCCTCGATCAGTTACGGCAGGAGGGTGTCGTCGATGAAATCATGGGGCGTTATCTCTAGGTTGTTTTCTGTGGGCTCGGGCACCGCTGCTGGTACTTCCTCTGGCTCCTCAACAGCAGTAACCGCCGCTTCAGGTTGCAGCAGCTCGCTGAAGTAGACGTTATCTCCGCTGGCATAGGTCAGGGTTGGCCCGAGCTGGCTGCCGTCAGCCCGCAATAGCTCGTATCGGCTTTTGACCAGGTAGGCAGCGATGGATTTATTCGCCGGGATGTAAGCCATCACATCCGCCACGCCCTCCCGTTCCCAGCCTTGTGCGGTCAAGCCCGTATGCGTGAAGTCGCGATTGAGGTTGGCACTGATACTCAACGGATGCCGGGGTGCCCAGGCAGCCTTTATATCGACGCCGGTCAAGGAGCGCAGGCCCATGGAGAAGTCACTGATCTCTCCTTTTGCGAATACCCAACTGAAGGTTTGGCTTGCTGGCGTGGTGTTTTGACCGCTGGCCACCAAGCTGTACTGGTCGATTCTTTTCAACCGATATACCGGGCAGGTTTGCAGTTTTTCCAGGGGCGTCAGGGTCGGGTCGTTCACGGTAAACCAGGGCAGTTCGCACACATGAATGCCCTCTGTTACCTGCTCCGGCATCGTGCGTCCTGGTGCCATTTCGGGTGAAAGTGGCGGCAAATCTTCGGAATGAAGCGCAAGGTCCAGCCGCAGGGCGTGCACCGGGCGTTGCCTGGTTGGCTTGGCATAGCCCTCGGCGCCGGTAAAGGTGCCCGGTGCCAGGTAGGCTTGGCCAGGAGCTGCTTGCGACGGGGAGACACCCCAGGCGCTGAAGTCCCGGTGGGCGCCGCTGCCTTGGTCGCTCCAGATCAACTGGTCGACATAGGCCTGAGTCACCAGGTCTTCTCTGACACAGCGGATGGTATTGCGTGGTGGTTTGTCGTTACCGAGGCCACAGACCAGCCCCATCGCCACATAACCTTCTGGAGCGGTGGGCCGCCAGATTGAGAAATTGGCGCGTGCCCTTGGTCCCGAGTGTTCCCAGACTCTCTCGAAGTCGACGGGGGGCCGCAAGGCGGTGCCATTCTCCCGGTCAACTTCGCTGACAACAGCGACGATGTTCAGTTGATTGATGTTGTGGTAACCCGCCACCGCCACATCACCCAGCGGGACGAAGTTGCCCAGCGCGTCGGAGGATGTGCTCGGGCGCCAGAAGGTCACGGGTTTCTCGGCGCGAGTGCCTTTGTCGTTCCATACAGGAACGAACTCGGTGGTGAAGTTGATCAGCAGGTCTTTGTATTGCAGTGAGTTCATCTACAGACTCTCCAGTGGATACGAAGATCCACTATCGAAGAGTCCGCTCGGTCAGGCGCGGTAGCTATATAGCACTAGCGGTAAGTGCCGTTTTTTCCGTGGCCGGCCATGGCCTGGTTGCTGCGCAGGCTGATCATCAACTTGATGTCGATCCACTCGACGCCCTGGGCCTTGAGCTTGGGCAGCTCACGTTCGAGTACCGCCAGGGTCTGTGGATAAGGGTGGCCGATCATCACCGCCGACCCCTGTTTGTGGGCCAGCTTGATCGCGGTCTGCAGCTGGGTGGTGATGGCCGCTTCGGTGCGTTCGTCGTCGAGGAACACATCCCGCGAGACGCTGGCCAGGCCAATCTTTTGCGCCTCGGCGGCGGCGACGGTTTTAGCGCTGGTGCGGCTGTCGACGAAGAACTTGTGGCGTCGTTGCAGCTCACCCATCAACCAGGCCATGGCCTCCGGCTGGGCGGTCATGCGACTGCCCATGTGGTTGTTGATTCCGGCGGTGTAGGGCACTGCCTTGAAGGCCGCGTCCAGGCGTTTGCCGAGCTCTTCGATAGGCAGGTCGGGGTGCCAGGCGAACGGGCCGGTGGCCGGGTCCATGGGCATGTGCAGGATGACGATCTTGCCGGCCTTGTGGGCTTCGCGGGCGAATTCGGCGGCGTGGGGTGTGTCGGGCATGATCGCCGTGGTCACCGGGCCGGGCAGGGCGAGCACACGACGATCCCGGGGCAGGTTTTGCCCAAGGTCGTCGATGATCAGGGTCAGGTAGGCTTTGTGTTCAGCGGGGGCTGCACTGGCGGGGTTGCCTTGGGCAACTCCCGCCAGACAGCACAGCAAAGCGATGATCAGTCCACGGCGCATATCAACGGCTGCGCGTAATGCTCAGGCCCTTGAGCAGGCTCAGCGCCTGGGCCAACTGATAATCGTCGTCCTGCGGCATCGGCTTGGCTTTCGAGCCGCTGCCGGTCGGCTGGTCGGCGCCGCCGTTGCCATTGCCCAGGTGGCCTTGCAGGTCCGCTTCCTTGTAGAACTCGCTGTCGGCTTCGTTGGTGATCTTGGCCTTGCGCACTTCGATGTCCGGCACGATGCCCTGGGCCTGGATCGAGCGACCGTTCGGCGTGTAGTACAGCGCCGTGGTGATCTTCAAGGCACGCTCGTTGTTCAGCGGCAGCACGGTTTGCACCGAGCCTTTGCCGAAGCTGGTGGTGCCCATCAGCACGCCGCGTTTCTGGTCTTGCAGGGCGCCGGCGACGATTTCCGAAGCCGAGGCGCTGCCGCCGTTGATCAGCACAACCATCGGCACGCCTTCGCTGAGGTCGTTGCCGGTGGCCGAGAAGCGCAGCTCGGAGTTGGCGATACGGCCCTTGGTGTAGACGATCAGGCCCTTGGTGATGAAGTGGTCGACCACCTCCACAGCGGCCTGCAACACGCCGCCCGGGTTGTTGCGCAGGTCGAGCACGATGCCGCTGAGTTTCTTGCCGTTGTCTTTGCGCAGCTTGGCGAGGGCCTTGGCCACTTCGTCGCCGGTCTTGACCTGGAACTGGGTGATACGGATGTAGCCGTAGCCCGACTCCAGCAGCTGGCTCTTCACGCTCTTGACCGTGATGGTAGCGCGGGTCAGGGTTACGTCGAACGGCGTGCCGCCGTCGCGCACCAGGGTCAGGGTGATTTTCTGGCCGATCTTGCCGCGCATCTTGTCGACGGCTTCGGTCATGGTCTGGCCGCGGGTCGGCTGGCCGTTGATCTTGACGATAAAGTCACCGGCCTGGATGCCGGCCTTGGACGCAGGGGTGTCATCGATCGGCGAAACGACCTTGATGTTGCCGTCGTCGGCGCCGACTTCAATGCCCAGGCCACCGAATTCACCGCTGGTGCTCTCCTGCAGCTCGGCGAAATCTTCCGGGCCCAGGTAGGCGGAGTGCGGGTCAAGGTTGCTGAGCATGCCCTTGATGGCATTTTCCAGCAGGGTCTTGTCGTCCACAGGTTCGACATAAGCGGCCTTGATCCGGTCCATGACCTCGGCAAAGGTGCGCAACTCGTCCAGCGGCAGCGGGGCCTTGGTGGTCGCGGCCGTGGCCGACTGGGCGGTCTGGTCGGCGAATGCCAAAGGCGCGCCGATCACCAGAGCGATCGTCAGGGCCAGCGATGTGAGGCGGGACAAATGCAGCATGTCGAACGAACTCCTAATGTAGATGCGACCCTTATCCTTGGGTACGGCACCATTGTGCCGGGTCGCTCGGGCGGCCCTGCTGACGAATAGCGAAGTACAGCGCCGGGGTGTCCTGGCCACCACTGTTACCGACAGTGGAGATGGATTCACCGGCTTTTACAACATCACCTGCCGCTTTAAGCAAAGTTTGATTGTGGCCGTAAAGGCTCAAATAGCCATTACCGTGGTCAAGAATCACCAACAAACCTGCGCCACGCAGCCAATCGGCGAATACCACGCGGCCGCCGTGGATAGCGTGGACCTGGGTGCCGGCACCGGCACTGATCATCACACCGTCCCACTTGGCGCGGGTGTCATCGCCACGGGTTTCACCAAAGCGTGCCAGTAATCGACCATCAACTGGCCATGGAAGTTTGCCCCGAGCTGAAGCAAAAGGTCCGCCGAAGGATTCGCCGGCGCTGGAAACCAGCGGGCCAGGTGCTGCACGCGCCGGTTTACGCGGGGGCGGGGCGTCGGTAGTGGCGCTGGCGACTGCCTCGGCGGCTTCACGCTCGCGCTTTTTTTCGGCTTCCTGCTGGGCAAGCAGCGCTTTTTGCCGCGCCTGCTCTGCCTCACGGGCCTGGCGAGCGAGGGTTTCCTCGATGGTTTTCAGGACTTTGCCCAGGTCGGCCTGGTCTTGCTCGCGGGCCTGGAGCTTGGCGTCACGGGCCTTCACGTCGTCATTCAGCTTGGCCAGCGCCTGCTGGCGCTCCTTGCGGACCTTGTCCAGTTCGTCGCGCTGGCTGTCGAGGGCGGTTTTCTGGTCGAGCAGCTGCGACTGCTGGTTGGCGATTTCCTGCTCGACGTTGGCCAACTGGCGCAGGGTCTCGTTGAAGCTTTTCAGTTGCTCCAGGCGGGCCTTGCTCAGGTAGTCGTAATAGGTAAGGGTGCGGGCGAACTTTTCCGGGTTCTGCTGGTTGAGCAGCAGCTTGAGGTATTCCTGGCGGCCGTTCTGGTAAGCGGCGCGGGCCTGGATCGCGATCAGGCGTTGCTGTTCAACGCGGGCGCTCTGGAGTTTTTTTTTCTCAGCGTCGAGTCGCTCCAGTTCCGACTCGCTCTTCTTTAGTTCTTTTTGCAGCTCCTGGACCTGCTTCTCCAGCTTGCCCATCTCGGTTTCCGTGCCGCGCAGGTCTTTCTGCACGCCGGACTTCTCTTCCTGGAGCTTGCCGAGCAGCTTCTTCAGCTCGGTAATGTCCTGACGCGTAGCGTCCAACTGTTGTTGGGTTTGTGCGCGCTCATCGGCAAACGCCGGTTGGAGCAGGCAGACAAGAGCAAGGGTAATCAAGGCGCGAAGCATAGAGGCGGGCGACACCAGGGAAAGGGACGGCCTAGTATGCCCGCCAAGCGCTGCAAAAAAAACGCCCAATTCGGCTTGGCAGGCAAGTTAGGTGCCCAGTGGCCGCATTCTGCAAGCAATTGTGGGCAAGTCCCATAGCCCTTTGAAGGCGACGAGCGGTTGAGAGCGTCGTGTCGTGCTTCTGCAGTTGTTTTGTGTGCTTCGCGAAATGCCTTGAAATGCTCCACCCTGACGGTGCATTTGCGCTCGGAATAGACTCTTCGGCCCTGTTAATCCGACGGTCGGCATAGTGAGTAATGCCTTGTATTCACGAGTCAAAAGGCCAGCAAACGTGGCTTGATTATGGGCTTCCCGATCTTCGTAGTCTGGATCGGGCTTTGCGAGCGCGTCCACTTGAGGAAGTGGCCGCCGGCAACGATGTCGAAGCGGCCATCGATATAGTCGCAATGCATTTTGGCATTGCCCATTCGAGCTGTTCGGAAGTGGAAGTTGCCTCGCCTTTGGGGCAAATAGCGATCAGGCGTAGCTGTCTGCAGCACATTGTTGAAAAGCGGCAGGACGCCAGAGAGCGTTATGTCAGGTTCGCCTTGGACACATTGACTGGGCCTCTGGAAATATGGCGTGTTGCTTATAGCGATTGCTCCGCCCGTTTAGCATTCATTGGGGCTTATGAATCCAGGAGGCAGATGCTGGTGGTGGTCAATATTCAGGCTGGCAATGTGCTGTGGAGCTTCATGCAGACAGACGCCAAGGCCTTGAACAAGCATCGTCATGGTGAGTTGCTCTACAAGCGTTACGAGCTTTTGTGACGCCCAAAGAAAAGGGCAGCTCTTTCGAACTGCCCTAAGTAGTGCTTGCTTGATATTCATATACACACCCTCAAGCAGGGGTGTGGAGGTCTCACCCTACGCGGATATCCAGCCATCTGCGGGGTTCCTACGCCAGTTATCGCCGCTGGAGGCAACTGGTTTCGCGCTCGAGTCCATTATTGACGGGCTGCCTGTTTTGAGCAACCCCTGAACTGTGTCAGACCAGAATCGAAGTGCCAGTCATCTCTTTCGGCTTCTCCAGCCCCATCAGCATCAACATGGTCGGTGCCACGTCGGCCAGCACGCCGCCATCACGTACTTTAAAGTCACGTTTGCCTACGTAGATGAATGGCACCGGCTCGGTGGTGTGGGCGGTGTGGGCCTGTCCGGTGGATTCGTCGGACATTTGCTCGCAGTTGCCGTGGTCAGCGGTGATCAGCGCTTCGCCGCCCACCTTTTCCAGCGCGTCGACGATGCGGCCGACGCACAGGTCCAGGCATTCCACGGCTTTTACCGCCGCTTCCAGGTTGCCGCTGTGGCCCACCATGTCACCGTTGGCGTAGTTGACCACGATCACGTCGTAGCGCTGGTGTTCGATGGCGTCGACGATCTTGTCCGTGACTTCCGGGGCACTCATCTCCGGCTGCAGGTCGTAGGTGGCGACTTTCGGCGACGGAATCAGGATGCGTTCTTCACCCGGGAACGGTTCTTCACGACCGCCGGAGAAGAAGAAGGTCACGTGGGCGTATTTCTCGGTTTCGGCAATGCGCAGTTGGGTCTTGCCGTTTTTCGCCAGGTAATCCCCCAGCACGTTTTCCAGGCTGCCCGGGGCGAATGCCGACGGGGCCGGGATGTTGGCGGCGTATTGGGTCAGCATCACGAATTCGACTTTCGGCTGGCGGGCGCGCTCGAAGTCCTTGAAGCCGGCATCGACGAATACGTGGCTCAGCTCGCGGGCACGGTCGGCGCGGAAGTTCATGAACACCACGGCGTCGCCATCTTCGACCTTGACCGGTTCGCCGATGGTGGTGGCCTTGACGAACTCGTCACTCTCGCCACGGGCGTAGGCGGCTTCCAGGCCTTTCTGGGCGGTGGCGGCGTTGAATTCGGCCTGGCCGTCGACGATCAGGTTGTAGGCCTGTGCCACGCGGTCCCAGCGGTTGTCGCGGTCCATGGCGAAGTAGCGGCCAACCAGGCTGGCGATGCGGCCTTTGCCGAGGGTCTTGAAGGTTTCATCCAGCAGTTCGATGGAGGACTGGGCACTTTTCGGCGGGGTGTCGCGGCCGTCGAGGAACGCGTGCAGGTAGATCTTCTCGGCGCCGCGCTTGAAGGCCAGTTCGGCCATGGCGATCAGGTGGTCCTGGTGGCTGTGGACGCCGCCGTCCGACAGCAGGCCCATGAAGTGCACGGCCTTGCCGGCCTTGACCGCTTTATCCACTGCCGCGCAGATGTTTGGGTTCTCGAAAAACTCACCGTCGCGGATCGCTTTGGTCACGCGGGTGAAGTCTTGATAGACCACTCGTCCGGCACCGAGATTCATATGGCCGACTTCCGAGTTGCCCATTTGGCCGTCCGGCAGGCCAACATCCATGCCCGAGCCCGAGATCAGGCCGTTCGGAACGGTAGCGCTCAGACGGTCCAGTACTGGCTTGCTGGCCGAGTACACGGCGTTGTCGTGGTGGCTTTCACTGTGTCCGAAGCCATCGAGAATTATCAGGACCAAAGGTTTAGGCGTAGTAGTCATAGATCCTCTCGCGGCGGTAATGAATGAAGGGAATAGAAAAGGGAGTGGCAGTTTAAAGCGAAGTTCCGACCACGTCACCGCTTTACGGGGGTTGGCCGACCATGACGGCTGTGTATACTTACCGCCATTTTAACGCCCTGGAACCTCCTTGATGGTTGATCACCTGATTGCATTTGCCACTACCCACTATTTGCTCGCTGGTGCGTTCGTCGTACTGCTGGCGCTGCTGATCGCTCACGAATTGAGCCGCGGTGGCCGCAGCCTCAGCACGTCCGAGCTGACCGCCCTGGTCAACAAGGATGAGGCCGTAGTGGTGGACATTCGTCCCGCCAAGGATTTCGCCGCCGGTCACATTGTCGGCGCGCTGAACATTCCCCAGGACAAACTGATTTCGCGCCTGGCCGAGCTGGAAAAGCACAAGGCCAAGACCATTATCCTGGTCGACGCCCAGGGCCAGCACTCCGGCACCCACGCCCGCGAGATGCTGAAAACCGGCTTCAACGCCGCCAAACTGTCGGGTGGTATTTCCAGCTGGCGTGGCGATAACCTGCCGCTGGTGAAGTGATATGAGCCAGGTTGTCGTTTATTCCAGCGATTATTGCCCTTATTGCATGCGGGCCAAGGCCCTGCTTGTGAAAAAGGGCGTTGTCTTCGAAGAGATCAAGGTTGATGGCAAGCCCCAGGTGCGCGCCGAGATGACCAAGAAAGCGGGACGCACGTCCGTGCCGCAGATCTGGATCGGTGACAAGCATGTCGGTGGTTGCGATGACCTGTTCGCACTCGAGCGCGCCGGTAAACTGGATGCGCTGCTTCACGTCTGACTCCTAACCCCTAAAAGACCCCAAGATCACGAAGGATCTGCGATGACTGACCAACAGAACACCGAAGCGGCAGCAGAAGAAGCTCAAGGCCCACAATTTTCCCTGCAGCGTATTTACGTGCGTGACTTGTCGTTCGAAGCGCCGAAAAGCCCGGCCATCTTCCGTCAGGAATGGACCCCGAGCGTTGCGCTGGACCTGAACACCCGTCAGAAGGCCCTGGAAGGTGACTTCCACGAGGTCGTGCTGACCCTGTCGGTCACCGTCAAGAACGGCGAAGAAGTGGCCTTCATTGCTGAAGTGCAACAGGCCGGTATCTTCCTGATCCAGGGCCTGGACGAAGCGTCCATGAGCCACACCCTGGGCGCGTTCTGCCCGAACATCCTGTTCCCGTATGCCCGTGAGACCCTGGACAGCCTGGTCACCCGTGGCTCGTTCCCGGCGCTGATGCTGGCTCCAGTGAACTTCGATGCCCTGTATGCGCAAGAGCTGCAGCGCATGCAACAGGAAGGCTCACCAACGGTTCAGTAAGCTGTTCTGAGCAACGACGCCGATCCAATGTGGGAGCGGGCTTGCTCGCGAATGCGGTACTTCAGTCGATATCTTCGTTGACTGGCACTCCGCTTTCGCGAGCAAGCCCGCTCCCACATTCGTTATGCAGTGTTACTTGAACCCCAGTTGCCGCCAACCTTCGTAAACCGCGACGGCCACGGTATTGGACAGGTTCAGGCTGCGGCAGCCTTCGCGCATCGGCAGGCGCAGGCGGTGGCCGTCTGGCAGGGCGTCCAGCACGTCTGCCGGCAGGCCGCGGCTTTCCGGACCGAACAGGAAGGCGTCGCCTTCGGCAAAGCTGGCATCATGGAACGGCCGCGAACCCTTGGTGGTAAACGCGAACAACCGTGGGTGGTTCAGGCTTTCCAGGCAGCTGGCAAGGTCGGCGTGGCGTTGCAGGGTGGCGTACTCGTGGTAGTCCAGCCCGGCGCGGCGCAGGCGCTTGTCGTCCATGTCGAAACCCAGGGGCTCGATCAAATGCAGGTGGCAGCCACTGTTGGCGCACAGCCTGATAACGTTGCCGGTATTCGGCGGAATTTCTGGTTGAAAAAGGATGACGTGAAACATGCACGGCTCCGAAGGCAAAGATGCGCTGCATTCTACCCCTGAAGAAGACCCCAGGCCGAAGCTATTGCCACGGGTTTTAGGCTCGTTGGCGATTGTCGGCTTGATGGTGGGCCTGATGATCGGCCGGCTGACCACGCCAGACCCGGTTGAGCTGCAGCAGGTAGAGCCCGCCGCCGATGGCCTGGTGGTGTGGTTCAACAGCGAACCCAAGCTGCACGGCGAGCATATCGACGGCACCGTGGCGCTGCTGTTCGATGCGCTTGGCAAGGCCCAGGGCGGCCAATTGAAGGTCAATGACAAGGATGTGAACTGGCGCGTACGCAAGACCGATGGCGGCTTGCTGCTGAACCTGGTGGCGGCTCGGCCGTTGCGCGGGGAGTGGTCGGGAGAGAAGGCCGATGGACGCTGGCGGGTGGAGATCCATCTCCAGGAGCAATAAAAGAGGGAATCCCCGGCCTGCCTGTACCAAGGTTCCCAAAACGGGCTGGGGCTATGGGCGCGTTGCCTCATAAGCCCCGGGTGTAAAGAAGGGAGTTCCCGGCCTGCCTGTACCAGGGCTCCCAAAACGGGGTGAAGCCAAAGGCTTCGGTGTTAAAGAGGGAATCCCCGGCCTGCCTGTACCGAGGTTCCCGAAACGGGTGTGGGGCGCGACGCGATCCGCATCAAGCACCCCGGGTGTTAAAGAGGGGATTCTCGGCCTGCCTGTACCAAGGTCCCCGAAACTGGGTAGTGACAGGGTTATTGCAGGGCGCGTGCCAGAATTGCGAAGTGGCGCCAAAAAATTTCTTCAGAAAGCGCAAAGCCCCGGAATACGGGGCTTTGGCTTTTTTGGGTTTTAATATTTTCTTAACAAGGCATGGGTTTCAGGCGTTGGATAAGTGCGCGATGCCGGTTCGTGGTGCATTGAAGCGGTGCACGGTCGTTAGTCTGGTACAAAACAAATGTGGGAGCCGGGCTTGCCCGCGATGGCGCTGTGTCAGTCGATAAATCCAGTGACTGACACAGCGCCATCGCGGGCAAGCCCGGCTCCCACATTAGATCTTCAGTGGATCAGGCCTCATCACCTTCATCATCATCCCCACCGTCGACCTTCATCCCCAGCTCCTTGATCTTGCGTGTCAGCGTATTGCGGCCCCAGCCCAGCAGCACGGCGGCGTCGCGACGACGTCCAGCAGTATGCTTGAGGGCGGTTTCGATCATGATCCGCTCGAAAGCCGGCACAGCGCTGTCCAGCAGGTTCGACTGGCCACGTGCCAGGGCCTGGTCGGCCCATTGGCGCAGCGCCTGCTCCCAGTTGGTCACCGGTGCCGAATCCTGCGGCAGGCTCAGCAGCTCAGGCGGCAGGTCGCTGATATGCACTTCGCGCCCCGAAGCCATCACCGTGATCCAGCGGCAGGTGTTCTCCAGCTGACGCACGTTGCCCGGCCATGGCAGGTTCTTCAGGTATTCCTCGGTCTCGCTTTTCAGCAGCTTCGGCTCGACGGCCAGCTCCTGGGCGGCGCGGCTGAGGAAGTGACGGGCCAGGGTCGGGATGTCCTCGCGACGGTCCGACATCCGTGGGATGTGGATGCGGATCACGTTCAGGCGGTGGAACAAGTCTTCACGGAATTTCCCGGCGTGCACCAGGGTTTCCAGGTTCTGGTGCGTCGCCGCGATGATACGTACGTCGACCTTGACCGGGGTGTGCCCGCCTACCCGATAAAACTCGCCGTCGGCCAGGACCCGCAGCAAGCGCGTCTGGGTGTCGGCCGGCATGTCGCCGATTTCATCGAGGAACAGCGTGCCGCCGTCGGCCTGTTCAAAACGGCCACGGCGCAGGTTGGCCGCACCGGTGAACGCGCCTTTTTCATGGCCGAACAGTTCCGACTCCATCAAGTCTTTCGGGATCGCCGCCATGTTCAGCGCAATGAACGGCGACGCCGCCCGTGGGCTGTGACGGTGCAGGGCGTGGGCCACCAGCTCTTTACCGGTACCCGACTCGCCATTGATCAGCACGGTGATGTTGGAGTGGCTCAAGCGCCCGATGGCGCGAAACACTTCCTGCATCGCCGGCGCTTCGCCGATGATTTCCGGGGTACGGGTCAGGGCCGGCGGGGCTTCCTGGTTCTGCTGTTCCTGGGCGTGCTGGTTGGCGCGTTTTACCAGCGCCACCGCTTCGTCCACGTCGAACGGTTTTGGCAGGTATTCAAAGGCGCCGCCCTGATAGGACGCGACAGCGCTGTCCAGGTCCGAGTGCGCGGTCATGATGATCACCGGCAGGCGCGGGTGCTGCTCGCGAATCCGCGCCAGCAAGTCCAGGCCACTGGCGCCGGGCATGCGGATGTCGGAGATGATCACATCGGGCTGCTGGCGAGCCAGGCGGCTCATCACCCCGTCGGCGCTGTCGAAGCTCTGGGTGGTCATGCCTTCCTGTTGCAAGGCTTTCTCCAGGACCCAGCGGATAGAACGGTCGTCATCGACGATCCAGACAGTTTCACTACGGCTCATGTCGATGGGGCTCCTTGTTCCAGTGGCAGAAAGATCGAGAAGGTGGTGTGACCGGGATGGCTCTCACATTCGATCAAACCCTGGTGCTGGCTGATGATGTTCTGGGTAATGGCCAGGCCGAGCCCGGTACCGTCCGGGCGGCCGCTGACCATTGGGAAAAAGATGGTTTCCTGCAGTTCTGCAGGGATGCCGGGGCCGTTGTCGATGATCTCGACCTTGGTCACCAGGCGATGGCGCACGTGGCCAATGGTGAACTGGCGCAGGGCACGGGTGCGCAGGCTGATGCGGCCCAGGCGCAGCTCGTTCTGGCTGCTGATGGCCTGCATGGCGTTGCGCACGATATTGAGCACCGCCTGGATCATCTGCTCGCGGTCGATCAATACGTCGGGAATGCTCGGGTCGTAGTCGCGCACCAAGGTGATGCAGCCCTGGCTTTCGGCCTCCACCAACTGGCAAACCCGCTCCAGCACTTCGTGCACGTTGGTCATTGCCAGAGACGGCAGCTTGTTGGAGCCGAGCATGCGGTCTACCAGGTTACGCAGGCGGTCGGCTTCCTCGATGATGACGTTGGTGTAGTCCTTGAGGTTTTCGTCCGGCAGCTCGCGGGCCAGCAGCTGTGCGGCACCGCGAATCCCGCCCAGGGGGTTCTTGATCTCATGGGCCAGGCCGCGTACCAGCATTTTGCTGGTTTCCTGCTTGGACAGTTGCGCCTCTTCCTTGGTGATGCGCAGCAGGCGATCCCGGGGATGCACCTCCAGCAGCAGCAAGGTGGCGCCGTGGCTGAGGATCGGTGTAACCGCGTAGTCGACGGTGAGGGTCTGGCCGGTGAGGGCGGTGAGCATCGCTTCGCGCTTGGTGAACGGGTGCGCCTGCTCCACGGCCTGGCGCAACGAGCTCAAGGCCTCGGCCGACTCAGTGAACAGCTCACTGATGAATTGCCCATGGCTGCGCTGCCCGCTGATGGCCAGCAGCATCTCCGCCGCCGGGTTCATGTACTCAAGGCGCAGTTCGTCATTGAGCAGAATGGTCGCGGTGGTCAGGTTGTCGAGTAACAGGCGGTGCAGTGCGTCGCTGATGGTCATTAGGACCTCTTTTGGAGCAAGGCGCGGGCTTGAGGCACACGCTGATACAAGGAAAATGCAAAAACCAAACCAAAGCTCCGAAAAGAAGCGTTAAAGCCCTGAAATGGGGGCTTAAGGCGCGAAACTGTGGCGTTCTGCCAGCTTGGACGGGAAGTTTCGAACCAAAATGGGTTGCGTAAGTGGGAAGGGTGCAGCGTATCGCACCAATATAGTGCGGTTTTGAAAAGTCTGTTCAGGAAGCTGGTGGCAGCGACTGATTGGCTGAATGGGTCGGATCTAAATTGTGGGAGCGGGCTTGCTCGCGAAGGCGGCGTGTCAGTCATGCATATATCAACTGACACACCGCCTTCGCGAGCAAGCCCGCTCCCACATTTTTGATGGCGTTCGCAATTTTAGATTTTATAGAGGCACAGCTCGGCGGTGGCGCGGATCATTGCCAGTTGGTGCAGCGCGTCTTTGGCAGGTGCGCGATTGGCCTGGGCCAGCCATTGCGGGCATTGCGGGTTGGTGCGCTCCGGGGTGAAGTCCGCCAGCTGTTGCAGCAGGCGTTTTTGCAGCAGGTCCAGTTTAGGGCGGATCTGGCCGACCAGATCCGGGCGTGGGTCATTGGGCGCCTTGCCTTGCAGCTGCCAGTCGGAAAGGTGGGCGTATTGCACCAGTTTGTTCGCCTCGATCTGGGCCGAGAAAAACTGCTCGGCCTGTGCCGGTGCCAGTTTGTAGCTCGGCGCCTGGGCGACGACGCTGGCGATCACGTCCTGCTCCCGTGGGCGGTCTTCGACGGGCTTGTGGCTGTCCCATTTGCTCAGGGCCACCTGGTCGGCAATCGCCAGGCGTTCGGCAATGCTGTCGAGCAGCGGGGCGAGGGTGGGTGGTGCTGCGAATACATTGGCGCTGATGGCCAGCAAGATGAACCCAATTTTGAGTTTCAAGGCAGATCCCTCTTCTGTAGGGGCGAGCTTGCTCGCGAAGGTCGTTAACGATAACGCGTAAGTATTGAAGAAATGCGGTGCCTTTGAATTTTTCGTGGGCAAGCCCGCTCCAACAGGGTTTTGCGGGCAAAAAAAAGACCTCCCGAAGGAGGTCTTTTTCATCACGCCGCGTTACGCAGCGCTACCGGATCAGCAGCTGTAGTACAGCTCGTATTCCAGTGGGTGTACGAAGGTGCGGACCTTGATTTCTTCTTCGCTTTTCAGGGCGATGTAGGCATCGATAAAGTCGTCGCTGAACACGCCGCCTTTGGTCAGGAACGCACGGCCCTTGTCCAGCTCTTCCAGGGCTTCTTTCAGGCTGCCGCACACTTGTGGGATCTCTTTGGCCTCTTCAGGCGGCAGGTCGTACAAGTTTTTGTCGGCGGCATCGCCAGGGTGGATCTTGTTCTGGATACCGTCCAGGCCGGCCATGACCAGGGCAGCGAAGGCCAGGTACGGGTTGGCTGCCGGATCCGGGAAGCGGGCTTCGATACGGCGAGCGCGAGGGCTGGACACGTAAGGAATACGGATCGAAGCGGAACGGTTGCGAGCCGAGTAGGCGAGCATTACCGGAGCTTCGAAACCTGGGACCAGACGCTTGTAGGAGTTGGTCGATGGGTTGGTGAAGCCGTTCAGGGCCTTACCGTGCTTGATGATACCGCCGATGAAGTACAGGGCAGTGTCGGACAGGCCGGCATAACCTTCGCCAGCGAAGGTGTTCTTGCCTTCTTTGGCGATGGACAGGTGAACGTGCATACCCGAACCGTTATCGCCGTACAGAGGCTTAGGCATGAAGGTAGCGGTACGGCCGTAGGCATCAGCCACGTTGTGTACGCAGTACTTCAGGGTCTGAACTTCGTCAGCCTTGGCAACCAGGGTGTTGAACTTCACGCCGATTTCGTTCTGGCCGGCAGTCGCCACTTCGTGGTGGTGAACTTCGATGACCAGGCCCATCTCTTCCATGGCGTTGCACATGGAGGTACGGATTTCGTGGTCGTGGTCGAACGGAGGAACCGGGAAGTAGCCGCCTTTGATACCTGGACGGTGGCCTTTGTTGCCGCCTTCCACGTCCTGGTCGGACATCCACGAACCTTGTTCGGAGAAGATCTTGAACATGGAGCCTGAGATGTCGGACTTGAACTTGACCGAATCAAAGATGAAGAATTCTGGTTCCGGACCTACGAATACGGTGTCACCGATACCGGTCGACTTCAGGTATTCCTCGGCACGCTTGGCGATCGCACGTGGGTCACGGTCGTAGCCCTGCATGGTCGAAGGCTCGATCACGTCGCAGACGATGATCAAGGTTGGGTCTTCGGTGAACGGGTCGAGTACGGCAGTGCTGTCGTCCGGCATCAGGATCATGTCGGAAGCTTCGATGCCTTTCCAGCCGGCAATGGAGGAGCCGTCGAACATTTTGCCTTCTTCGAAGAAGGCGTCATCCAGCGCGTCGCGAGCCGGCATGGTCACGTGGTGCTGAGTGCCTTTGGTGTCCGTGAAGCGCAGATCAATCCATTTGACGTCATGATCTTTGATGAGTTGAACCGACTTCGACATAGTGTCCTCCGGGTGGCTTCGGGCTGGGGTAGTGGAGTAGCCCTTAGAATGTGGGTGATGCCGGCGCGAATACTCGACCAAGGCAACCTGCCTCACAAGAGAGCAAATTGCATGCCAGTGCCCCGACATGGGTTTTTTGCCACAAAAACGCCCCTATAAAGGTGCAATCCGCTGAAACGGAAGAAATTGCGCACCGCAATGTAGCGCTTATTTTGGTTTATGACCCGTTTTGGTGCGCGAAAGGTCAGTTGCATATTAACTGGTTAAACCTTGAGCGATTTCCGCTATAATCCGCGCCCCCCTTTTTCGGCTGGGCCTGCGCGCGCTGTTTTCATGAAATTAATCGTTAAAGTCTTCCCCGAGATCACCATCAAGAGCCGACCGGTACGGATGCGTTTCATCCGTCAATTGGCCAAGAACATCCGTGCCGTGCTCCGCGATCTGGACCCGGCTGTGGTGGTGAATGGTGTGTGGGACAATCTCGAGCTGGAAACCCGCCTCACAGACCCCAAGGCCCTGAAGGATATGACCGAGCGCCTGAGCTGCGTGCCGGGCATCGCGCATTTCCTGCAGGTCGACGAGTACCCGCTGGGCGACTTCGACGACATCACCGAAAAGTGCAAACAGCACTACGGCGATGTGCTGGCAGGCAAGGTGTTTTCAGTGCGTTGCAAACGCGCCGGCAAGCACCCGTTCAGCTCCATGGATGTCGAGAAATACGTGGGCAGCAAGCTGCGTCGCGAGTGCGGCGCTGCCGGAATTTCCCTGAAAGAGCCGCAAATTGAAGTGCGGATGGAAATTCGCGACCAACGGTTGTTTGTGATCCACAGCCAGCACGACAGCATCGGCGGCTACCCGCTGGGTGCCCTGGAACAGACCCTGGTATTGATGTCCGGCGGTTTCGATTCCACTGTCGCGGCCTACCAGATCATGCGCCGCGGGCTGATGAGCCACTTCTGCTTCTTCAACCTGGGCGGGCGTGCACACGAATTGGGCGTGATGGAAGTCGCGCATTACATCTGGAAGAAGTACGGCAGCTCGCAACGGGTGCTGTTTGTCAGCGTACCGTTCGAGGAAGTCCTGGGAGAAATTCTCGGGAAAGTCGATAACAGTCATATGGGCGTAGTATTGAAGCGTATGATGTTACGCGCTGCGTCCCGAATCGCGGATCGGCTGGAAATCGACGCACTGGTCACCGGTGAAGCGATTTCCCAGGTGTCCAGCCAGACCCTGCCGAACCTGTCGTTGATCGACTCTGTGACCGAGAAGCTGGTACTGCGCCCGCTGATCGCCAGTCACAAGCAAGACATCATCGACCTGGCGACCCAGATCGGCACGGCGGATTTCGCCAAGCACATGCCGGAATATTGCGGGGTCATCTCGGTGAACCCCAAGACCCACGCCAAGCGCAACCGCGTGGAGTACGAAGAACAACAGTTCGATATGGCGGTGCTCGAGCGTGCGCTTGAGAACGCCAAGCTGGTGCCGATCGATCGGGTTATCGACGAATTGGGCCAGGATTTGCAGATCGAAGAAGTCAGCGAGGCTCTGGCCGGTCAGATCATCATCGACATCCGTCACCCGGATGCCGCTGAAGACGAGCCGCTGGAAATTGCTGGCATCGACGTACAAACGCTGCCGTTCTATGCATTGAATGCGCGTTTCAAGGAACTGGATGACAGCCGTCAGTACCTGTTGTATTGCGACAAAGGCGTGATGAGTCGCCTGCATGCCCACCATTTGCTCAGTGAGGGGCATGCCAATGTGCGCGTTTATCGACCGAGCTAAGAGCCCGGGGCTGTTTGCCTGTGGCCTGCGTCACCGGCCCCCCGACTCTGCCGTCAAGCTGTAACGGCAAGGCCTGACTCTACTGTTAATCGCTGCCACGACCTGTCAGCACACCGAATCCTCTGATCGAGATACACAAGTGATCGAAAATCTACGCAACATCGCCATCATTGCTCACGTTGACCATGGTAAGACCACCCTGGTAGACAAACTCTTGCGTCAATCCGGCACCCTGGAGCGCAACGAGCTCAACGACGAGCGCGTGATGGACTCCAACGACCAGGAGAAAGAGCGCGGTATTACCATTCTGGCGAAAAACACCGCCATCAACTGGAACGGCTACCACATCAACATCGTGGATACCCCGGGCCACGCCGACTTCGGCGGCGAAGTTGAACGCGTAATGTCGATGGTTGACTCCGTTCTGCTGCTGGTTGACGCTCAAGACGGCCCTATGCCGCAAACCCGTTTCGTGACCAAGAAGGCTTTCGAAGCCGGCCTGCGTCCGATCGTGTGCATCAACAAGGTTGACCGTCCAGGCGCGCGTCCGGACTGGGTTCTGGACCAGATCTTCGACCTGTTCGACAACCTGGGTGCCACCGAAGAACAGCTGGACTTCAAAGTCGTCTACGCCTCGGCCCTGAACGGCATTGCCGGTCTGGAACACACCGACATGGCTGAAGACATGACCCCGCTGTACCAGTCGATCGTCGACAACGTACCGGCTCCGAAAGTTGACCGTGAAGGCCCGTTCCAGATGCAAATCTCGGCACTGGACTACAACAGCTTCCTGGGTGTTATCGGTGTTGGCCGTATCGCTCGTGGTAGCGTCAAGCCGAACACTCCGGTGGTCGCCATCGGCGCCGACGGCAAGAAGCGCAACGGTCGTATCCTGAAGCTGATGGGTCACCACGGCCTGCACCGCATCGACGTTGAAGAAGCGTTTGCCGGTGACATCGTGTGTGTGAGCGGTATGGACTCGCTGTTCATCTCCGACACCCTGTGCCAGCCGGACAACGTCGAGGCGATGAAGCCTCTGACCGTTGACGAGCCAACCGTTTCCATGACCTTCCAGGTAAACGACTCGCCTTTCTGCGGTAAAGAAGGCAAGTTCGTGACTTCCCGTAACATCAAGGAACGTCTGGACAAAGAGCTGCTGTACAACGTTGCTCTGCGCGTTGAAGAAGGCGACTCGGCTGACAAGTTCAAGGTTTCCGGCCGTGGTGAGCTGCACCTCTCGGTACTGATCGAAACCATGCGTCGCGAAGGCTTCGAAATGGGCGTTGGTCGTCCTGAAGTGATCATCCGTCAGGTTGACGGCGTGAAGCAGGAACCGTTTGAAAACGTCACCATCGACACCCCTGAAGAATCCCAGGGCAAGGTCATGGAAGAGATGGGCCTGCGTAAGGGCGACCTGACCAACATGGTGCCGGATGGCAAAGGCCGTGTGCGTCTGGAATACAACATCCCTGCTCGTGGTCTGATCGGTTTCCGTAACCAGTTCCTGACCCTGACCAACGGTGCTGGCATCCTGACCTCGATCTTCGATCGCTACGACACCATGAAGTCCGGCGACATGTCCGGCCGTCAGAACGGTGTTCTGGTATCGGTAGAAACCGGCAAGGCGCTGACCTACTCCCTGGAAACCCTCCAGGCGCGTGGCAAGCTGTTCGTTGAACACGGTCAAGAGATCTACAACGGTCAGATCGTTGGCCTGAACAGCCGTGACAACGACATGGGCGTCAACCCAACCAAAGGCAAGAAGCTCGACAACATGCGTGCTTCGGGTAAAGACGAAACCATCGCTCTGGTTCCACCTGTTCGCTTCACCCTGGAACAGGCTCTGGAATTCATCCAGGACGACGAGCTGTGCGAAGTCACGCCTAAGTCGATCCGCCTGCGTAAGAAGATCCTGGACGAAGGCGAGCGTACCCGCGCTGCCAAGAAAGCCAAGAACTGAGTTAACTCAGGTTGAATGAAAAACGCCCCCGGTCGAAAGGCCGGGGGCGTTTTTTTATGCCTGCAATATCTGTAGTGACTGTGCGGGCCCCTTCGCGAGCAAGCCCGCTCCCACATTCGACCGCGTTTTTTCAGGATGAGTAAGGTCAAGTGTGGGAGCGGGCTTGCTCGCGAAAGCGGTAGTTCAGGTAATAAGAATCTGGATCAGAACTTGTCGAGGGTCTTGAACCTGGTCTCGCGCACCACTTCCTTCGGCTTGTACGCGCAATACCCCGGGCGCGGCCCGATTTTCGGGTGATTGCGGCAAGTATCCGGGCGCTTGTCATAAATAGTGCAGAAGCGGCTCTTACGATCCAGGTACAGGCAATCGTTGTTGCTCATGCGCTGCAGGGTGAAGATCTCGGATTTGGCGTTGAAGCGCTCGACGATGCCTTCCTTCTGCAAGCGCTTGGCGATGTTCTTCGGCGGGTCGCCACGCTCGAACTCATCGACGATGCCGATGCGGATCAGGTCCTTGATCTTCACCTCAACCGGCAGGGTGCAGCAGCTCGACACACAGCCGCCACACATATGGCTTGAGTATTTCTGCCAGGTCTCGAGACGGTCGAGTTCCGCGGCGGCGATCAGTTGAGGCTTCATCAGGTTTCCAAGAGGGGTGTTATCCGGCGCGGGATCATACCGGAACTGGTGGTTTTTTGAACAATATCTTCCAGCTTTCAGCTCGAAGGCTGTGCCGGGCCACAAACGGGCACGGCCCCTGCATCAAATTCCCGCAAAGGTGAATGAGTTAAAAAACTGCCGAACCAGAGCGTCTACCGTCTGTCAGACCGTCTAGGCTCTAGCAACTCCTTCTATCTCGCCCGAGGTCGCATCGATGTCTCAGGAACCGCTTGTACGAGAAGCAGAGGTAGCCGCATTTCGCGATGCCGTCTTGACCAAACTTACCTATGCGGTGGGCAAGGACCCCGACCACGCCTTCGACCACGATTGGTTTGAAGCCATCGCACTGGCCGCCCGCGACCACATGGTCGACCACTGGATGGACCACACGCGGCACATCTACCGCAAGGGACAGAAGCGGGTCTATTACCTCTCGCTGGAATTCTTGATCGGCCGTCTGCTCTACGACAGCCTGAGCAACCTTGGCTTGCTGGACGTGGCCCGTGAGGCCATGAGCGAGTTGGGTGTGGACATGGAGCGCATTCGCCTGCTGGAGCCCGACGCGGCCCTGGGCAACGGTGGCCTTGGCCGCCTGGCGGCCTGCTTCATGGAAAGCATGTCGACCCTGGGCATCGCCGGCCATGGCTATGGCATTCGGTATGAGCACGGGCTGTTTCGCCAGGCGATTGTCGATGGCTGGCAGCAGGAGCAAACCGAACGCTGGCTGGATTTCGGCAACCCCTGGGAGTTCGAGCGCGCCGAAGTGATCTACCCGATCGGCTTTGGCGGTGGTGTGGAAACCGTGCTGGACGCGTCCGGCAAGTCGATCCAGGTCTGGTCGCCGAATGAAACCGTACGCGCGGTGGCGTATGACACCCCGGTCGTCGGCTGGCGCGGCGCAAGCGTCAACACCTTGCGCCTGTGGCGTGCCCGTGCGGTGGAAGACCTGCACCTGGAACGTTTCAACGCCGGTGACCACTTGGGCGCCGTCGCCGAGGTGGCCCGCGCCGAAAGCATCTCCCGAGTGCTTTACCCGGCCGACAGCACCGAAGCAGGGCAGGAGCTGCGCCTGCGCCAGGAGTACTTCTTCGTCTCCGCCTCGTTGCAGGATCTGCTGCGTCGCCACAAGAACATGCACGGCTCGGTATTGAGCCTGGGCGAGCACGCGGCCATCCAGCTCAACGACACTCACCCGTCGATCGCGGTGGCCGAGTTGATGCGTCAGTTGGTGGACCTGCACGACATCCCGTGGGATGCCGCCTGGGACGTCACCGTCGAAACGCTGTCGTACACCAACCACACCTTGCTCCCCGAGGCGTTGGAAACCTGGCCGGTCGGCCTGATGGAGCGCATGCTGCCGCGGCACATGCAGATCATCTACCTGATCAACGCCCAGCATATCGACTCGCTGCGGGCCAAGGGCATCCATGACTTCGACGTGCTGCGTGCCGTCTCGCTGATCGAAGAAGACAACGGTCGCCGCGTACGCATGGGCAACCTGGCGTTCCTCGGTTCCCACAGTGTCAACGGCGTATCCGGCCTGCACACGCAACTGATGCGCAGCACGGTGTTCTCCGAACTGCACAAGCTCTACCCGGACCGCATCAACAACAAAACCAACGGTATTACCTTCCGCCGCTGGCTGTACCAGGCCAACCCCAAGCTCACGGCGATGCTGGTGGAGGCACTGGGCCCGGACGTGCTGGATAACCCCGAACAGCGCCTGGCAGACCTGGAACCGTTTGCCGAGAAGCAAGCCTTTCGCAAGGCCTTCGCCGAACAGCGCCTGCACAGTAAGCGGGCACTGGCCGACATCATTCACGAGCGCCTGGGGATTTCGGTCAACCCGGCGGCGATGTTCGATGTGCAGGTCAAGCGGATCCACGAGTACAAGCGCCAGCTGCTGAACCTGATGCACACCGTCGCGCTGTACCAGGCGATCCGGGCCGAGCCGGGCACCGACTGGGTGCCGCGGGTGAAGATCTTCGCCGGCAAGGCCGCGGCCAGCTATCACCAGGCCAAGCTGATCATCAAGCTGACTAACGACATCGCCCGTACCGTCAACAACGACCCCACCGTGCGCGGGTTGCTCAAGGTGGTATTCCTGCCCAACTACAACGTCAGCCTGGCGGAAAGCATCATTCCGGCGGCCGACTTGTCGGAGCAGATTTCCACCGCCGGCTTTGAAGCCTCGGGCACCAGCAACATGAAATTCGGCCTCAACGGCGCGCTGACCATCGGCACCATGGACGGCGCCAACGTCGAGATGCACGAGCGCGTGGGTGCCGACCACATGTTCATCTTCGGCCTCAGCGCCCAGCAGGTGGAAGCGCGCAAACACGCGGGCGAATTCAACGCCGGGCCAGAGATCGCCGCGTCCCATCGCTTGAATGATGTGCTGCAAGCGATTCGTGGCGGGGTGTTCTCACCGGATGATCCGGGCCGTTATGCCGGGTTGGTGGATTCGCTGATCGACTACGACCGCTTCCTGGTCTGTGCCGACTTCGATTCCTACTGGGATGCCCAGGCGCGGGTCGAGGCCCATTGGCACGACTCCAAGGAATGGTGGCGTTCGGCGGTGCTCAATACCGCGCGCATGGGCTGGTTCTCGTCGGACCGGACCATCCGCGAATACGCGACGGAAATCTGGAAAGCGTTGGATTAGACACTGCAATAAAAAATGTGGGAGCGGGCTTGCTCGCGAAAGCGCAGCGTCAGTCGACAAATTTGTGACTGATCCACCGCCTTCGCGAGCAAGCCCGCTCCCACATGGGGTCCGTGTCGATATACTGAGCATCGCCTTTGCCCGCTTCGGGCTGCTTAGGGATATCGACCATGCAATGGATTTTCATGCTGATTGGCCTGGTGCTCGGCTGGACACTCGATGAGTCGTTCAGTGATGCGGGCATTGGAGCGCTGCTCGGTTTGGGCATTGGCCAGGCGATTCGCCTGTCGATGCTCGCCTCGCGTACGGAGGAACAAGGCCGTCAGCTGGAGTCTGCCCGCAACGCCCTGAAAGTGGTCGAGCAACGCCTGGCCTTGCTGGAAAGGCCTGCCGCCGTTGAAACCCCCGGACCCGTGTTTGTCGAAGAGCCGCTGCCGGTAGCGGCGCCGCCTGAACTCGTCTGGGAATTACCCGCCGAACTGGAACCCGCTTACGCAAGCGTGGTGGCCGAACCCAGCCAGCCATTGCCGGCTGATGTGTGGCGGGCCGAACCGAGCGCGAAAATCCCTGAACAGCCTGCCGCGCCTGCGGTGCCTCGCGGCCCCAACTTTATCGAGCGCGCAATCAGCGGTGCCCGCAACTGGCTGTTCGGTGGCAACACCGTGCTGCGGGTCGGCGTGGTGTTGTTGTTCCTCGGCCTGGCCTTCCTGCTGCGCTATGCCACTGAAGGCATGGTGGTGCCAATCGAGTTGCGTTACGCAGGTGTCGCCGGTTGCGCATTGGCACTGCTGGGCCTGGGTTGGTGGCTGCGGCTGCGCAACAGTAATTACGGGTTGATGCTGCAGGGCACCGGCATTGCGGTGTTGTACCTCACGGTGTTCGCCGCGATGCGCCTGCACCCGCTGCTCGACCCCGGCGCGGCACTCGGCTTGCTGGTGGCGGTCACCGTTTTCTCGGCGATCCTGGCGATTACCCAGGACGCCCTCGGCCTAGCCTGCGCCGCTGCACTCGGCGGTTTTGCGGCACCGATCCTCACGTCCACCGGCGCCGGCAACCATGTGGCGCTGTTCAGCTATTTCGCCCTGCTCAACGCAGGCATTCTCGCCATCGCCTGGTTCAAGGCCTGGCGCCTGCTCAATTTGATCGGTTTTGTCGGCACCTTCGGCATCGGCTTCGCCTGGGGCATGCGCTCCTATACACCGGAGCTGCTGTGGAGCACCGAGCCGTTCCTGATTCTATTTTTCCTGATGTACCTGGGCATCGGCCTGTTGTTCGCCCGGCGCAAGTTGCTGGAGATGCGCGACGCACCGGACGATGACAGCCGTGGCGCGTTGCTGCGCTGGTCGGCGGCCAAGGGCGATTATGTCGACGGCAGCATGCTGTTCGGTCCGCCATTGGTGGGCTTCGGTTTGCAGTTTGCGCTGGTGCAGCACCTGGAATTTGCCGCTGCGTTCAGCGCGCTGGCCCTGGGCATTATCTATATGGGCCTGGCTCGTCTGCTGAGTGGCGGGCGCGCCTTGCTGCTGGCGGAAACCTGCTTGGCGCTGGGTGTGATCTTCGCCAGCCTGGCGATTCCGTTGGGCCTCGACGCACGCTGGACCGCGGCTGCCTGGGCCGTGGAAGGCGCCGGGATTTTCTGGCTCGGCCTGCGTCAGCAGCGGCCTTTGGCACGGGCGTTTGGCTTGCTGTTGCAAGTCGGTTCGGCGCTGGCGTTCCTCAGCGAATTGCGGATTGGCGAGACCAGCCTGCTGGACGGTGCACCCTTGGGTGCGTCGTTGCTGGGGGCGGCCTTGCTGTTCAGTTTCGACCAGTTGCGCAAGGCGCCGGTGGAGCACGCGGCGCAATGGGAGCGTCGAGGCTTGCCGGTATTGGCCAGTGTGGGCCTGGGCTTCTTGTACCTGCTCGCACCGTTGCTGCTGTGGACCCAAGGCACGGCCATCAGTTGGGCGCTTGCCGGTCTTGCGACCTTGCTGGTGGGCCTGCGCATCGGCTCGCGTACGTTCCTCTTCACCGCGTTTGCCGTGCAGCTGCTGGGTGGTGCGCTGTTCCTGCTGCGCCTGCAAGCGGGTGCTGATTCAGGCGCGGTGTTCAGTGCGGGCTGGAGCGGCTTGCTCACCGCATCGCTGATTGGCCTGGCATTGATCGGCGGCATGCTGCTGGCCGCGCGGGACACCATGGTGCGCAGCGATGTGCGGTTGTTGCGTGGCCTGTCGGTGGTGTTGCTCGCCGGGTTGGTGCTGATCAACCTGGCGGTGCTGTTTCTGCTGCCGTGGGAGACCGCCAGCGGCGTGTGGGCGGCCAGTGGTTTGTTGATCATCTGGCTGAGCCTGTACCTGCAACAGCGCGTCAGTTTTGTCTTCGGGTTGTTGCTGCAAGTGATCGGCGGCGCTTCGTTCCTGATCGCGGTGCCGGACCTGCTCGGGCCGCTGACCAGCGAGGGTTTGCGTCCTTTGGGCCATAGCGGTTTCTGGACGCCAATGGTGCTCGGGCTGGCGGCGCTGGTCGGTGCCTGGCGCTTGCAGCGTCGACCTCACGCGCCGGTGTTCGAAGCGTTGAGCTTGCAACGGCTGTCCGACGTGCTGTTGGTATGGGGCGCGGGTTGGTGGACGTTGGCATTGGTCAGTGAAGTGCTGCGTTTTGCACCGTCGATGCTGCAAGGCACCTGGCTGTTGGCGGTAGCGGCGGTGAGTGTGGCGATCTGGGCGGTATTGGCCCTGAGGCTGCAATGGGCGTCGCTGGGCTTGCTGTGCACGCTGTTGATGCCGGCGGTGGGCGTGGTGTTGCTGGGCGCGTGGGGCTCGCGTTATCACCCGGCGGCGAACTTCGCCTGGCTGGCATGGGCAGCGGTGTTTGCGGTGCATTTCGTGTCGCTGCGACGCCTGGCTTCGGTCATTCCGGAGAAAGCCCTGAGCGCCGCGCATGTGCTTGGTTGCTGGCTGCTGATCGGCGTGCTGGCGCTGGAGCTGCGCTACGGCCTGTTGCTGCTGTCCGAGGAATACAACGCCTGGCGCTGGCTGGGCTGGGCGATCCTGCCGAGCCTATACCTGGTGCTGGCCGCCGCGCCACGCAGTTGGCCGTGGCCGGTGTCGGCGTACCCGCGCGAGTACCGGTTGTATGCCGCGTTGCCGCTGGCGGTGTTGATGCTCGGCTGGTTCTGGCTGGCGAATATCTTCAGCGACGGCACCGCCGAGCCGCTGCCGTATGTGCCGCTGCTTAACCCGCTGGATATTGGATTGCTATTCGCGCTGTTGGGTGTGTACCTGTGGTCCCGCAGTGCCGCACCGCAACGCGGGCCGCGCGCCGAACTGGTCGCCCAGGCGGTCTCCGGTGTCTCGTTGTTCGCCTTCTTCACTGCGCTGGTGATGCGCACGGCTCATCACTGGGGTGGCGTGCCGTTCCATCTGGATGCGTTGCTGGAGTCGATGCTGGTGCAGGCCGGGCTGTCGATAGTGTGGACCCTGATTGCCCTGAGCCTGATGATCGGCGGCCATCTGCGTCATCGGCGTGAGGTGTGGCTGATCGGTGCGGCATTGATTGCCGTGGTGGTGGCCAAATTGTTCTTCGTCGAATTGAGCAACCGCGGCGGGCTGGCGCGGATCGTATCGTTTATCGGTGTGGGCGGGCTGTTGCTGGTGGTGGGCTATTTCGCGCCGCTGCCGCCCAAGCGCCCCGAGCCGGTGGTTGAAACTGAAGGAGTGGCCTCTTGATGGGCAAGCTGAGTGTGGCGCTGTTGGGGTTGTGCACGACGTTATCGGCCTGGGCCCAGGAAACGCCCGCCGATTTCACCACGCGTGTGCCGCTGACGGTCAGTGGAGAAGGCCCGTGGTACCGCCTGGAACTGCCGCTGGCGGTGCAATTGAGCGCCCGTCAGGCCGACCTGGGTGACGTGCGGGTGTTCAACGCCGCTGGCGAGCCCCAGGCTTACGCACTGGCGCGGCAGTCGGCGCAAAGCACCGAAAGCCGCAGCCTGTCCAACGTGAAGTGGTTCCCGTTGTACGCTGCGGCTGACTCCTCCGAAGCCGTGCCCAGCGTGCGTGTGCAATCCACGTCCACCGGCACGCTGGTGCAAGTGCAGCCGCCGAGCCAACTGGAGGCCGGCGAAGAAGTGCTGCGCGGCTGGCTGCTCGATGCGAGTGCGATCAAGGCCCCGTTGCAGCAACTGATCCTCGACTGGACGAGCGAGCGCGACGGCTTCCAGCGTTTCAGCATCGAAGCCAGCGACGACTTGCAGCACTGGCGCGCCTGGGGCGAAGGGCAGGTGGCGCGGTTGTCGTTTGCCGATGAGCGCGTCGAGCAGCATGAAGTGAGTTTGCCGGGGCAGTCGGCGCGGTATCTGCGTCTGCTGTGGAAAGGCCAGGCGGCACCGGCGCTGACGTCGGCGCAGTTGGAGAGTGTCAGCGCCCACAACCTGCCGTTGCCGCTGGTGTGGTCGCAGCCGTTGTCGGGCAGCCGGCTCAAGGCCGGGGAATACAGCTGGCAGTTACCCAACGCACTGAACGTCGAACGCTTGCGAATCGACTTGAGCCAACCCAACAGCCTGGCGCCGGTCACCTTGTCGGGCCGCCGGGAAAGTAATCAGGCCTGGCAGCCCATGAGCAGCGGTTTGCTCTACCGGTTGACACAAAATGGCCAGGACGTTTTACAGAACGAACTGCAGTTGCCGGGCCAGGCTGTTGCGCAGCTCAAGCTCGACGTGGACGAGCGTGGTGGTGGCCTGGGCGTGGAGGCGCCGACCTTGAGCTTTGCGGTGCGGGCCACGCAGTTGGTGTTCCTGGCGCGGGGCGAGCCACCGTTCACCCTTGTGCTCGGCAATCCGTCGGTGAAAGGCGCGAACTTGCCGCTGTCGACCCTGATTCCGGACTACAGCGCCGAACGTCTCGCGGGGGTTGGGCAGGCCAAGGTGGCGGGCGAGGCGGTGGTTACATCGGCTGCGGTCGCGGCCCCGGTTGTTGCCGGGCCGAACTGGAAAAAGCTCGGTCTTTGGGCCGTGCTGCTGCTCGGTGTGGCGGCCCTGGGCGCCATGGCCTACAGTTTGCTGCGCAAGCCGCCGGTGGCACGTTAAATAAAGTCCATGAACTCTATTGGGTTTAAATCCTCTGATAGGAGGAAATACGCCCCGACTCGCGTTAAACTGCGCGGGTTTTTAGCCCCCACTTTCCGGAGCCTTCCATGTCCCGCGTTACCCTGAGTCGCTATTTGATCGAGCAGACCCGCAGCAACAACACGCCTGCCGATCTGCGCTTCCTTATCGAAGTGGTGGCGCGTGCTTGCAAGGAAATCAGCCACGCCGTGTCCAAAGGCGCGCTGGGTGGTGTCCTGGGCAGCATGGGCACTGAAAACGTACAAGGCGAAGTGCAGAAGAAGCTTGACGTGATCTCCAACGAAATCCTGCTCGAAGCCAACGAGTGGGGCGGTCACCTGGCCGGCATGGCGTCCGAAGAAATGGACAATGCCTACCAGATCCCGGGCAAATACCCGAAAGGCGCGTACCTGCTGGTATTCGACCCACTGGACGGTTCGTCGAACATCGACATCAACGCGCCAGTCGGCACCATTTTCTCGGTACTGCGTTGCCCGAACGAATACCTGAGCCAGAACGAAGCCCTGAACGAAAAGGCCTTCCTGCAGCCGGGCACCGAGCAGGTAGCTGCCGGTTACGCGATCTACGGCCCACAGACCATGCTGGTGCTGACCCTGGGCGACGGCGTCAAGGGCTTCACCCTGGACCGCGAAATGGGCAGCTTCGTGCTCACCCACGAAGACATCACCATTCCTGCGTCCACCCAGGAATTTGCAATCAACATGTCCAACCAGCGTCACTGGGAAGAGCCGGTTACCCGCTACGTGGGCGAGTTGATGGCCGGCGAAGAAGGCCCGCTGAAGAAGAACTTCAACATGCGCTGGGTGGCTGCGATGGTTGCCGACGTGCACCGCATCCTGACCCGTGGTGGCCTGTTCATGTACCCACGCGACAGCCGCGAGCCGTCCAAGCCAGGCAAGCTGCGCCTGATGTACGAAGCCAACCCGATGTCGTTCCTGGTTGAGCAGGCGGGCGGTGCGTCCACCGACGGCCACCAGCGCATCCTCGACATCCAGCCTGAAGGCCTGCACCAGCGCGTAGCGGTGTTCCTGGGTTCGAAGGAAGAAGTTGAGCGTGTGACCGGCTACCACAAGGCGTAAGTCCTTGCGGTAAGCAAAAGCCCCGAAACGTTTCAGCGTTTTCGGGGCTTTTTTGTTTTCGCTCGTCGGGAACCAGACACCTCTTTTCCCTTCTAAGCTTCTGGCAGACCCCCAAGCTGCTTCGTCTCTCCAGGAGTTTTTCCATGTCGTTACGCCGTCTCGCCCTGTTGTCGTTTTGCGTGCTTCTGGCCGCTTGCAGCAAGGTCACTCAAGAAAATTACGCAAAACTGTCGGCCGGCATGCCAAAGGCCGAGGTGGAGTCGTTGTTGGGCAAGCCGACTGATTGTTCTGGCGCGCTGGGTATGTCCAGTTGCACCTGGGGCGATAAAAACAGCTTTATCAGCGTGCAATATGCCGGTGACAAAGTACTGATTTTTTCCGGGCAAGGCCTGAAGTAAACCGGGGCGAAAGCCTGCGGGAGAAAAACAACATGATGCGTTTCGTTCTATACCTCTGCGCCAGCCTGTTTTTGGCGGGCTGCGCCAGCCATTCTGGCGATGATCTGCAACCCAAGACTGTTGGCAGCGTCAACCTCAAGCGTTACCAGGGCACCTGGTATGAGCTGGCCCGTTTGCCGATGTACTTCCAGCGCAATTGTGCGCAGTCCGAAGCCCGCTACACGCTGTTGCCCGATGGCAACATGTCGGTGTTCAACCGCTGCCTGACCCCTGAGTGGAAGTGGCAGGAAGCCAAGGGCACCGCAACGCCGCAGGTCGCCGGCAAGACCGACAAACTGTGGGTCGAATTCAATAACTGGTTCACCTCGCTGTTGCCGGGCGTGGCCAAGGGCGATTACTGGGTGCTGTACGTCAGCGATGACTACAAGACCGCCATTGTCGGCAGCCCGAGCCGGCGCTACATGTGGTTGCTGTCGCGCACGCCGACGGTCAGCGCCGACACCCGCGAAGACCTGCTGAGCAGAGCGCGGCAGCAGGGGTATGACACCACGCGTTTGATCTGGCGTACGTCGGACAAGCAGATGGCGAAGACCTCGCAGTAATACGAAACAGCGCCAATCCAATGTGGGAGCGGGCTTGCTCGCGAAGGCGGTGTGACAGTCACCAGATGTATTGACTGATCCACTGCTTTCGCGAGCAAGTCCGCTCCCACATTTGTTATGTGTCGTCTGTCAGCCCAGCAAATCCCGCAAGACCTGGGTAAACGCCCGGCTGCTGTCTTCTTCGGCGGCGTGATGCCCGTCGCGCACCACCCACTTCCCGTTGACCAGCACATCGCGCACCTGGCGATCACCACCGGCAAACAACCAGCGATTGAGGATCCCGTCTTCGTTCGCTGTCGCCAGGTACGGATCGTTGCCGTCCAGCACCAGCCAGTCCGCACGCTTGCCAACTTCCAGACGCCCAATCGGCTGCCCCAACGCTTCGGCACCGCCGTCCAGCGCGGCATCGAACAGCGTACGCCCAACCATCGGTTGATCGCTGCGATACAGCCGGTTGCGCCGCTGGTCCCGCAGCCGCTGCCCATATTCCAGCCAGCGCAATTCTTCCACCACGCTCAGTGATACATGGCTGTCGGAGCCAATCCCCATTCGCCCGCCCTGGGCCAGGAAGTCCACCGCCGGGAAAATCCCGTCGCCCAGGTTGGCTTCAGTGGTCAGGCACAACCCGGCAATCGCCCGGCTCCTGGCCATCAACGTCACTTCTTCCGGATTGGCGTGGGTGGCGTGCACCAGGCACCAGCGCTGATCCACTTCAACATGGTCATACAACCATTGCAGCGGGCGCTGGCCGCTCCAGGCCAGGCAGTCGTCGACTTCCTTCTGCTGCTCGGCGATGTGGATGTGCACCGGGCACGCCTTGTCGCTGGCTGCCAGCACTTCGCTGATCTGTTGCGGTGTGACGGCGCGCAGCGAGTGGAAACACAGGCCCAGCCGTTGTGCCGGTTGCGCGGCCAGAATCGGTTGCAGGCGTGATTGCAGGCTCAGGTAATTTTCGGTGCTGTTGATAAAGCGGCGCTGGCCTTCATTGGGGGCCTGGCCGCCGAAACCGGAGTGGCTGTAGAGCACCGGCAACAACGTCAGGCCGATACCGCTGCTGGCGGCGGCCTGGCTGATTTGCCGCGACAGCTCCGCAGGGTCGGCATAGGGCTGGCCGCTGACGTCGTGGTGCACGTAGTGAAATTCGGCCACCGAGGTGTAGCCGGCCTTGAGCATTTCGATATACAACTGGCGCGCGATGACCTGCAACTGGTCGGGGCGGATCTTGCCGACCATCCGATACATCAGGTCGCGCCAGGTCCAGAAACTGTCATTCGGGTTGCCGGCCACTTCCGCCAGCCCGGCCATCGCGCGCTGGAAAGCGTGGGAATGCAGGTTCGGCATGCCCGCCAGCACGGGGCCCCTGAGCCGTTCGGCACCGTCTGCACTGGCGTTGGGCTCAACCTTGGTCAGCAGGCCATCGGCGCTGACTTCAAGACGTACATCGTTGGCCCATCCATTAGGCAGCAGCGCGCGTTCGGCAAAGAAAGCGGACATGATTCAGGCACCCCAGTCGTGTGTTTATTTGTATATACATATACAGACGTTTGCCTGCTCGGTAAACTCCGGCAAGCTATGCTTCTTTTTCACCTACAAGGATTTCCTGTGTCGACTCCGCCCGCCAAGTCTCCACTGGCTGCCCACATGGACGAAAGTCCGGCGCCCTTGTATGCCCGCGTCAAACAGATGATCAGCCAGCAGATTCTCAACGGCAACTGGCCGCCGCATTATCGCGTGCCTTCGGAGAGCGAACTGGTCAACCAGTTGGGCTTCAGCCGCATGACCATCAACCGCGCCCTGCGCGAGTTGACTGCCGAAGGCCTGCTGGTACGCATGCAAGGTGTGGGCACCTTTGTCGCCGAGCCCAAGAGCCAGTCGGCGCTGTTTGAAGTGCACAACATTGCCGATGAGATCGCCTCCCGCGGTCATCGCCATACGTGCAAGGTCATTACCCTCGGTGAAGAAGCCGCCGGCTCCGAGCGCGCCGTCGCGCTGGAAATGCGCGAAGGCGGGCGGGTGTTCCACTCGTTGATCGTGCACTACGAAAACGACATTCCGGTGCAAATCGAAGACCGTTTCGTCAACGCCCTGGTAGCACCGGAATACCTGCAGCAGGATTTCACCCAGCAAACGCCCTATGCCTACCTCAACCAGGTGGCGCCGCTGACCGAAGGCGAGCACGTGGTCGAGGCGATCCTGGCCGACGCCGACGAATGCAAGCTGCTGCAAATCGAAACCAGCGAGCCGTGCCTGCTGATTCGCCGCCGCACCTGGTCTGGCCGCCAGCCGGTCACGGCCGCACGTTTGATCCACCCCGGTTCCCGTCATAGCCTGGAAGGACGTTTCAGTAAATGAGTTCGATGAAAGTCTGGCGCGCTACCGATTACATTCGCATGCCGTGGAAAAACGGTGGCGGCAGCACTGAAGAAATCACCCGTGACGCGGGGGAGGGCCTGGACGGTTTCGGCTGGCGCCTGTCGATTGCCGATATCGCCGAGTCGGGCGGGTTCTCCACCTTTGCCGGGTACCAGCGCATTATCACCGTGCTGCAAGGCTCGGGCATGGTGCTGACGGTGGATGGCGAGGAACAGCTCGGGTTGTTACCGCTGCAGCCATTCCCGTTCAAGGGTGACAGCCAGGTGTCCTGCCGCTTGATCGGCGGGCCGATCCGCGATTTCAACCTCATCTATTCGCCGCAGCGCTATCAAGCGCGGTTGCAATGGATGGACGGCACGCAGCGTTTCTTCAGTGCCGCGCACACCGTGCTGGTGTTCAGCGTGGCCGATGAAGTGAAGGTGCTCGGTGAGCGGCTGAACCGTCACGACTGCCTGCAACTGGACGGTAACACCGGCCTGCTGGACGTCAGCGTGACTGGCCGTTGCTGCGTTATCGAATTGACTGCCGCCGCCTGAACAGGTGGGGGTTTCTTCCCCCACATTTTGTTTCCCTCTTCCCGCACCAACTTGTTACCGAACGCCCCAGCATGGCGCAAAGCCCTGCCTCGATGACAAGTCTCCCGCACTGTAAAAATCCCCCGTAAGAAAATTCATCATGCTGCGAAGCCTTGTTTTCCAAGGCTTCCACCCTCGTCCCGGAAAAATCTTCAAACCTTGCGCGCAAAGTTGGCCGCTTGATTGCATATGCTTGTATGTACAAGTAAAGATGTGTGCGTAAGAGTCCATGAACTTCCTCTTCGCACCCATCAATG